>CAYGWM010000056.1:0-26432 GCA_964353555.1 uncultured Spirochaetales bacterium
CGTGGTCGAGGTCCACGTCAACCGCTTGCGCCGAAAGCTCGAGTCGGCGGGAGCCGCCGACTGCATCCGCACCGTGCGCGGAGCGGGATATTCGATCGATGCGTGATGCCCGCGCGTTCTTCCGCCGCGTCGAGGTCCAGATGGGGCTCGTCATCGCCGCGGCGATCGCGCTGCTGCTGATCGGCGTCGTGACGACGCTCTTCTTTGTTGCGACGCACGATGCCATCGAGGTGCTCGATCGTGAGCTCGGCGCCGATCTCCACCGCGTTGCGGCAGAACTCGACAGTCGCGACGACGGGCAGCTGCGCGAGCTGCAGGTCGCTGGCGGAACGGTTTTCCGTCTGGTCGATGCCAGCGGCGCCACACATGAGTTCTCGGAGTCGTGGCCTTCGGCCGGCCGCCTGTGGCCGCACCGCACCTCCTCGCTGCTGCTCAGCGTCGCCTCGCGCGAAGATCATCTCGTGCGCGCACTCCGCGTAGCGAACGGCGGGCACCTGGAAGGCGCTGCTCCGCTCGCAGACTTCGTCGACGAGAGTCGCGAGCATCTCGGTCAAATCGCAGCCAGTCTGCTGCTCGGAATCTTTGGAACGATCGCCGTTGCCAGCTTCGCGACGCGACGCGCGCTCGCCCCGCTGCGCGCGGCTACGCGAGCCGTCGAGGGCATCGACGAGCGCAGTCTCGATGCACGCCTCGCGCTGCGCGGCAGCGCCGACGACATGGATCGCCACGCGACCGCGCTGAATCGCGTGCTCGAGCGACTCGAGCGCTCGTTCCAGCGCATCTCCGCGTTCAGCGCCGACGTCGCCCATCAGCTGCGCACGCCGGTGAATCGCGCGCTGAACCTCGTCGACGTCGCATTGCTCACCCAGAACGGCGCGGCGCCGCAGCATGAGATCGTTGCGATTCGCGAGTCGATGGAAGAGATGCGCCGTCTGATCGAACGACTGCTGTTGCTCTCGAAAGGCGATGCAGGTCAGCTTCCGCTGTACCCCGAGCGAATCGACCTCATCAGTCTCGGCACCGACCTCGTCGAACTGTTCCGCCCGACCTGCGAGCAGAACGACGTCGCGGTGGAGATCGGCGCCCACGGTGGCTTTGCCATCGCAGTGGTCGACGCCGGGCTGTTGCAGCAGGCGGTCGCGAACCTGCTCGACAACGCGATCTCACACACGCCGGCCGGCGGCGCGATCCGCGTCGACGTCGCGGCCGACGCGGGCAACGCGACGATCGCGGTCAGCGATTCCGGCGCGGGCGTTCCGGAGCGCGATCGCGAGCGGATCTTCGACCGTTTCGTCCAGCTCGACGGATCGCGCAACCAGCCGGGCGCAGGCCTCGGCCTCGCGATTGCGCGGATGATCGCGCGACTGCACGGCGGGGACCTGAGAGCCGTCGCCTCACCGCTCGGCGGCGCGCGCTTCGAGCTGCGCGTCCCGCTCGACGGCCCGAAACCGGCGCCGATGCGCCCGCTCGGGAGCGACGCTGAATCGGGTGAAGAGACCGTCATGCACCGTTCATCGGCTCGAGAGATGAGTCGCCGTTCTGCAAATTGAAGCCAGTGAGCCGTAGGATGTCGACGTGCAGAGAGTCGCGACACTGGGCGGTCACGCTGGCGGCGGCGCTGCTCGTCGCGTGCCAGCACGTCGCTCCCGCTCCGCTCTCCGCGGAACGAAGCGCGGCCGCGCTCGAGGCGCGCTCGCTCTCCGATCCCGGCTTGCGCAGCTTTCTCGAGCGGCAGCTCGCGACATCATTCCCCGCCTGGGCGGCCTCGCGACCTCGACCGCGATGAACCTGTTGCTGCTGCCCGTGCTGTGTGCGCGCTACGGACGCTTCGCGCGCGCGGAGAGCGCTTCGTCGTAGAGCCGCAGCGCGATTTCCGCAAAGCGTTCCGGCGCGAAACAGTGCTCGGCCCGTTTGCTCGCGGCGGCCCCCATCGCGGCGCGGCGCGACGGATCGCCCAGCAGCACCTCCCACCCGGCCGCGAGCGAGGTCGCCGTCTCGTCGACGAGCAGGCCCGTCTCGCCGTCGACGACGATCTCCGCGAGCGCGCCGCGGCGCGTCGTGACGGCGGGGATCCCGCAGGCCGCCGCTTCGAGCAGCGCACGGCAACTGCCGTCGGAGCCGGGTACGAGGAACGTGAAGACGTCGATCGAGCGCAGCACGTCGGCGTAGTCGCCGGCGCGGTAGCCAGCGAATACCACGCGATCGGCGATGCCGAGTTCCGCTGCCGGCAGCTCCGCTACCCGCGCGCGATGCGTGCCTCGACCGATGATCAGCAGCCGCGCGTTTGGACGTCGCGCGAACAGCTGCTGCGCGGCCGCCAGCAACAGATCGAAAAGCCGGTGCGGCTGCATCCGCGCGACGATGCCGATCACCTCGTGCTCGGGCGCGAAGCCGAGGGAGCTGCGAACGAGCGGATCGGCCGGCTGCGGCCGGTAGCGCGCGAGATCGACCGCGCCGAACGCACCTGCGATCGGGCGCGCACCGCGCAACGACGCGTTGCCACGCGCCGTTTCGGGGGACACACACAGTAGAGCGTCCGTCGCGGAGCCAAAGAGCCAGCGATTCCACGGCGTGCGCGCGATGCGCTCGGCGACCCGGTAGCTGCGCACGATTGCGGTGGTGTCGCGACGGCCGCGCGCGGCGCGCCACGCGAGGACGTGGTCGCGCGTGTGCCAGCAGTGCACGACGTCGATCGCGTTCGCGCCGAGCCAAGCGCGCAGTCGCGTGGCGTCCTTGCGATCGGCCAGTGGATGCACACCGCGCCGCCGATCGAGCGGGACGACCGATGCGAAGCCCGCGGATTCCGCTTCCGATCCGAGCGAGCGGCTGGCCTCGGCAGGCGCATTCGGGTAGGCCATCGCCACCGCGTGTCCGCGCACGCGCTGGGCTTCGGCAAGGCGCAGCATCGGCTCGGCCGGACCGGTCCACTTCCAGTCGCTGGTGAGCTGGAGGATCTTCATCCGGCCTTATGAGTCTCGCCGCTCGCCGTTGGCTCGCTACGCGGGAGCAGCGCATGAGTCTCGCCGCTCGCCGTTGGCTCGCTACGCGGGAGTAGCTCATCAGTCTCGCCGCTCGCGTCGGGCTCGCTACGCGGGAGCATCTTCTCCCGGAGCTTCACGTACTTCGCAAACACGTAGAACGACGAAGTTGCGGCGATCACGAAGCCGGGCCAGCCGTCGAGGAGCCCGCGCTTCCAGACGTAGCACTCGAAGAATTTCGCGGGCGGATGCGCGATCGCGCGCCACAGCGAGAAGCGGCGGCCTTCGCCTGCCCACACCTCCGACACGACATCCGAGAAGCGCTGCAGGGTGCGCAGATGGGCGGCGAAGTCGGCGTAGGTGAAGTGCACGAGTTCGGCGTCGAGCCGGCGCACGGGGCCGTCGGCGATCAGCTTGTCGTGCGGATCGACGCCGCCCCAGCGCGCCTTGCCGCGGCGCACCAGCCGCAGCTTCCAATCCGGATACCAGCCGCCGTGGTCGATCCAGCGGCCCAGATAGAAGACGTGACGGCGCACTTCGAAGCCGGCTTCGCGTACGTCGCCGCGCAGCACGACCTCGATCGCCTCGCGCAGCGCGGGCGTACAGCGTTCGTCGGCGTCGACGCAGAGCACGAAGTCGCCGGTCGTCTGTTCGAGCGCCCAGTTTTTCTGGGCGACGTAGCCGGGCCACGCGTGGTGCAGCACACGCGTCGCGTGTTTTCGTGCGATCTCGAACGTTCCGTCGCGGCTGCCGGAATCGACGACGACGATTTCATCGCACCAGGCGAGGCTCTCGAGACAGGCGCCGATGTTGCGCTCTTCGTCGAGACAGATCACAGCCGCCGAGACGGTTTTTCGCGGCGCTCCCGCCGCCTCGCTCACGTGCGGACCCGCTCGACGCTGAGGACGCCGCGCACCCGTTCGATTTCCTTCATCACGCCGGTGAGCGCACGCAGATCGGTGACCCACAGATCGAACTCGTGGGTGGCGGTCTGATCAGCGGCGTTGGTGCTGACGCGCGCCGCGCCGATGTTGACGTGGGTGCCCGCGATCGACTTGGTGATCTTCGCGAGCACGCCGGGTTGATCGACCGACACCGCACGCACGCGCACCAGCCGCGGCTTCGTCGACTTCGCCTCCCACTGCACGTCGATGCGGCGGTCGGGATCGAGGGTAAAGGCGTGCTGGCAATCGCGGACGTGCACGGTGACGCCGCGACCGCGCGTGACGAAGCCGATCACGTCGTCGCCCGGCAGCGGATTGCAGCAATTGGCGAAACGCACGAGCACGTCCGAGACGCCGTCGACGTTGATGCCGGTGCTGGGCTTTGCTTCGCGCTCGCGACCGAAGATGCGGCGCCGCCGCTTCGGAGCGGGCTCCGGTTCGGGCGCTGCATCGCCGCGCAACTTCGCGACGATCGGGGCCGGCGCGAGGCGGCCGTAGCCGATTGCCGAGAACAGATCGTCCGGCGAACCCGAGACTTCGGTTCCGGCCAGCTCGGCGAGCTGTCCGCTCTCGAGCAGCCGCGCGAGCGAAAGACCGACGCGCCGCAGTTCCTTCTCGAGGATGTCGCGGCCCAGTTCGCGGCTGCGCGCCTGCTCGGCGACGCGGATCGCGTGGCGCACCTTCGAGCGCGCCTTACCGGACACGACGAAGTCGAGCCAGTCCTTGCGCGGAACCTGCGACTCGCTCGTCATGATCTCGAGCGTGTCGCCGTCAGCGAGCACATGGCGCAGCGGCACGATCTTGCCGTTCACGCGCGCGCCCGAGCAGTGCTCGCCCACTTCGGAGTGGATCGCGTAGGCGAAATCGACGGGCGTGCTGCCCTTCGGCAGGTTGATGACGTCGCCCTTTGGCGTGAAGACGAAGACCTCGTCCGGGAACAGATCGACCTTCAGCGCATCGAGGAACTCGTGCGGGTCGGACAGTTCCTGGTGGCGGTCGAGCAGCTGGCGCAGCCACGCAAACTTCTGCTCGTCTTCATCGCGATCGCCCGAAAGACCTTCTTTGTACTTCCAGTGCGCGGCAATGCCGAGTTCCGCATTGCGGTGCATCTCGCGCGTGCGGATCTGCACTTCCATGCGCTCACCGTAGGGACCGATCACGGTGGTGTGCAGGCTCTTGTATCCGTTGGGTTTGGGCAGCGCGACGTAGTCCTTGAAGCGGCCCGGGACCGGGCGCCAGGTGCCGTGCACGATACCGAGCGCCGTGTAGACCGAATCGGCCCCGCCATCGAGGATGATGCGGAACGCGATCACGTCGTGGATCTCGTCGAGCGTGACGCCTTGCGTTGTCATCTTTGCCTGGATCGACGCCATCTCCTTGTCGCGGCCGGTCACTTCGGCGGTGATGCCGGCTTCCCGCAGCTTTGCCGACAGGATGCCGAGGACTTCCTCCACGTACTGCGCCCGTTCCTTGCGCCGCGCGTAGAGCTGCTTCTCGAGATCCTCGGCGAGCTGTGGGCGCAGCGTGCGGAACGCCAGATCGACCAGCTCGCGGCGCATCCAGTCGATGCCGAGCCGGTGTGCGAGCGGCGCGTAGATGTCGGCCGTCTCCTGTGCGACGCGGCGCTTGGCGTCGTCCGACATGAAGCCGAGCGTGCGCATGTTGTGCAGTCGGTCGGCGAGCTTGATCAGCAGGATGCGGATGTCCTTCGACATCGCGACCAGCATCTTGCGGAAGCTCTCGGCCTGGCGTTCGCGCGCCGAG
This sequence comes from uncultured Spirochaetales bacterium, assembly GCA_964353555.1. Lineage (GTDB taxonomy): Bacteria > Myxococcota_A > UBA9160 > UBA9160 > PR03 > PR03. The sequence continues at coordinate 5,687 of CAYGWM010000056.1, forward strand.
GTGAACTCGATCTTCGCGATCTTGGTGAGACCCTCGACCAGGAAGGCGACCTCGTCGCCGAAGAGCCGGCGGATCTCACCCGCGGTAGTGAGCGTGTCTTCGAGCGTGTCGTGGAGCAGCCCGGCAACGACCGCGGCGGGGTCGAGTCGCATCTCCGCCAGCACGCCGGCGACCTCGAGCGGGTGGATCAGGTACGGCTCGCCCGAAAGCCGCTGCTGTCCCTCGTGCACCTTGGCTGCGAACACGTAGGCGCGCTGCAGCATCCCGAGGTCTGCGTCGGGATGGTGCTCGAGAACTTTGTCGGCGACGTCGTTGAAACGGAGCATCGGTTCCCGGGGCCGGGGGGCCGGTGGTTTCGCTGAGCTTACCTCAGCCCGGCAGCCACGCGGCCAGCGCCGGATCGAGCGTCGCCCGCAGCCTCGCGAGGCTGAAGCGATCGGCCACTTTGGCGAGCGACCCGGCGCGCACGGCCGCGACGATCGAGAGCACGTCGCCCACCGCGCGCTCCGCATCCTCGTTCACGACGAAGCTGTCGAAGAGATTCGCCGTTGCGAACTCGCGGCGCGCGATCGCGAGCCGGCGATCGATCTCTTCACTCTTTTCCGTGCCGCGCCCGCGCAGTCGCGATTCGAGCCCCGCGAGCGACGGCGGCAGCAGGAAGATCAGATGCGCGTCGGGGCGCCGCTCGCGCACCTGCCGCGCGCCCTCGGTCTCGATTTCGAGCAGTACGTCCTGGCCCCGCGCGAGCGGCGCGTCGATCGCCGCCCACGAGGTTCCGTAGAGGTTGCCGCTGTACTCCGCGTGTTCGAGGAACGCGCCTGCCGCGACCAGCTTGCGGAACTCGGTAGACGAGACGAAGTGGTACTCGACGCCGGGGCGCTCGCCCGGGCGCGGCGCGCGCGTGGTGTGGGACACCGACACCACGATACCCGCGTCGCGCGCAATGACACCCTTGCAGACCGTCGTCTTGCCCGCGCCCGACGGCGCCGAGAGCACGAACGGAACGCCGCGGCGCATGCCGCTCAAGCGTGCGGCCCCGCGTCGTCCTCCACGAGGCGCGCGGCGAGCGTCTCGGGGTTGATGGCGGAGAGCACCACGTGATCGCTGTCGAGGATCACGATCGAGCGCGTGCGGCGACCTTCGGTCGCGTCGATCAACTTGCCGCGCTCGGCGGCTTCGTGACGCAGTCGGCGCATCGGCGATGCGTTGGGTGCGACGATCGCGACGACGCGGCGCGCTGCGACCAGGTTGCCGTAGCCGACGTTCAGCAGTCTTTGCTGCTGCGTTCGGGTCAGAAGGGTTTCCTCTCCGCTCGGGGCTTCTTTGTCGGAAGCTTCGCGCGGGGCGCGGGAGCGGACCTTGTGGACTTCGCGCATCGCGCGATGGAGCGAATTGGGATCATTCAACGTTGAGCACCTGTTCGCGGAGGCGTTCGAGTTCGGTTTTCACTTCGACGACTTGATGCGCGATCGGCGCGTCCGCGCCTTTCGAGCCGATCGTGTTGCCCTCGCGGCCCATCTCCTGGAGCAGGAACTCCAGCCGGCGGCCGGCGGGCTCGCCGGGACCCGCCGAGCCGAGGATCGAGCGAAACTGCGCGGTGTGGCTCTTCATCCGGACGGTCTCCTCGGTGATGTCGAGTCGGTCGGCCGCCCAGACGACTTCCTGGTGCAGCCGCGCATCGTCGAGCAGCCCGGTCTCCTCACGGAGCTGTTCGGCGCGTTTGCGCAGCCGCTCGCGCACGACGATCTGCACCTCGCCCGCGCGCACCGCCACCGACTCGACCAGCGCGTCGATGCGGTCGAGTCGCCCGCGCAGCTCGCGGTCGAGCGCTTCGCCTTCCGCTGCGCGCATCGACGCGAGTCCGCCGAGCGCGGCGACGACGCCCTCGCTGAGCACGCGCCGGACGTTCTCCTCGGGCAACTTGCGCTCCACCACGCGCGCGACGCCGGGCAGGCCGAGCAGTCCGCGCACGTCGAGTTCGCCGGGAACGCCGTGGTCTTCGCGCAAGCGCCGCGCGGCGCGCAGGTACTGCTCCGCCGCGGCGAGATCGAGCGCCACAGACTCGGACGGCGTGTCGCCCGAGACGCTGCGAATCGTCAGATCGACCTTGCCGCGATCGAGCTTCGCAGCGACCTGCTGGCGCACCTCGGCCTCGAAGACCGCGAGTCCGTGCGGCAGCCGCACGCGCACGTCGAGATGGCGGTGATTCACGCTGCGCACTTCAACTTCGAAGCCGATGCCTTCGACCGCGAAGGTCGCGTGCCCGTAACCGGTCATGCTGCGGATCACGCGCGCTTCTCCCCGCCATGCGGTGCCTTCGCCGCGGCGATTGCCGCCGGCAGCGCTTCCAATACTTCGGCCGGACTCGCCGTCGCGGTGCCGACCTTGCTCACGACGACGCCCGCCGCGGCATTCGCGATGACGGCCGCTTCGAGCAGCGAACCACCGGCACGCAATGCCAGCGAGAGCGCGGCGATCGTCGTGTCGCCCGCGCCCTGCACGTCGAAGACCTCGCGGCGCGGCGTGCCGACGAAGCAGGCGCTGCCGTCGCGCTCGAAGAGCGCCATGCCTTCCGCGCCGCGTGTCACCACGACGGCGGCGCCGCCGAGCTTGCGCCGCAGTCGCAGCGCGGCCTTGGCGAAATCGTCGTGCGTGCGGATTCGCATGCCCGCAAGCGCCTCGGCCTCGCGCAGATTCGGTTTCACCAACGCCGCGCCCCGATACGGCGACAGGTCTTCTTTCGGATCGACGGCGACCGGAACGCCGTGGCCTGCGAGTTTGCGCATTGCAGCGCGCACGGTGCCGCCCGCCAGCGTGCCCTTGCCGTAGTCCTCGACGATCGCACCGTCCGCACGCGGCGCAAAGTGATCGATCGCCGCGAGCAGCGCTCGCGCGGCGCTCGCCGGCAGCCGCTCGTCGGTCTCGCGGTCGTAGCGGACGATCTGCTGCGAGCGCGCGACGACACGCGTCTTGCGCGTGGTCGGCCTGTCCGCGACGCGCACGGAGCCGCGCGCATCGACGCCCAATTCGGCGAGCAGCTCGAGCACGCGCTCGCCCGCCCGGTCTTCGCCGACCGCGGTGCAGAAATCGCAGGCGCCGCCGAGTGCGATCACGTTGCGCACCACATTGCCCGCGCCGCCGAGCACCATCGACTCGCGCTGCACGTGCACGACCGGCACGGGAGCCTCGGGGCTCACGCGAGTCGCGTCGCCCCACAAGTATTCGTCGAGCACGACGTCGCCGAGCACGAGCAGGCGCAACTGCTCGAACGACTGAACCAGCTTCGCGAGCCGGCGCGCGTCGAGCCGCATCGACATCAGCGCGTGAGTCCCCGGCTCTCGAGTTCCTTGCGCGCCTGGTCGACGCGATCTTCGGCGGACTGCGTGCGCAGCCAGGCGAGTAGCTCGCGCATGCCGACTTCGAGCGAGGTCTTCGCCTCGAAGCCGAGATCGCGCGCGGCAGCCGTGACGTCGGCGTAGCAGTGGCGAATGTCGCCGGCACGGAAGCGGCCGACCACCTCGGCCGCTTCCGTGACGCCGATCTCGCGCGCCAGCGTCTCGGCGACCTCCAGCACGCTGGTCGACCGACCGGTGCCGACGTTGTAGACGCCCCCGACCGCAGCGTCGCGTTCCATCGCCAGCAGGTTGGCGGCGACGATGTCCGAGACGTGCGTGAAATCGCGGCTCTGGCGGCCGTCCTCGAACAGTGCCGGCGCGCGGCCGTTCAGCAGCCGGCTCGAAAAGATCGCAATCACGCCGGTGTATGGATTCGAGAGCGCCTGGCGCGTGCCGTAGACGTTGAAGTAGCGCAGTGCGACGGTGGGGATGTCGTACGCCTCGCCGATCGCGAGGAAGAGTTCTTCGTGATCGCGCTTGGTGACGGCGTACACCGACGTCGGCACCAGCGGTTTCGACTCGGGAGTCGGTGCGGGCACGAGCGGTCGGCCCTGCGCGTCCGCGAACTCCCAGCGGCGGGCTTCGAGCTGCTCGTTCGATCGCAGCCGCGGAAATGCCAGCGCGCCGTCGGCGTCGCGGTATGCGCCCTCTCCGTAGATCGACATCGACGACGCGACCACCACGCGGCGCAGCTGCGCGCGCTGCGCGACCAGTTCCTCGAGAAGCACCGCAGCGCCGAGCGTGTTCACCGACACGTAGCGTTCGATCTCGTACATCGACTGGCCGACGCCGACCGCGGCGGCTTCGTGGAACACCACTTCGACGCCGTCCAGCGCGCGGCGCACGGCGGCGTGGTCGCGCACGTCGCCAACCTGGAGTTCGGCGGCGGAATGCAGGTACGCGGGACGCTGCTGCTGCGAACCGTGCACCTGCGGATCGAGCACATCGAGTACGCGCACCGCGTACCCTTGCGCGAGCAGCGCGTCGACCAGATGCGAACCGATGAAGCCGGCTCCGCCCGTCACGAGCACCTTCACGCGCTGCCCTCCGCCTTCGCGCGCACACCCGCAAGGCCCCACGCGATCGGGCGGCCGCGCAGATGCCAGAGCAGGATCCAGCCGCGCTGCCGCCAGCGTTCGCGCTCCCGTTGCGACACCAACGCGAGCGGTGCGCCGAAGGCCAGCGCCAGCACCAGCTTCACCAGCCGCACCGCCGCCACCGCGCGCGCCTGCCCTGCCCCGCGATTCTTCCGGAAGAAGTGGTACAGCGAGCGATGGTACTCGATGCGCGTCGGCAGCGGCACGACCTTCTTGGTCGAGGCGCCGTGGATGTGAACCAGCTTCGCGTCGGGCAGGTGCACGACGCGCCATCCCTTGCTGCGCATCTGGTAGAACCAGTCGGTCTCTTCGAGGAAGAAGAAGTATTCCTCGGGCATCGGGCCCACCTGCTCGATCACTTCGCGGCGCACGATCATGCAGGCGCCCAGCACGGCTTCGACGTCGAGCGGCTCGTCGTGCTCGAAGCGCTTCGACGGATAGCGGCGCGGAAACAGCGTCTCGAGTACGCCGCGCGGGACGATCTCGAGCAGCAGCGTCGGGAAGTTGTGGATGCTGTTCTGCTTGCGACCATCGGGATGTAGCAGCTGCGGGCCGACCGCACCGACATCCGGATGCGCGTCCAGATAGCGCACGCAGGCCTCGAAGCCGTCGCGTTGCACGATCGTGTCGTTGTTCAGCAGACACAGCATGCGGCCCTTCGCGCGCGCCAGCCCGGCGTTGTTGCCGCCCGCGAAACCGATGTTGCGCGGCAACGCGACGACCTCTGCCCACGGGAAGCGCTCGCGAATCGCTGCCACGCTGCCGTCGGCCGAGCCGTTGTCCACCACGATCGTCTCGACCGCGAGGCGCCCCGCGTCGGTGCGGGCGCGGATCTCGCGGTCGATCGAAGCCAGGCAGTCGAGCGCCAGATCGCGCCCGTTCCAGCTGAGCAGCACGATCGAGAGGTCCGTCACGGCGCGCCTCCCGATGCGCTCCCGGGCGCCGGCAGCGCGCGCAACGCGCTCTCGCCGCGGAACGCACTCGCGTCTCGGCGCAACGCGGGCAGCGCCGCGGCGGCGACCCGTTCGGGCGCGAGCCGCGTCATGCAACGGTGGTCGGTCGGGCACTCGCGGTGATAGCAGGGGCGACACGCGACGTCGGAGGCGAGCGCGCGCACGCGTTCCAGATTCAAGTTGGTCTTCGCGAGACTCGTGGGGCCGAAGAGCACGACGCTCGGCACGCCGAGCGCGACCGCGACATGACGCGCGCCCGCATCGTTACAGACCAACACACGCGCGCGACGCATCACGGCCTTCATCGTGCCGAGATCGAGTTCGCCCGCCAGCACCGCCGCGGGCGCGCGCATCGCCGCGGCGACGCGGCGTGCGAGCGGCGCCTCACCGGGCGAGCCGAGCACCACGACACGAACACCGGCGTCGGCGAGCCCGTCGCCGACCTTCGCGAACGACTCCGCGGGCCACAGCTTCGAAGATCCGTACGAAGCGCCCGGCGCGAGTGCTGCGAGCGGCTGGTCGGCTGCGATCTCGTGCTTCTCGAGCAGCGTGCGCGCGTCCGCTTCTTCGCGCGCGGTGACGAAGAGTTCGAGCTGGGTGCCGCAGGGCGGACAGCCGATCGCTTCGACGAGCCCGAGCACGTGACGCTCGCGCGCGATCATCCCCGCCGGCGGCTCGACCGCGACATCGAGCAGCGCGCCGCGACCCTGCGTCCGATAGCCGACGACGCTGCGAACGCCCGCGCAGCGCAACAGCAGCGCCGCGGAGAACGAATCGGGCAGACACACAGCGAGATCGAAGCGACGGCGCCGCAGCGCAAATCCTTCCCGCAGCAGCGCGCCCGCCCCAAGGTGATACGACGTCAACGGCACCACCGCGTCGAACCACGGCGCGCCCGCGACGAGCGGCGCCAGCTCCGCGCGCGCATGCAATACGATCTGTGCGCGTGGATGCGCCGCCCGCAACGCGCGAAACCCGGGCGTCGCCATCACGACGTCGCCCGCCCAGTTCGGAGCGCGAACGAGTATGTGCTGCAAGTCGTTCATCACCGTACCCACTCCACCCACCCCGCCTAGCCTATCTACTACCCGGCGTCGCCCGCCGCCAGCAGTTCGTGCGCAGCCGACAGTACGGCCGACGGCGTGACGAGGCGCAGGCAAATCGCCGTCGCACAGCCGCGCCGACAGGGACTGCAGCCGACCGGCACACGCACCGTGCGCGACGGCGTACCCGGATACGGTTCGTTCTCGACCGGGTCGGTCGGGCCGAGGATCTGCAGCACCGGCGTTCCCACCAGCGACGCGACGTGCATCGGTCCCGTGTCGCCGCCGAGATAGAGTCGGCACTGCGCGAGCAACGCCGCGAGCTCACCGAGCGACTCCGTTGCCGGTGCGAGTCGCGCCGCACCGTCCGACGCCGCGACGATCTCGCCGGCGAGCGCGCGTTCGCTCGGGACGGGCCCGAAGAGCACGATCGACGAGACGCCGGCCGAGTCGCGCAGCCGTCGCGCGACCTCGGCATAGCCGGCGGCGCTCCAACGCTTGTGCGGCGTGCCCGCGCTGGTGCCCGGATGGATCGCCACAGGCCTCTCGCCAGCTCCGACGGCGCTCGCCATGCGCGCACGCATGGCCGGATCGACGTGCCACGGCGTGGGCGACGCGCTCGCACCCCTGGCTACGAACTCGACGAGGGCGCGGTTGCGCTCGAAGCGCGAGATGCGATGCGGCGTCACGCGAGCGCGCGCGTTGGCGAAGAGCCAGGCGCTCTCGCGCGCAAAGGGCGGCGCGTAGCTCGCGCGGCGCGGCGCGCCACTGACCAGCGCCAGTAGCCCGGTCTTCAGGATCGCGTGAAAGTCGAGCACGAGATCGAAGCGCCGCCGCCGCAGCGCAAGCGCGAACGAGAACAGCGTGCGTGCCGCCGCGAAGAAACGTCCGCGGCGCAGCGCCGCTTCGGCCTCGCCGCGCGGGAAGACCAGCACCTCGTCGACCCACGGCTGGCCCTCGATCGCAGAACGCGACGCGGGCTCGACGAGCCACGCGATGTGCGCGCCGGCATACGCCACACGCAACGCTGATGCGGCCGGCAATGTGCGCACGACATCGCCCACGGCACCGAGCCGGATCAGCAGGATGCGATCCGCAGCGGGCGGAAGCGGCAACGCGTTCGCGCACGGCGAGATGGTGACGTCGAGCCTCGCGCTAGGGGTGGGCCGCCGGTAGGATACGCCGCCATGCTGTTGCCCCGCACCCTCGCGCGCTCGATCGCAGCCGAGGTGCTGATCTTCGCGGGGATCGGGTTCATCGCGTTCATCGCGATCCTGCTGGTCCAGAACGTCGCGCAGCAACTCGAGCAGCTCGTTGCGGCGGGCATGTCGTTCAGCGACGCGCGCGCGGTGGTGAGGCATCTCGTGGGCATGGTGTCGCCCTACGCGGTTCCGGTCGGCTTCCTGTTCGGCATTCTCGCCGCAGTGGGCCGGCTCTCGGCCGATTCCGAAGCGACCGCGATGCGCGCCTGCGGTCTCGGCCTCGGCACGATCTTCGCTCCAGTGATCGCGATCGCGCTGGCGCTCTCGCTGCTCACCGCGCTGCTGATGATCCGCGTCGAGCCCGCGTCGCGAAGAGGGCTGCGCGAAGTGCTCGCGAACGTCGCGTCGCGTGGCGCGATCTTCGAGCCCGGGCGCTTTCGGACGATTGGCGCGCGCGTGCTCTACGTGCAGTCGCGCGACGTCGAAGACGAGAGTCTGCTGAAGCGCATCTTCATCGCCGACCGCAGCAATCCAAAGCGGCCGTTCCTGATCTTCGCGCAGACGGCCCGCTTCCGCTTCGACTCCGATCAGCTGCTGATCCACCTGGAAATGGAGCAAGGCGACATCCATCTCGAGTCGGCCGACCTCTCCGACCACCAACGCATCGCCTTCGAGCAGCTCGACTACACCCTCGATGCCAGCACACTGATCGACGCGACGCGCCGGCTGAAGCCGAGCGAGATGGATCTGTCGCAGCTCTACGACGTGATGAACCTACCCGCCGACCCCTCGGTCGGCCGCTTCCCCGCGTCGTTCCGCGCCCACTTCCACCGGCGGATGGCGATCCCATTCGCGCCGTTCGTATTCGCAGCGCTCGGCGTTCCGCTCGGGCTGCGGCGCTCGCGCGCGGCCCGTTCGTGGGGCGTCCTCGTCTGCATCGCCCTCGTCGCGGCGTACTATACGCTGCTCGGCTTCGGGCAGTACATCGGCGAGTCCGGCCTCGGGCCAGCGGCGCTCGCTTTGTGGCTGCCGAATCTCGTGTTCGCGGCGGCGGCGATCCCGCTATTGCGCAGCACCCAGCGCGGCATGGCGTGACGATCGCGACGCCGCCCGGCTTCGTCGCGGTGAACGGCCGTGACGGCCGATGGCTGGCGGACGCGGAGATCGCGGACGCACTCGGCCGCGCGCATCTGCTCGAAGCCGAGGGCGTGCGCGCTGCGCTCGCGCGAGCGGAAGGCGCATCGGGTCGCGCGCGAACGGCGCTGGTGTCGATCGGCGCCGCGCGACTGGTGTTGCGCGGCGTCCGTCGTGGAGGCCTGCTGGGGCCGTTGCTCGGCGGCGCGCTGCTGACACCCGATCGCCCGCTGCGTGAGATCGCCGTGACTGCGGCGCTGCGCAGCGCCGGTGCGCCGGTGCCTCGCCCCGCGTTCGGCGCGGCGTTTCGGAGCGGTCCCAGCGGCCTCGTCTGGAACGGCGCCGTCGCTACGTTTTTCGAAGTCGGCGCGCGCGACGCCGAGTCCTGGCTGCGCGATGCCGCGACGCCCGCCACGCTGCCGTGCGCGCTCACGAGCGCCGGCGAGGCGATGCGCCGCTTCCACGATGCCGGCGGCTCGCATCCCGACCTGCATGGGAAGAACCTGCTGGTCCGCGAAGTCGGAGAGCGCTGCGAGATCGTCGTGATCGACCTCGACCGCGCGCGCGTCGAAGCGCAGGTCACGCCGCGCGCGCGCATGGGGCAGCTGATGCGCCTCTACCGCTCGTTGCTGAAGCGCGACCTGCTGCGCGTGGTCGGCGACGCGGGCTGCGCGACCTTCTTCGACGCCTACGTGCAGCAAGACCGCGCGCTGCGCGACGCGATGCTCGCGCGGCTCCCCGCCGAGCGCCGCCGCGTCGCGCGCCACGCACTCGGCTATCGGCGCCCCAAGCCTTCCTAGCCGTTGTCGCCAGCGTTGCGCGCTGCGGGTCGGGACTAGAGCCCGGGATGGGCTCGGGTCAGCGGAGTTCACCCGCGCTGGTAGCCGTGCCGCCTCGAACGGCGGAGCTGCCCGCCACGCTCGCGCGCGCCGCGTCGCTCGCGAAGCGATCGCGTTGCCGCAGGCAGTCCTCGGGCACGTTGGTAACGGCAATCGTGACACCGCTCGCGAATGCCTGCGTGCAGGCCGCGACGCGCACGAACGGCCAGATGCCGAGCGCGGACGTCCGCTCTTTGCCCAGGTACCAGGCGTTGATCGACGCGAGCTTGCCCGCGGACCGGATGCGCTCGAGATTCTCGCGCGTCAGCAGCTCCGGGTGTAGCTCGATCACGACGAGCCGCTCGTCGTGCAGCGCGAGCAGGGCCGCGAGCTGCGCGTCGGCATCCGGGCCGCGGGGCGCTGCGAGCAGCGCGACGCGCGGGTCCTGGGATCGCGCGATCTGATAGGCGGCGGAACGGCTCTGGACCTGGAAGATCACCCACTCGTAGGCGTCGTAGTTGCGGACCAGCTCGATCGCCGGCGCGATCGACGCGAGCGTCTTGAACTCGACATTCAGCACCACCCGCCCGGCCGACCAGCGCAGCGCCTCCTCGAAGGTGTCGGGCGACTGACCGAGGCCCTTCAGCTGGCAGCGTTCGATCGCTGCGGCGGGGAGCGCGTCGATGGGACCCTGGCAGTCCGTCGTATGGCCGAGCGTGCGGTTGTGGAACAGGAACGGCACCCCATCGGCCGAGAGACGAAGGTCCGTCTCGATGGCGTCCACGCCCTGCTGACGCGTCTTCTCGAAGCGGGCGATCGTGTTGGAGTCGTTGAAGCCCCGTCCGCCGCGATGGGCCATCACGCGGAGTCCCGCGAGGCGCTCGCGCAGCGTCGGTTCGAGAGGCGGAGCCGCAACCGAATGGGAACCCCCGAGCACTCCGATCGCGATCAGCAATCCGCAGAGCATCCGCGCGACTCGGGACGACCCGTTACACAGCGCGAGCAGCGGAAAACGCGCACCCATCGGTGAAACGATAGCGCTGTCCGTTCTCACGCGGCGCCGACCGGAGGATTGCCCCGGATGTCGCACTAAGGCGTGCGGCTTTTCGACCGGGAATCTAGCTCTAGCGCCGCTTCGCCCGCAGCGTGCGTTCGAGCCAGTCGACGAAGGCGTCGCCTTCGTCGACTTCGAGTCCCGACGCGAGCACGCGCACGTCGGCACCGTGCGTCCAGCGCGGCAGGATCTTCAGCGCATCCTTCTCGGTCGTGATCCACAGCGGGGCGCCCGAGAGATCGAGGAGATCGCGCTCGCGATAGTGGTGGTGATCGGGGAAGCTGCGTTCGGCCACCACGGTGGCACCGAGCGCTTCGACGGTGCGGCGCAGCGAAGCGGGTCGCGCGATTCCGCTGAGCAGGCCCACAGGCTGGCCTGCGAGTTGCGACGGCGACAGCGCGGCGCCGCCTGCCAGCGGTCGAATCGACTCCGGTCGGCGTCGGGCTGAGAACCAGCGTGCCAGCGCGGCGGAAGCCGCGATCGCGTTGGCGTCTTCGAGTGGCAGCGGTCCATCCACCACCAGCAACGCGTCGGCTCCGCGCAGCGCGGAGAGCGGCTCGCGCAGCGGGCCGCGCGGCAACAGCTGGCCGTTGCCGAGGCCCGAGCCGTCGAACGCAACCACCTCGACGTCACGCGCCAGCCGGTGGTGCTGCAAGCCGTCGTCTAGCACCAGCACGTCGACGCCGAACGCCGCGATCGCTCGCAAGCCGACGACGCGCCGATCCGGTCCCACCAACACCGGCACACCCTTTGCGTGCGCGGCGAGCAACAGCGGCTCGTCGCCCGCTTCGTCGGCGGTGGCGCAGATGAAGCGGCCGTCGGAGACCACCGTCACGCGCTCGTGTCCCCGGCGCCCGTAGCCGCGGCTCGCGAGTGCCACCTTGTGGCCGCGCGCTCGCAATTGCACGGCGATCCAGGCCGCGGCCGGCGTCTTCCCCGAACCCCCGACGACCAGATTGCCGACGCTGACGACGCGACACGAAAGCCGCGTCGGCGTGCGGAAGCGCGGTCCGCGCAGTCGCCGTGCCGCCAGCGCACCGAGTCCGTAACACCAGGAGAGCGGTACGAGCGGCGCGAGCGCGACGCGGCGGAGCACGCTCGGCCGACGCTCTTCGAACCACGCCGGGCGCCGCACACCGATCATGCGCGAACCCCAGCTTCGGCGAGCACGCGCAGAACGAGTGCGCAGCTGCGATCGCTCGCGCCGTGATGACGCGCCAGCTCGCGCTGTGCGGCGGCGCCGCAGGCATCGGCCTGCGCGGGGTCCCGCAGCCATTCCGTCACCGCGCTCTCGAGCGCGGGTTCGTGCGCCACTGCGCGCGCGCCGCCGCAAGCGAGCAGCAGCGCAGCCGCCTCGCGCACCTTCTCGACGTGCGGTCCGAACAGCACGGCGCGCCCCGCATACGCCGGTTCGAGCACATTGTGACCGCCGATCGGTGCCAGCGTCCCGCCGACGAACGCGAAACGGGCCAGCGCGAAGACCGCCGGTAGTTCACCGAGCGTATCGAGCAGCAAAACTTCGCCGGCGGCGAGCGGCGCGTGGTTCGCGTCGCTGCGACGGCGCCACCGGACGTCGCGTGCCGCGAGCAGCAGCACCAGTTCCGGGATCCGTTCGAGATGGCGCGGCGCGAGCAGCAGCGCGCTCGCGAGTCCGGCGCGCTGCGCCGCTGCGTGCGCACCGAGCACGGCTTCCTCTTCCCCCGGCCGCGTGCTCGCTGCGACCCAGAACGGCACGCCCCCAAGCATCGACGCGAACGCGGGCGCGAGCGCAGGCGTCACGGTCGGCGCTTCGAGTTTCAGATCTCCCGTCACCGCAATGCGATGCTTCGCGACGCCGAGCGCCGCGAAGCGATCCGCATCGGCGTCGCTGCGAGCGCCAACCGCGTCGAGTCGTTCGAAGCTGCTGCGCAGCAGCGGTGCGAGCCTCTGGTAGCGCGGCAGGCTGCGCTCGGAGATTCGGCCCGAGACGACCACCACTGGCACGCGACGGCGCACAGCCGCCGCGATCCAGCACGGCCACAGCTCCGTCTCGACCAGCACCAGCGCCGCGGGCGCAACGCGCGCGAGCGCCGCGGTGGCGCACCACGGATGGTCGAGCGGCGCGAAGCAGCGCGGCACGTCGGGCCGCGCGCGGGCGAGAACCGCGTGGCCGGTCGCGGTGCTGGTGGACGCGACGATCGCGCGACCGTGTTGCGCCAGCGCGTCCAGCAGCCGGGTCGCTGCGAGGATCTCGCCAACGCTCGCGCCGTGCACCCACACCGAGCCGGGAACACGCGGGCCGCGCAGGCCGAGCCGCTCGCTCGCTCCTTCGCGCCAGGCCGGCTTCAACAGCAGCGCCGCGCCGGCGATCGGCGCGAGCGCCAGCGCCGCGAGCGCCGCGACGCCGTGCCTAACGAGCGCGGCCGCCATCGATCATCTCGGCGGCGATTGACGCCGCGCGCTGCGCCGCACCGCCCACACCGAGCCGCTGCGACACGATCGCGAGACGCGCCTTCTGGAGTGCGCCGGCGGGACCGCGCAGCAACGCGGCCAACGCGATCGCGATGCGTTCGGGGTCGGCCTGTTCCTGCAGGAACTCCGGCACGACCGGCGCGTCGGCGATCAGGTTCGGCAGCAGCATCGACGGCACTCGCACCATCCGCCGCACGACTGCGACCGAGAGCGGGTTCGCGCGCCCTGCAGCGACGTGCGGGCAGCCGAGCAGAGCGAGTTCCAGCGACGCAGTCCCGGGCTTCACCAGCGCCGCATCGGCCGCAATCATCGCTTCGTGGGTGCGTCCCTCGACGACCCTCACGTCGAGGGATTGCGCCGCGAGCGCGGCGTCGACCTCGGCGCGCCGCACGGAGGGCGCGACCGCCAGCGCGAAGACAGCCTCGGGCACGAGCGCTCGCAGCTTCGCGGCGCTCGCGAGCTGGAGCGGCAAGCCGTAACGCACTTCGTTGTGACGCGAGCCGGGCAACAGCAGCACGAGCGGCTGCTTTCCGCTGACGCCGAGCGCCGCGCGTGCCGCAGAGCGGTCGATCTTCTCGCGCACCACGCGCAGCGGATCGACGAGCGGGTGACCGACGAAGTCCACGCGCAACCCGCTGCCCGCATAGACGGCCACTTCGAACGGGAAGATCACCGCCATCCGGTCGACGCGGCGCGCGATCTTCGCGATGCGGCCGGTGCGCCACGCCCAGACCTGCGGCGAGACGTAGTAGAGAATCGGCACACCCGTTCGCGCCAGGCGCTTCGCCAGCGGAATGTGGAGATCGGGCGCGTCGACCAGCACCGCGAGCGCGGGTTTTCGCGCGCGCGCCGCGGCTTCGAGGCGCCGCCACGCGCCGAAGACGCGCGGCACCGCGCCGAGAACCTCGACGCCGCCGCCGACCGCGACATCGGATTGTGGCACCAGGATCTCCATGCCGGCGCCTTCGAGGTGCGCGCCGCCGAGGCCAAAGCTGCGCGTGCCCGGACGCAGCGCGCGCAGCGCTTCCAGCAGCTCGGCCGCGTGCACGTCGCCCGATGCGTCACCCGCGGAGATCAGCACTTCGGTCATTGGAGGTCGCCCAGGGCCGGCATCGCGTCGATCACGCGCAGCGCGGTGCGCAGCGCGCGCAGCGCGGATTCGGCGCTCTCGCCGACGCCGCGTCGTTCGCGAACCGCGTTGAGGAAATCCTCCAGCTGCGCCGCGAGCGCGTCCTCGGGATCGAAGCGGATCGGTTCGACATCGATCTTGGGCGAGCCGTCGGCCTCGATGCGGCGCCGCAGGATCACGGCCGACTTCTCGAGGAAGTCGATCGAGAAATAGCCGTCGGCCTGGAAAAAGCGGATCTTGCGCATCGGCGTCGGCGAGACGCGGCTGGCGGTGAAGTTCGCAACGCAGCCGCCTGGGAAGCGCAGCCGCGCGTTCGCGATGTCCACCTGATTCGACAGCACCGGCACGCCGATCCCTTCGACGGATTCGGGCTCTTCGCCGACCAGACGCTGCACGATGTCGATGTCGTGGATCATCAGATCGCGCACGATATCGACGTCGGTGGCGCGGCCGGGGTACGGACCCATCCGGTGCGCCTCGACGAAGCGCGGCCGGCGGATCACCGGCGCCATTGCGCGCAGCGCGGCGTTGAACCACTCGAGATGTCCGACCTGCAGTACACGGCCGCCCGCGCGCGCCTGTTCGAGCAGCGCCTCCGCCTCGGCAAGCGATGCCGCGATCGGCTTCTCGACGAGCACGTCGAGCCCGCGCGCGAGCAGCTCGCGTACCACTTCGAAGTGCACGACGGTGGGGACCGCGACGATCGCGGCGTCGGCGCCAACGAGGATCTCGCGGAACTCGCGCGCAGCGGGGGCGCCGAATTCGTGGCCGACCACACTCGCGCGCGAGAGGTCGAGGTCGGCGACGCCCGCGAGCGTCGCGCGCTGATCGGTATCGCGCAGCGCTGCGACCTTCGATGCGTGGAGCCGGCCCATGTGGCCGGCGCCGATCACCGCGATTCGCACCGGCTGCACCGCAGTCAACCGATGCCTGCTGGACCGGACTCCGGCACGCCGAGCAGCGCGATGCCGAGCGCGTCGGCGCGCCGCACCACCGCTTCGCGCTCGAGCACCAGCGTGCGGCCGGCTTCCATCGCCATCAACGCGGCGCCCGCTTGCGCCAGCGTCTCGAGCGTGTCCGGGCCAACCGTCGGAAAATCGAAGCGCGAGTCCTGCCCGGGCTTCCAGACCTTGACGACGCAGACCTGGCCACGGCCGAGCGCGCCACCGCGGCGAATCGTCGCATCGGTGCCGTCGATCGCCTCGACCGCGAGCACGCTGCGCTCGCGCACCACGAGCGTCTGCCCGATATCGAGGCGGCCGATCGCCTTCGCGAGAGGCCAGGCCCAGGCTACATCGGCGAGCTGCGCGGCCGTCGGCGCGACACCACCGAGCGGTCCCACCGTTGCCAGCAGATGCGGAGCATAGAGCGCTTGCGAGGGCACGCGGATGCCCTCGGCTTCGAGCGCGTCGCCGAGCGCGCGCAGGATCGAGTCGTCGCTGCGATCGCGCAGACTGGCGATGAAGGCGGCGCCACGCTCGTCGAGGCGAATCAGGTCGGAGCCGGCGAAGAGGTGTTCCTTCGGCACGTTGCCCGCGACGACGGCTTCGCGTGCACCCTCTTCGTGCAGCGCAGCGAACAGTGCGCCCAGTTCGCCGAGTCGCACCCACTGCAACGCGTCGACTTCGCTCGCGAGAGCAGGATCGGCAAAGCCGTGGAACGCGACCGCGACCACGCGCCGACCCTGGCGGCGAGCGCCACGCGCCACCTCGAAGGGCAGCCGCCCGGCCCCGGCGACCAGTCCCACCGTCGCGGCGGGCGCAGAAGACACGCTAACGGCAGACACCCCGGGTGGACGTCTCGATGAAGCGCAGCAGGCGCTCCACCTCGGGCGTCGCGCCGGCTTCCGCGCGCGCGCGCGCGGTCGCGACCTCGAGGCGCAGCTTCGATGCGAAGAGCAGATGGAAGGCGTGCTTCAGATCGTGCAGCGCGGTGTCGCTCAGATTGCGGCGTTGCAGCCCGACGCTGTTCATGCCGACCACGCGGGCGTGATCGCCGGCCACCAGCGCGAACGGCGGCGCATCCTTCGAGAGCTTGGAGTTGGCGGCGCTCATCACGCTCTCGCCGATGCGCGCGTGCTGGTGAACGCCTGTGTAGGCGCCGAGCACCGCGAAGTCTTCGATCGTCACGTGACCTGCGAGTCCGCAGAAGCTCGCGATCACCACGTGCGAGCCGATCTGGCAATCATGCGCGATGTGCGCGCCGTTCATCACCATGTTGTCGTCGCCGAGGCGCGTCACGCCGCCACCCTGGGGCGTGCCGCGGTGGATCGTCACGCCCTCGCGGATCTGGTTGTCGGCGCCGATCTCGAGCCGGGTGGGCTCGCCGGCGTACTTCCGGTCCTGCGGATTGCCGCCCACCGCCGCGAACGGATGGATCTGCGTGCGCGCGCCAATGCGGGTGGCGCCCGTCACGCTCACGTGGTTCTCGACCACGACGCCGGGGCCGAGCTCGACGCCCGGCCCGACGTAGCAGAAGGCTCCGATCGTGACGTCGTCGGCCAGCTTGGCGCTGGGATCGACGACGGCGTGCGGGTGCACGCGCGGCATCCGCGGCTAGCCCTTCTTGTTGAAGCGCTTCACCACCTCGTCGGTGATGTCCAGCGCCTCCTTGCTGTAGATCACGCCGGGCGTATTGCGCTCGACGATCAGCGTGTAGCCCTGCTCCTTGCCAAAATCGGTGATGATGCCGAGCAGCTTGTCGCGCAGCGGGCCGACCAGCCGCTCGTAGTCGATCTTGAACTGGCCCTCGAGTTCGGCGCCCTTGGACTTGAGGTCGTTCTGGATGTCCGCGAGGTCGAGCTGCTTCTTGCGGAGCGCGTCCTCGGAGAGTACGAAGCGCTTGCTCTGGATCTCTTCGGCGAGCGCCTTGCCCTTTTCGTACATCGGCTTCAGCTGGCCCTCGGCCTGCTTCTGCTTGCCCTGCAGTTCCTCGCGGGCCTTCTTGCCCTGGTCGGTCGCGTTGATGGCCTGATCGAGATCGACGATCCCAATCTTGGTCTCGTCCGCCACAGCCGTGCCAGCGAACGCGAGCAGACCCGCAGCGACGACGAAGATCCGAAACCTGGAAGCGCGCATCATTCCCCCCCAGCGCGGAGACTCGTCTCCGCGCGCAATGGATCGTTGGCTAGAGAGCCGAACCGCCGACCGAGAACTCGAATGTGATGCTGTCTTCGACCGACAGCTTGTCGAGCGGGAAGCCGACGAACGCCTCGAGCGGCCCGAACGGCGAGAACCACAGCACGCCGACGCCGGTGCCGAAGCGCCACTCGGCGACGTCGAACAGGAAGTCGTCCTCGGCGAACGCGTTGCCCATGTCGAAGAACAGGATACCCACGAGACCCAGCGACTCGGCGATCGGGAAGCGGTACTCGCCAGTCAGCGAGATGAACTGATTGCCGCCGACGACGTCGGTCTCGTCGAGATCGTTGAAGTCATCGATCTGCTTGTCGGTGAGGCTGTTGCACTTCCCGTTGTTGTTGCCCTGCGTGCTACCGAAAAACTGGGCGCCGCTCGGAAACTGCGTGGCGCCGTCGAGACAAACGGACTGCCCGGTGTTGGGATCGTTCGCGCGGCCCACCGGCGAGTAGCGCCCCTGCTTGTCCGCCGTGAACTGGAAGGTCGTATCGTAGAGAACCGCGCGCCGCGGACCCACCGTGCGGGCCTTGAAGCCTCGCAGCTGGTACGTGCCGAGCCCGCCGAGGAAGTAGCGCTCCGTCAGCGGCAGCGTGAGGTCATCGTCGATCTTGTTCAGCGTGCAGGTCTCGTCGTTGAGACAGCCGTTCAAGACGCCGCCGCCAACGTCGAAGTCGGCGATGTCGTTGAACGGGAGCGCGTAGCCGACGCGCCCAGACAGAACGACCGACGAACGATCGCGCAACGGCAGCGGCAGCCACTTCGGAATGCCGTGATACCACGCGCCGCGCGCTTCGAAGCGTGCGAATTGAGAGAAGCCGCCGAGCCCCGCGCCCTCGAGGTTGAGTCCATACTCGTAGCCGGCGGTCGGCAGCACGCGGTCGTTGCGGTGGTCGGAGCGGAACGAGATGCCGGCGAGGCTGGTCGTCGTCGAGTTCTGGAAGAATTCGCGGAAGATCACGCTCGATGCGGTGATGTTCGAGTTCGCGTCGATCTCGCGGTCCGTGAACGAATATCGAATGAAGCCGCGGTCGTTGTTGGCGTCGTCGAGCGAGCGGCCGACCGACAGATCGAGACCGGTAGTGGTCTCGTCGAAGTCCTCATAGCTGAGGTCGGTGCGGTAGGCGCTGGCCGAGAAGCTGTACTCGGAGTCGAAGAGCCGGTGGTTCGTGAAGGTGGCGTAGAAGCGATCGCGTTGGCCGCCGATGTCCGCCGCCAGCCGCAGGCCGTAGGCGCGGCCGAACAGGTTGTTCTGCGACACGCTGCCCGACAGCACGAACGAGTCGGCCGACGAGTAGCCCGCGCCGAAGGACAGCGAGCCGGTCGGCTTCTCGACCACTGCGACGTCGAGGTCGATCTGATCGGGCTGATCGGTCTTCTTGGTTTCGAGGCTCACTTCCTCGAAGAAGCCGAGTCCGTCGAGGCGGCTCTTCGAGTTCCGGATCGCGCGGGCCGAATAGAGTTCGCCTTCGACGAGCTGCACTTCGCGGCGGATCACGCGGTCGACGGTGCGGGTGTTGCCCGAGACGTCCACGTGGCGCACGAATTCGAGCGGGCCGCGCGCGACGTCGAAGGTGACGTCCACCGACTGGGCCGCCTCGTCGGTGCGCGTCAGCGGATTGACCTGCGCGTAGGCGAAGCCGCGATCCGCGTAGCGGCGCGTCACGCGTTCGGTGTCCTGGGTCAGGTGCGTGCGGTTGAACCACTCGTCCTTCGTGAGTTGGAGTTCCTCGCGAACCTGGTCCTTATCGATGGTGTCGTCGCCCGCGAAATCGAGCTTGCCGACCTTGAAGCGCTCGCCCTCGGTGATCGGCACCGTGACGATGATGCCGTCGTCGACGGTCTCGACCTTCGGCTCGCCGACGTCGATCCTCAGGTAGCCGGCGTCGCCGTATTTCTTCTCGACGCCCTGCAGATCCTGCATGAAGACCGGTTCGGCGTAGGTGCCGGACTTGTCGAGGTACTTGGTCGCGTAGGACCAGAAGCGCCACGGCTTGGTGCGCATGCCCTTCTTGAGATCGCCCTGGTCGAAGTGCTCGTTGCCCTCGAAGACGATCTCGCGGAGCTTGAGCTTCTTGCCCTCGGTGACTTCGAAGTTCACCGCGACGGCGTCGTTCGGCAGCGGCTTGATCTCGTACGCGACCGACGCCTTGTAGTACCCCTCGGCGCGGTACAGCGCCTCGATGCGATCGCGGTTTTCGTAGAGCAGCGGCAGGTCGAGCGTGGCGCCGGTGGTGAGCGTCAGCTGGTCGCGGATGCGGTCGCCTTCGATGGCGTCGTTGCCGGCGATCGTCACCTGGCGCACCACCGGGTTCTCGACGATCACGAAGTCGAGGACGCGACCGCTCGGACTGGGCTCGGAGCGAACCGTCACGTCCTTGAAGAAACCGAGCGCGTAGATCTGGCGCACGTCTTCGGCGACCTGCACCGAGGAGAAGCGATCGCCCGCCTTGGTGGTGATGCGAGCGCGAATCGCGTCGGCTTCGATGCGGCGGTTGCCGACGATGCGGATCTCGGCGATGCGCTCGCCCGCCTTGGTCGGCTCGACGCCGGCGTTCACCAGGCGCTCCGCCGGAACCAGCTGGAACACCACCGTGACGCCGCCCTGGCCGCGCTCGGTGCCCGCCGTCGCGCTGGCGATGCCGGGAATCCGCTTCAACTGATCGAGGTCCGCCTTCAGCGCGTCGCCGTCGTAGGGGCGTCCCGGCTGGGTGCGCAGTTCGCCGCGCACGCGCGCCTCGTCGATCTGCGCCGGGCCCTCGAAGCGCACCGTCGCGACCCGACCCGTCACCGCGGTCTCGCCCGACACGATCTCGAGTACGCGATCGCCGAGTTCACCGACGCGCTCCAGCAGTTCCGGATCGCCGTTGGCGGTGAAGACCATCGTGCGGGTCGGGACGCGCTCGCCGGCCGGCGCGACGCGCACGTCGAGACTGTAGGAGCCGGCGAGTTCCGTGACGCTGCCCTGCACCACCCACTCCGCGCCGACCTCGCGCGCGAGTTTGCGCAGGATCTCGTCGGTGCGCTCGCCAGCCACGTGCGCGATCAGCGCTTCGCGCACCACGACGGTGTCGACCACGTCGACCTTGCCACTGGCCTCGAGACGCTTGGTCAGCTCGTCGGCGATCGAGGTCTCGAGGTGCGCGAGCGGCCGCGCGCTGTGCACCTGGAACGGCAGCACGGCCACCAGCACCTTGATCGCGCCTGGGCCCTGCGCGCGCGCCGGTTCTGCAACGGCACTGAACGCGAGCGCGAGAACGAGCCAAGCGAGTCGGAAATTGGCTTGGGCGCGCAATCGCTTCCTCCGGTTCGACACTTCGTCGGTTGAGGTCGGCA
>CAYGWM010000057.1:0-25377 GCA_964353555.1 uncultured Spirochaetales bacterium
GCGGTGCTGCCATCGTCGTCGTCTCCGTGGCGCGACCGCCACTCAATCGCCCAGGGAGCCGAGCTGCTGGGAGCTACCGGTCTAGTTCCTGATCACCGTTCGTCCGCCGTCTGGATGCTGCCGTGGGACTGGAGGAGGGGACGCCACTCGCCCGGGGTTCCCCTCCCTCACTCTGGCATCAAGGCATCAATACCTTATGCTTTGATGCATGCGAACCACTCTTACGCTCGACGATGACGTCGCGCAGTTGCTCGAGCGCATGCGCAAGCGCCGCGGAGACAGCCTGAAGCAGCTCGTGAACGAGGCTCTACGAGCTGGCATTGCGCGGCTCGAGGCGCCGCGCACGGCGCGCAAGCGGCACGCGACGAAGGCCGTCTCCCTCGGACGCTGCCTCCTCGACAACGTCGATGACGTCGCCGAAGCGCTCGCAGCGGGAGACGGGGAGCGCTTCCACTGATCCTCGTCGACGCGAACCTGCTCGTCTACGCCCACGTCCAGAACTTCGCGCAGCACGAGCGCGCCCGGACCTGGCTCGACGAGCGACTCAACGGCACCGCGCGCGTCGGGTTGCCCTGGCCGAGCTTGATTGCCTTCCTCCGTCTCGTCACCAACCCCCGCGTATTCGAGCGGCCCGCCTCGAGTCGGGCGGCGTGGCATCAGGTGGAGGAGTGGCTCGACTGCGAAACCACCTGGGTTCCCGCTCCGACGGAGCGACACCGACACGTGATGGGTCAGCTGCTCACGGCAACGAGCGTGCGCGCCAATCTGGTCCCCGACGCGCACCTCGCTGCCCTCGCGATCGAACACGGCTTGGTGCTTGTCTCGACGGATGGCGACTTCGCGCGCTTCCCCGGCGTTCGGCTCGAGAATCCACTCGCTGGACCGACGGATTCTTAGCCCGGACACCGCGAGCGCGAGCTGTATGGCGCGCTCGACGGCGATCGTGCCGGCGAGGATCGCCGCCTGCGCCTCGAAGTTGCCCTGCGCAGCTCGCGGTGAGTCTGCGAGTCGGCGCAGTTCGCGTCGTCGGCCGTACCGCCGACATCCGCAATCCGCGCGAAGCGCGTGCGCGCTAGCTGGATCGGCGTTCCGTCATTTCGCCGGAGGATTCCGGGACGGGCACTACGCTGGAGGAATGGCGAGACCGGTTTCTGCTCTCCTCTTCGGATTCATAGTCGTCTTTTCGATCGCGGGTGTCTCCGCCGCGTCCGGTCTACGGGTGATGACCTTCAACGTCATGTGCATCGTCTGCGGCCATAGCGACGAGATCGGGCCTCTTTCCGAGCGGATGGCGGGAATCGCCGACACGATCAATCGGCACGATCCGGACCTCGTCAGCCTTCAGGAGCTTCTTACCGGAGCGCAAGCGAAGGAGCTTCGGCAACTTCTCCAGGGCGACTACCAGATGGTCTATGCCGACGGGCCCTTCTTCGGCTTCGCGGATCCTACGCTGCTGGTCCGGACGTCGAGGTTTCGCATTCATCGGAGTGGCGGATTCTGGCTCGGCCCGAACTCGCCGGGATTCACGCTCGGATGGGTGCTCGCCCTTCCGCGCCGGGTCGAGTGGGCGGAACTCGAAGACCGAACGACCGGTCTTCGGTTCACCTTCGCGGGCGCCCACTTCGACGCCAGGCGGAAGAACAGCAATCCGAGCGCCGAGCTCGTCGTGAAGACGTTGCTCCCAACCGACGATCCGCTGATCTTCGCCGGCGATTCGAATCTTCCACCTGGAACTCGCGGCTTCAACGCGCTTGCCGCTTCCTTTCGCGACACCTTCACGGAGGTTGCCGAGCACCCGTACGTCGCGAACGGACCGACGGTGAACTCCGACGGATGCGCTCTCGATCCCGCTTTCGTGTTTCCAGACTGCCGCATCGACCACGTCCTTCTATCACCGGGCGCGCCCTGGCGAACCCGGAGTTGGAGCGTCGATGTGTTCAAGTACGCTCGCGGATTCGCTTCCGATCATCGCGCGATCGTGGTCGATCTCGAGTGACTCGACTGTGCGTTCTCAGAGCTCGGCCTTCGCCCTCTCGATGCAGCCTCCGAAACACCCGAAAAGGCCCGCAAGCTCGAGCGGTGCATGCGGGTTCGATTCCCGGCGTCTCCACCATTCACTCATCGAGACGAAACGGGCCTGAAGCCCCGCCACGGCTCGTCTCTCTGATCGCGATGCACTGCCAGAGCGATGCGCGTCAGCACGGCCAGGATCGCGCAAGGGACTCTTCCACCGCGCTCTTCAGAGCCAGCGGTCGAGGAAGTCGATCGCGCGGCGCACCGGCTCTTCGTCGAACAAGAACGTCGCGAGGTGGCCGCCGGGCATCTCGTAGTAGGCGGTAGGAACACGCGCGCGCTCGAGAGCCTCGAGCATGCGGTGCGACTGCGAGGAGTCGACCATCCAGTCATCGGTGCCGTGATAGAGGAACATCGGCGGATCGTCGGGCGTGACGAACGTGAGGGGCGAAGCGAGCGCATAGAGGTCGGGACGCTCCGCAACGCTGACGCCGAGCACGCTCTCGAAGACGGCGTTTGAGGGAAAGTGCGCGAGGTCGACCGGGGCCGCGCCCAGCACGGCCGCTTGCAGTCGCGTGTCGCGAGCGGGCGGAGCGAGGTCTTCACGCAGGCCGTCTTCGTCGTTCGTGGTCGCGAGCAGCGCGACGAGATGAGCGCCGGCCGAGTAGCCGAATCCCGCGATGCGCGCGGGATCGAGGCGCAGTCTCTCGGCGTTCGTCCGCATCCAGCGCACCGCGGCCTGGCAGTCGTGCAGCTGCGCGGGGAACCGATTCTCGGGAGCGAGGCGGTAGTCGATGCTGACGGCCAGATAGCCCCGCTGCGCCAGCCGCTCTCCGATCTTGGCCATGCGCTGCTTGTTGCCGCGCTTCCAGCTGCCGCCGTGCACGAGCACGACGGCGGGGAAGGGCCCGCGACCAGCCGGCGTGTATATGTCGGCTTGGAGCCATCGGTCGCCTCGCTGCACGTAGGCGAGGTCGCGCTCGACCGTGATCTGCGCCGGAGCGTCCGGCAGTGCGGAGGCACAGCCGACGACGAGCGCTGCCAGCAGCGGGAGCGTCGCCGCGAACCCGCTCCGCCGTGTCGCCCGCAGGCTGGCCTCCTGTCCCCTCGACATCGACGCATGCTCCTTCGTAGAGTCAGGCTTGCCTGGCAACGGCCTGCGCGCGGCGTACAGTGGAGATCTTCCGGAAGGATCTCGAAGAAGACGTCCTCGACGCGCTCCCAGGCAATGCGCGCCGACTGCCGTGTCAGCATATCGCTACCGGAAACCCGGCGGAGTCCTCCATCGGGTGCGCTGCAAGAGCGGTTCCGATCCTTGACGCACCAACGCGAGCACGAGAAGCTCGCGAACCTTACACAGGAGCCGTGATGACGACGAGCCAGCGATCGATCTTCGTTGCCTGCTTCGTGCTCTTGCTCGCGGGCGGCGCATCGGCGGTGCCGTTCTGGGGTGCGAAGGCGCCCCAGCCCGCGGGCACCGACCCCGCCACGCTGAAGCCCGGCGAGTTCATGTGGAAGGGCAACGCGGTGCCGTCGGGTCCGATCGTGGTCGTCGTGAGCCTGACGGAGCAACGGGCTTATGTGTATCGAAACGGGATCCGCATCGGCGTTTCCACCACGAGCGGTGGCAAGCCTGGTCACGGCACGCCGACGGGCGTCTTCACCGTTCTGCAGAAGGACGCCGAACACCACTCGAAGACCTACAACAACGCGGCGATGCCGTTCACCGAGCGACTCACCTGGGACGGCGTCGCGCTGAACCTGCTGAACGGAGATGCGCCGGTGGCGGAATGAACCGCGCTGCGAGTGGCTGCGCTCCGCCGGCATCGCCGCGACACGTCACGTGTTCCGCGTGAGCGAAACCTCGCGGGCGCGGCCATTCGCGCCCATCGACGTGATCTTGATTCTTCGGACCTTGGATCGAGAGGGGTTTTCCGTCGAATCCGACGTCGCGCCAAGCCGGCGCTATAGGAAGACCGGAGCGCGGCTTCACGGTCGAGAGTGAGCGCAACCTGGGAGCGAGCCCAACGGGCACACGACGACGGACGCAGCGTTTCGGCGCTTCATGACCGCGCTGTCATCATTGCGATGATTCCTCCGCTGTGGCACAAGCTGATGACCACGAAAGTGCTGGAGTGGGATTGCGATTTCGCAACCGACGAAGAACGCGGACTCGCCGCCAGCGCCAATGCCCGCAGGGCGTTCCCACGCTGCGGCGGGCTGGGCAGAGTCACTGAGGTGGTACCGGTCTCCGCGTTTCACACGCGCGTCAGCAACGGCCTCGCGCTATGCGTGGATGGAAGTTCTGAAGGTGGTCCAGTCATGAACTCGCAGACGATGCCGCCGCCGACGGATGTCGCCTCCTCCATGACGCAGAAGCCCCGCTTTCGTGGCGTGCTGCATCAGTTCGGCGCGGTCGTCGCCACAGGCGCAGGCCTCGTTCTCGTGAGTGTCGCCCCCAGCGGGCGCGCCTCGGTGGCGGTGGCGGTGTTCGCATCGAGCCTGGTGATTCTGTTTGCAGTGAGCGCGACCTACCACCGGATCCACTGGTCGGCGCGTGGACGCACATGGATGCGACGAGCAGACCACGCTGCCATCTTCGTGCTCATCGCCGGTACCTACACACCCATCGTCCTGCTGGGTCTTCCGGCCGAGACGGGCAACCGGTTGCTGCTCGCGGTCTGGGTGGTCGCCGTTCTCGGCGTGCTTCAGTCACTCTTCTGGGTGCAGGCGCCGAAGGCGCTCGTGGCGTTGCTCGCGGTGGCTGCTGGCTGGACCATCGTGCCATACATAGGCGACGTGCGGCGCGCCTACGGTGACGAGATCTTTGCGCTCATTCTGACCGGCGGCATCGTCTACAGCATCGGAGCCATCGCCTACGCGTTCAAGCGGCCCGTCCTGTGGCCTGCTGTTTTCGGTTACCATGAGGTGTTCCATGCGCTGACGCTGTTGGGCGCCGTTCTTCATTTTGCCGCGGTGCTGGGAATCGTGGGCTCCCTCGGTTCGTAGGCGCGATCACCGCTCACGACCGTCGCGACGCCGAAGCCGAGGAATGCATGCAGCCAGCTCGGTGCGAGGGGGCCCATGTGTGTTTGGTTTGATTGCCAGTCCGCCCGTCCGCTCCGCCCTCCGCACCAACATCCGTGAGACACCTGAACCGCCGACTTATACGTGAAGGACCGGCTCGCGGCGATCGTCGCCTGCGCGGCCGGCGAGCTCGAGGATCCGGCGTTCGGTCTCCACCTTGGTGCGAACTTCGATCTCGAGGCGCTCGGACTTCTGACCTACGCGGTCCTCAACGCAACCACCGTCGAGATCGGCCTCAGCAACCTCGTCCGCTATGTGGGGACACTCGTCGAGGGTGCGAGCGCCGAACTCGCCACGAGTCGTGGGATCTCGGTGCCGCGAGTCACGCTCGAAGGCGTCGAGCCCGAGGCGCTCCGGCACGTTTACGAGGGCGGCCTGCTGCTCTTGCTCCGCATGCTGCGCCGCCTGGCGGGAGACGGCGACTGGCGGCCGCGGAGTGTCGCGATGGTCCACGACGCCCCCGTCGACACATCGGAACATGTCCGGCACTTCGGCGTCTCGCCGACCTTCGCCCAGTACGCCAACGAGATCCGCTTCGACGCGTCCATCCTACCCATGGAGGTGTCGGGCAGTGATCGGTCGCTGCTTCCCTCCGCCGAGCAGCGCCTGCAGGAAGTGCTCGACGCAGATTCGACCGACGAGCCGTGGCTGGCGGGATTGCGCGTGGAGATCGCCAGCCGCCTCTGCGACGGCCATCCGAAGCTGCAGGATCTGGCACCGCGGCTGGGTGTCAGCGCCAGGACGCTGCAGCGGCAGCTCGCCGAACGGGGGCTCGTCTATCGCGATCTGGTCCAGCAGTCGCGACACCAAGCAGCGTTCGAGTATCTCGAGCGCACCGAGACGGACCTCACCGAGATCGCGTTCCTGCTCGGCTACTCCGAGCTCAGCGCCTTCGCGCACGCATTCCGGCGCTGGACCGGTCGCAGTCCCGGAGCGCACCGACGAGCACGCGAGCCGCGAGCACGGGGTCCGACCGGGCGGCGAGGGGGGTGAGGCAGATGCGTGGGCGATTTCTTGGATCCCCGTTGGAAGGCTCTGAACCGCCGGGCACGGTGCGGCATGGGGCAGGCGGGACGACGGCATCGCGGGCTCGGGCCCCGGCAGGAATCACAGTGCGGTCGACGCGCGCGCCGGGGCGGTCGCCTTCCCCTTCGTGGGCAATCCGATCTTCGTGCTCGGAGCGCTGCCCGGTTTGCTAGCTTGAAGCGAAGGGTGAAGGAGATTGGACGTGCGAAAATGGACCGCGCTGGGAGCATCGGGATTTCTGTTGGCAACACTGGCTAGCGGCGACGCAGTCGCCGCGGACGGCAAGGCGCTCTTCGTCGAGAACTGCGCCGGCTGCCACGGAGAGACGGGCAACGCCGACACCAAGAAGGGGAAGGCCGCGAAGGCCGAGTCCTACCACGAAGCCGAGCTCGCCGCCAAGCTCACCGCTGCGGATGGCGAAGCCTTGGTGATCAAGAACGTCCGCGAGAACAAGAAGCACAAGAACGTCACGAAGAAGGTGAGCGACGAGGAACTCGCCGCGATCGCGGTCTACGTGAAGGTTCTCGCGGCCACGCCGTAGGGAGTCGCCGCCGCGAGCTCGCGCAGCGCCTCGCGTGGGATGCGCGCCATCTCGATGTTGGTGCGCAGCGGCATGACGAAGATCCGGGGCCAGTCGCGGGCGGTGCGGCTGGTGCGCCCGCCGACCCAGCGGAAGCCGTTGCGCACGACGGCGCCGGCCGGCGCACGCGGGCAGCCGTGGGGCACGGCGCGACGAGTGACCCGGCAGCTCGATCGCGGTGACGCGCCCGCGGTGGTTATGCTGGGGGCTCGGCGCCGCGCACCGCGGTCGCGAGGGGGGGGCATGGGCGACGCACCGCTCGATCGCAAGGAGTTCATCCGGCGCTACGCGCGCTTCTTCGGGCGCGGGCGCATCGCCGCGATCGAGCGCCTCGGGTACCTGATGATCGAGGCCTCGGGCGAGGGGCCCTACATCACCGACACCGAGGGGCGGCGTTTCCTCGACCTCTGGGGCGTGGGCGGCGTTCACGCCCTCGGCCATCGCAACCCCGTCCTCGTGTCCGCGATGACCGAGGCGCTGCGCACCGAGGACTTCGGCTCGCTCTTCCACTTCAGCGAGGCGAAGGCGCGCCTCGCGGAGACGCTCGCGCGCACGACGCCCGGACCGCTCGAGGTGACGTTCCCGGCGGTCACCGGCAGCGAGGCCATCGACCATGCCTGCAAGCTCGCGCGCGGCGCCACCGGCCGCACGCAGATCCTCCACGGCGATCACGGCTACCACGGCGTCACGGGCTTCGCGCTCAGCATGATGGGCTCGCCGTCGATGCGCGCGTGGGCGGAGCCGCTGATCCCCGACTTCCAGGCGGTGCCCTACGGCGACGCGAGCGCGCTCGCGGACGCGATCAGCGAGCGCACGGCGGCCGTCGTGCTCGAGCCGCTGCGCACCGACTACGACGGGCGCGCGCCGGACCCCGGCTACTTCGCCGAGGTGCGGCGGCTCTGCGACGTCCACGGCGCGAAGCTCGTCGTGGACGAGGTCGTCACCGGAATGGGTCGGCTCGGACACCTTTGGGGCATCGATCACTGGGGCGCCCTGCCCGACATGCTGGTCACCGCGAAGGGCTTCTCCGGTGGGCTCTACCCGATGGCCGCCGTCGTGATGCGGCCCGAGATCCTCGATTTCTGGGGCGACGACCCGTACCGCATCATCTCCTCGTATGCGTGGTCCAACGTGGGCGCCGTGGTGTCGCGCACCGCGATCGAGGAGACCGAGAAGATCCTGCCGCGCGCGCGGGCGATGGGCGATCGCCTTGGGCGCGTGGTGGACGAGCTCGCCGCCCGGCACCCCGCGCTCGTGCACGGCGTGCGCCGCACGGGCCTCCTATGGGCGCTCGACTTCCGCGACGAGATGGCCGGCGCGTTCTTCGTCCTCGGCCTCTTCCAGCGCGGCGTGATCGTCGTCGCCTCCGCGCAGAACCTCGCCGTTCCCAAGCTCTACCCGCCGCTCATCCTCGAGGACGAGCAGATCGCGGAGTTCGCGGAGAAGGCGGAGGAGACGCTGCAATCGCTGGGCGGATAGCAGCGGATGCTCGCCCCGCAGCGGATCGTGCGAGGACCCCCATCGGCGCGCTCGGGCAGATCCTGCTCCACCTCCAGCTCCTCTGCCGAGAGACAGCCCCGCGGCTCCGTGCGGGCCGCGACGGTAGAAGCGTGGGCGGGTCTACTACCATTGCCGGGCTGTGGAGAAGCTGCGCCCGCGCGATCGTCTCGACCGTCGGCTCGATGCTCGTCGGCTGCGGGGTCGTCATCTGCGTGCGGTGGCGCACGCGCTGGACGCGCTGCACGCGAGCGCCGAAGTCTGCGCGGACGAGGTAGATGCCGGGCCCATCGCGCTGGCGAAGCGCTTGCGCGAGCACGCGGACGCGCTCGCGCAGCGCTGCGGCGGGGCGGTGGCGGACGATGCGCTCCCTCGGCTGCTCGCCGCGCAGCAGCGCTTCCTGATCGACGCGGTGGACGTGCTGCTCGAGCGCGCTTCGACCGGGCGGGTGCGCCGGCTCCACGGACGCATCGCGTGTCGCAACATCGCCGTCGATCGGTGCGGAACGGTCCGCCTCGCGGCGCCGGATCCGGAGGCGCGAGGCGACGTCGCCGAGGACGTCGCCGCGCTCGCAATCGATCTGCGCGCGCGCGGCGCAGCGCGGCGCGCCGAAGCATTCGCGGCCGCCTACGCGTGGGCGTCCGACGACTACGCGCTCTACCGCGTGCTCGACGGCTACGAGCGCGAGGCCGCCGTGCGGCTTGCGCTCGAGGCTTCGGTGCGCGCGGGCGCCGGTCCCGAGCCGGCGGCGTACCTGCGCGCCGTTCTCGATGGCGTGCGTTCCGCGCCGCTCGTGATCGCCACCTCGGGCGGCGTGGCGACTGGGAAGAGCAGGCTCGCCAAGGCGGTCGCGCGGCGTCTCGCCGCGCCGCGCGTGGCGGCGGACCGCGTGCAGCACGCGCTGCTCGCGCCGATCCCGGACGGTGTCGCACACGAGCTCGTCTGGGACCGCGGCTTCGGCGAGCGCGTCTACGGCGGCATGTTCCGGCGCGCCGAGGCGGTGCTCGCGAGCGGGCGCTCCGTGGTACTCGACGCGTGCTTCGCGGACGCGGAGCGCCGGCGCGAGGCCGCCGCGCTCGCGGCCCGCCACGGCGCGGACCTCGTGTTCGCTGAGTGCGACGCGCCGCCGGAGGTCGTCGCGGCGCGGCTGCGGCGTCGCGATCGCCGCTGCGGCGGCACACCGGGCGGGTGGCCATCGCTCGCGCGCATCGTCACCGCGCGGTGGCAGCCGCTGGACCCGGGCGAGCCGGGCCGCCATCTGCGCGTCGACACCGGCCGCCCGCAGAGCGAGTGGCTGCGCGCGCTCGAGCCGCTGCAGGGGCGACGCGCTTGAGAGATCAGCCGACCGCCGTCACCTTCGATTGTTGGAACACGCTGCTCCGCGAGGAGGACTGGCACGAGGCGCACCACCGGCGCGTGGACGGCCTGCTGCATGCCGCCCGCGAGAGCGGCGCGCGCGTCGAGCTCGAGCAGGCTGAGGTCGCTTTCGGCCGCGCCTGGCAGCGGCACATGGACCTCTGGAGCCAGGGCGTCGCGAGCGGCGCGCGTGAGGTGGCGGTGTGGGCGATGCACGAGCTCGGCGCGCTCACGCACGGCGCCCGCTTCGAGCTGCTCGTCGCACACTTCGAGTACGCGTCGCACTCGAGCTGCGTCGTTCCGCTCGAGGGCGCCGTCGAGACCGTGGCGGCGCTCGCGCGCGCCGGCGTACCGGCAGCGCTGATCTGCGACACCGGACTGACGCCGGGCCGTGTCGTTCGCGAGCATCTCGCACGGCTCGGACTGCTGGCGGGCCTGCGCGCGCAGCTCTTCTCCGACGAGGTGGGCGTGCCCAAGCCGCACGTGCGGATCTTCCGCGCCGCGCTCGACGCCCTCGGCATCGAGGCGGCCGGCACCTTCCACGTCGGCGACCTGCTGCGCACCGACGTCGCCGGCGCGCGCAGTGCCGGAATGCGGAGCGTGCGCCTGTGCGCGGTCCACGACGACGACACCGATCTGCCCGAGGCCGACCACGTCGCCGACTCGCACGCCGCGTTGCGCAAGCTCCTCGGCGTCGGCTGAGCGGTTCGACTAGCATGCAGGTAAGAATCGAGACTTCGGGTGCAATCATGACCGACGCGTTCCCCTTCACGGACGAACTGGGTCCCGCAAAGATCATCCAGATCCACGAGCCGTCGATCGGGCTCGCGGCGGCACTCGTGGTGGACAACGTGGCGCGTGGCCCTTCGATCGGCGGTCTGCGCATGGCGCCGGACGTCAGTGTCAGCGAGTGCTTCCGTCTGGCGCGCGCGATGACGCTGAAGAACGCAGCGGCCGGGCTCGCGCACGGTGGCGGCAAGTCGGTGCTGTGGGGCGACCCGCGCATGGCAGTCGCACGGAAGGAGCAGCTGATCCGTGCGTTCGCCCACGCGTTGCGCAACGAGACCGACTACATCTTCGGCCCCGATATGGGTACCGACGAAACCTGCATGGCCTGGGTTCGGGACGAGATCGGACGCGCAGTCGGTCTGCCGGCGGAGATCGGCGGCATTCCGCTCGACGAACTCGGTGCGACCGGCTGGGGCTTGAAGCATGCAACCGAAGTGGCGGCACGCTTCTGCAACCTCCGTATCGCGGGCGCCACCATTGCGGTCCAGGGATTCGGCGCGGTCGGCAAGCACGCTGCGCGCTTTCTGGTTGCCGACGGCGCGAAGCTCGTCGCCGCGTCGGACAGCCGGGGTACGCTGGTCGACCGCAGCGGCATCGACGTCGGCGAGCTGATCCGGATCAAGGACCAGGGCGGCAGCGTCTGCGGGTATCCGAAAGGGGAAAAGCTCTCCGTCGATGCGATCGTCGACGTCGCGTGCGACATCTGGATCCCGGCGGCACGCCCCGATGTGATCCGCGAGGACAATGTCGCGCGGCTGCAGACGAAGCTGGTGCCGCAGGGCGCCAACATTCCTCTCACTGTCGGGGCCGAGCGCATGCTGCACGAGCGCGGCGTCACCATCGTCCCCGACTTCATCGCCAATGCCGGCGGCGTGATCTGCGCGGCGATGGAGTACCGCGGCGCCACGCAATCGCGGGCTTTCGAGGCCATCGCCGACCGAATCCGCGAGAACACCGAAGCGGTGCTTTCCGACGCGGAGACACGGCAGATTGGCGCGCGCGAGGCCGCGCTCGCGCTCGCCACCCGGCGCGTGAAGCAGGCGATGGGGTATCGCCGTTTCTCGATCTTCTGAGCGCAGGAGCGATTGCCCAGCCATGTTTCGCATCCGCTTTCACGGCCGCGGCGGCCAGGGCATGAAGACCGCGAGCCGGATCCTCGGTACGGCTTTCTTCCTGGAGGGATTCGAGGTCCAGGATGCGCCGCGCTACGGAGCCGAGCGTCGCGGCGCACCGATCTTCGCGTATGTGCGCGCCGCCAGGGAGCCGATTCACGAACGCGGCGTGATCACGCGACCTGACCTGGTGATCGTCGCCGACGACTCGCTGGTCGCGGTGCCCGCGGCCGGTGTGTTGCCGGGAATCGGCGATGCGACCGTGCTGCTCGTCAACAGCCGCGAAACACCCGAAGTCTGGAAGGACCGGCTCAAGCTGCGCTGCCGGATCCTCGCGCTTCCGGTCAGCGCCGACGCCGAGGAGCGCGCACGGCTTCCGTTCCTCGGTGCTGCCTGTACCGGTGCTGCGGCAAGACTCACCGGCGCGATCGCGCGCGACCGTCTCGCGGCTGCAATCGGCGACGAGGTCGGCCCCTACGGCGAAACCGCGGTGCGCAGAAGCCTCGACACGGCGCTGGCGGCGTACGATGCGATGGAGGAGCACGAGGGACTCGTGCGGGAAAGTACAGCCAATGCCGCGACGGACTACCGGCGGCCGGAGTGGGTGGACATCCCGTTGGAAGCCGTGGAGTTCGCCGCGCCGGACATCCACGGAGCGGCGACCACTGAACAGGTGAATACCGGTGTGTGGCGAACACAAAAACCGGTCATCGACTACACGCGCTGCAACCGCTGCTCATGGGTGTGCAGCACGCTCTGTCCCGATAGCGCAATCGATGTCGACGCCGACCACACGCCCCGGATCGATTACGACCACTGCAAGGGCTGCATGGTGTGTGTCGCCGTGTGTCCACCGCATGCGATCCATGCCGAGCCCGAGCACGGCGCCGCGGGAGCATCGGCATGACGCGGCGGCTTCTGACCGGCAACGCCGCAGCCGCCTGGGGCGCACGGCTGGCCGATGTCGATTACGTGCCGGCCTTCCCGATTACGCCGCAGACCGAGATCATCGAATCGCTGGCCGCCTGGTACGCATCCGGAGAAGTGCCGGGCCGGCTGGTCATGCTCGAATCGGAGCACTCGATGATCACCGCGGCAGCGGCCGCGGCCGCCACCGGCGTGCGCGTGTTCACCGCGACCTCGAGCCAGGGCCTGCTCTACGCGATGGAGATGATCTACACCGTTGCGGGCTGGCGGGTGCCGTTCGTGCTGGTCAACGTGTCGCGCGCGCTCGCATCGCCGATCACGCTGGAGCCCGATCACACCGACGTCCTCGCTGCGCGCGACAGCGGTTTCCTGCAGATCCACTGCGCCACATGCCAGGAAGTGCTCGACAGCGTGCTGCTGGCGTACCGGCTGGCGGAAGACCGCCGCGTACGTCTGCCGGCGATCGTCAACCTGGACGGCTTCTATCTTTCCTTCACGCGCGAGCCGGTCGACGTGCCGGATGCCGAGGCCGCCCGGAAATTTCTCGGGCCCTTCGATCCCGATGCAATCGAGTTCCGCGCCAGCCGGCCCATCAGCCAGGGCGTGGCCGTGCTCGGCGGCTCGCCGTATTCCTACTTCCGTTACGAGTCGCACCTTGCTGCTCTGCATGCGCTGCCGGTCTACGAAGAAGCAGCGCGCGCGTTCGAAGCGACGTTCGGTCGCCATCATCCAGCAGTCGAAGCCCATCGCTGCGACGATGCCGACATCGTGTTCTTCATGATCGGGTCTTTTGCGACCAAGGCGCGCGATGCAGTCGACCGGCTGCGGGAACGCGGCGACAGAGTCGGCCTGGTGCGTCCGCGGCTGCTGCGCCCCTGGCCGGAGGCGCTGCTTCGCCAGCTGCTGTCCGGGAAGCGCGCCGTGATCGTCATCGATCAGAACCTTTCGATGGGGAAGGGCGGCGTGCTCTACGCGGAGCTCGCGTCCTCGCTGTATGGCTCGAAGCAGGCACCGATGCTGCTCAGCTTCATCGGCGGGCTCGGTGGCCGCGATCTGCCGCCCGAGGAGTTCTATGAAATGGTGGCTGTCGCCAATGCGGCTCTGGAGAAGGGCGCCGCGCCTGCACCGAGGCTGCTCTACACCAGGGACGAGCTGCGCGAAGTGCACGAGCTGCAGGCGGTTGCCACCGCCGAGCGCCGGCAAACAGGGATGGAGAAATGAGCAAGCCCACCTCCATCCATTCGATGAAAGACCTGCCGTCCACACACCTGCTCGGCGCCGGCACCGCGATGTGTGCGGGCTGCGGCGGATTGGAAGCGCTGCACCAGATCTACGATCTGCTCGGCACCAAGACCGTGTTCATCAATGCTGCCGGCTGCATGACACTGCTCGCAGTCTATCCGTTCACTCCGTTCCGCGGCGGCTTCCTCTATACCTCGATGGCCTCTGCACCCGCAGGCGCACAGGGCGTACGCGATGCGCTCGACATCCTGCTCGCGAAAGGCCGGTTGCCACGAGAAGAAGACATGACGGCAGTCGTGCTCGCCGGCGATGGATCCTCGTACGGCATGGGCCTGTCCGCGACTTCGGCAGCCATCGAGCGCGGGCTCGATTTTCTGTACATCTGTTACGACAACGAGGGTTACGCCAACACCGGTCAGCAGACCTCGGGCGCGACACCGCACGCAGCGCGCACCGCAACCGAGGCTGCCGGTCCCGGGCATACGGGATGGAAGAAGGATCTCTTCGCGATCTGGGCTGCGCACCGCCCGGCCTATGTCGCCACGGTGATCGGTGCCGATCCACTCGACCTCGCCCGGAAGATCGAAACCGCCGCGAGGCTCAAAGGCCCGCGTCTGATTCTCGCGCTCTCCCCGTGCCCGACGGGTTGGGATTTCGATCCCAGCCTGACCGTGGAGATCGGGCGGCTCGCCGTGAAGACCGGGCTGTGGCCGCTGAAGGAATTCGTAGACGGCGAAGTCGTGCACACGCGCGTTCCGCGCCCGCGCACGCCGGTGGAAGAATACTTGAAGCTGCAGGGCCGCTTCCGTCACCTCTTCGAGCCGAAGCGCGACGACAGGCTGATCGGCGAAATCCAGTCCGCCGTCGGACGTTACTGGGAGAGGGTGCGCTGAGGTCGCGGATGTCGGCTCTGCTGCTGCAGTCGATCCAGCGCGTACAGTGTGTGGAATCCCAACTTCCGATTGCCTGACACGCGCACCGCGACGCTCGTGTCGTCGCGTTGCGCGCGGCACACTGGTCCCGCCATGCGCTGTGCCCGCACGATCCGCATCGCCGCTCTGCTCGCCTTGTTGCTGACGCCGCCGGTGCGCGCCGACGAGCCGATCGGGGTCTGGGTCGAGAGAGAACCCGGCGGCGCGATCACCGTGCATCTCTGGTTCTTCTGGACTCGCAGCTGCCCACACTGCCTCGAGGCGAAGCCCTTCGTCGAGACGCTCGCCAGCGAGCCCGGCGTCGCGGTGCACGCGCTCGAGCTGACCGAGCACCCGGAGAACGTCGAGCGCTTTCGTATGCTTGCCTCCGCGGTTGGCGAGCAGGCGCGCGCCGTGCCCGCCTTCGTGGTCTGCGGCCGCATGCTCGTCGGATTCGATGCCGACGTCACGCCCGCGGCGATCCGCGATGGGATCGCGCGCTGTCGTGATGCGACGCCCGGCGCACGCACCGCGCCGAACGCAGAGCCGCTGCCGCCGCTTCCCGGCGGACTCGACGCCGCGACGCTCTCGCTGCCGGTGCTGGCGCTCGTACTCGGCGGGCTCGATTCGCTCAACCCGTGCGCCTTCTTCGTGCTGCTCTTCCTGCTGAGCCTGCTCGTGCATGCGCGCAGCCGCGCGCACATGCTCGCGGTGGGCGCCGTCTTCGTCGCGATCTCGGGGCTCGCGTACTTCGCGTTCATGGCGGCGTGGCTCAACCTCTTCCTGCTGCTCGGCGAGCTGCGCGCCGTGACCGTCGGTGCGGGACTGCTCGCGGTCGTGCTCGGTTCGATCAACGCCCGCGACGGCCTGCGCGCGCGAGGCACCGCGACGCTCGCCATCCCCGAGTCTGCGAAGCCGGGGCTGTTCGCGCGCATGCGCAAGCTGGTGCGTGCGGAGCGCCTCTCGACGATGGTCGCGGCGACCATCGCACTCGCGCTGGTGGCGAACCTCTACGAGCTGCTCTGCACGGCCGGCTTCCCGATGGTCTTCACGCGCATCCTGACGCTGCGCGCGCTGCCCGCCCCGACGTACTACCTGTACCTCGCGCTCTACAACGCCGTCTACGTGACGCCGCTTCTCGCGATCGTCGGCGTCTTCGCGTGGACGCTCGGCTCACGCAAGCTCAGCGCGCGCGAGGGCCATCTGCTCAAGTTGCTCTCGGGCCTGATGATGGCGGGGCTCGGCGTGGTGCTGCTCGTCGCGCCCGCGTGGCTGTCGCGGCCGTGGGTCGCGCTCGCCCTGCTGATGCTCGCCGCCACTGCGACTGCATTCGTGGCCCGAGTGACACGAGCGCGAGTCAGCTCCGAGACCGCGACGGAGCGACCCGAGAAACGCTCTTGAAGTCGCGAGTCATCGAAGTCTCGCTGTCGCGTTCCGTCGCGGAGTGGTGTCGCGCACGTCAGACGATTTGACCACTACGCGAAGCGGTGTAGACATTGCCATCCCACACCAGTGCGCCATTCACGAGCACCGCATCGATTCCCCGGGCGTGCCGTACGTAGCGGTTGCCGCCGCCCGGAACGTCGCCGATGAACTCCTCCTCGCAGCGATCGATCGTCGCGGGGTCGAAGAGCACGAGGTCGCCGGCGAGGCCCGCGGCGATGCGGCCGCGCCCGCGGATGCCGAAGTCGTCGGCGAGCTGTCCTGTGAGACGGTGTACCGCCCCTTCCAGCGTGAAGGCCCGCAGCTCGCGCACCCAGCGCGCCAGCAGGAACGTGGTGTCGCCGGCGCCGCAGAACTGCGACACGTGCGCGCCTGCGTCCGAGGCGCCGAGATGGATGCAGGGATGCGACAGCACCGCGGTCACGCCCTCGGGATCGGCGTGCAGGAAGTTCCGCATCTGGAACTCGGTCTCGAGCCCTTCGCTGCAGGAGAGATCGAGCAGCACGTCGGCCGGCGCGACGCCCCGCTCCTTTGCCAGATCGGCCACCTTGCGGCCCTGCAGATGCGCATTCTCCGGCCGGGCGGTTTGTCCGATCTCCATGATCTGCAGTAGCGGGCCGAGCAGCACCGACTGGTTCCGCAGTTCGGTGCGCCGCGCCGGATCGCGGAAGGCTGCCAGGCGCTCGGGCAGCGGCAGCCGCATCAGTGCCGACCACGCGGGCAGCGCGAAGAGCAGGAACGAGCTCTCCGAGAGGCGTAGGTTCATGTCGAAACTGCGCGGCATGCTCTGGCCGTAGACGCGGGCGCCGTTGGCATTCTCCTCGCTGAGCAACGCCAGCGAGTCGCTCCACAGCGTGCCTTGCGCCGAGTGCGTGATCGGCGCGACCGAGCAGAGCAGGCCCGTCTGCCGCGAGATCTCGGCCATCTCGCGGATGTTCGCGAGTTGCTGGGGCGGGTTGTAGAAGACGGGAACCGTCTGGATCAGGCCTCGACCCGCCTGCTTCATCGCGCGCCCGAGCGCCACGATCTCTGCCCGATCGGCGAAGCGGCTCGGCACCGGCTTCATCTGCTCGTCGATGTCGACGTACGAGGTCGAGAGTCCCGCGGCGCCGCCGCGGATGGCGTCGGCCAGCACCGTGCACATGCTGGCAAGTTCCTCGGGCGTGGCCGTGCGCTGCTGCGCTGCGGCGCCGATCACGAAAGTGCGTAGAGCGGAATGCCCCACCAGCCCGGCCACGTTGATGCCGAGGCCCTCGCGCACGAAGTCGAGATACTCGGGATAGCTCTCCCAGCTCCACGGCACGGCGGCTTCGAAGGCCGACAGCGGAATGTCTTCGATCTGCTTGAACATGCCCGCGAGGCCGCGGCGATCGGCGGCGCGCACCGGCGCCAGCGAGAGCGAGCAGTTGCCCATCAGCACGCTCGTCACGCCGTGCTCGAGGCACGGCGTTGCGAGCCGATCCCAACAGATCTGCGGGTCGAAATGCGTGTGGATGTCGATGAAGCCGGGCGCCAGCACGCGACCGCCCGCATCGATCACCGGCGTTGCGTGCGGAAGGCTCGCGGTCGAGAGCGCGGGTCCCACCGCTGCGATGCGGCCGTCGACGACCGCGACATCGCCGTGCTGCGGCGGCGCCCCCGTGCCGTCCACGATGGTCGCGTTGCGGAAGAGAACGGAGTCGGGCGGCGGGGAAGCGGGCATCAGGTTCCTCTCTGCACTCTGGATTGCGGCGTACGGCGGGCGCGCCGGAAGATAACGGCGGCTCCCACGAGGAAAGCCTCTGTGGAATTTCATCGACGCATCACCCGACGCCCGCGGATGAAACGAGTGCCGTATCCTCGGGGCCGACATCGGTCCTGCATGAAGGGAGCCCCATGAGAGCCGAGATCCTGCTTGCCTGCCTCATCCTCGCCGCCGCACCCGCCTTCGCCGACCCGGCCGCCGACGCGAAGGCGCATTCCGAAGCCTTTGCCCGCGCCATGGCCGCCCGCGACGTCGCCGCCGCTGCGGCTCTCTACACGGACGACGCCCGCGTCATCTGGCCGGGCCAGGGCGAAGAGGCCAACGGCAAGGCGGCGATCACGAAGCTGATCGCTGCATCGCTGAAGGCTTCGCCGGATTCCTCTCCGGTGCTCGTCTCGCAGGACGTCCTGCCGCTGGGCGACGGGCTGATCGCCGTGCTCGGCCAGTGGAAGCAGGACGTGAAGGGACCCGACGGCAAGGTCGAGACACTCCACGTGCGCTCGAGCGAGATCCTGAAGAAGACCGGTGGCAAGACACTCTACTTGGTGGATCACGCCTCGATCGGCGTCCCGCCGCCGCCGCCAGGAGCCGCGCAAGCGGCGCCGTAGCGGCGTCTCGAAATCGGCCCACACGGCGCCGAGCTTCGAATCCCCGGGCATCTCCGACGCGACTTCGTCAATGTGCGCGCCGCGCGGCTGCTGCCGCTACGCCCGGGAGATGCGATCGATGGGTTTCAATTGCGGCATCGTCGGCCTGCCCAACGTCGGCAAGAGCACGCTCTTCAACGCGCTGACCGCCACGGCGACCGCGCAGGCGGCGAACTATCCGTTCTGCACGATCGAGCCCAACGTCGGCCGCGTGGCGGTTCCCGATCCGCGTCTCGACATGCTGACGAAGGTCGGCAGGTCGCAGAAGACCGTGCCCACGTCACTCGAGTTCGTGGACATCGCGGGCCTCGTGCGCGGCGCGAGCCGTGGCGAGGGATTGGGCAACCAGTTCCTCGGCAACATCCGCGAGGTGGACGCCATCGTGCACGTGTTGCGCTGCTTCGAGGATGGCGACGTGACGCACGTGGAAGGCAGCGTCGATCCGATCCGCGACGCCGAGACGGTGGAGACCGAGCTGATGCTCGCCGATCTCGAAAGCCTCGAGAAGCGGCTCCTCGCGGCGCAGAAGAAGGCGCGCGGTGGCGACAAGGAGAGCCTCGCGCAGGTCGCGCTGATGGAACCGATCGCGGCCGCGCTGACGGCGGGGCGGCCGGCACGCACGGCGGTGTCGCCCGATCAACAGGAGTCCGTCAAGCGGCTGCAGCTGTTGACCACCAAGCCGGTTCTGTATGTCTGCAACGTCGAAGAAGCCAGCGCGGCTTCCGGCAACGCGCACTCCGAGCTCGTGGCGAGGCGCGCCAAGGCCGAAGGCGCGCGACATGTGATCGTGTCGGCGGCGATCGAAGCCGAGGTGAGTCAGCTACCGGCCGAGGATCGCGGTGAGTTCCTCGCGGGACTCGGCCTGCACGACAGCGGGCTCGATCGCGTGATCCGCGCCGGCTACGACCTGCTGGGCCTCGTCACCTACTTCACCTGCGGGCCGAAGGAGGCGCGCGCCTGGACGATCGTGAAGGGCACCCGGGCGCCGCAAGCGGCCGCCGTGATCCACAACGACTTCGAGCGCGGCTTCATCGCCTGCGAGACGATCGCCTACGACGACTACGTCGCACTGAAGGGAGAGCAGGGCGCCAAGGAAGCCGGCAAGATGCGCGTCGAGGGCAAGGAGTACGTCGTGAAAGACGGCGACGTGCTGTTGTTCCGCTTCAACGTGTGATCGCGACGAGCGAGAACGGGAGCTCCGCGTCGCAAGGGACCGGAGACCGCGCTCTGCGGTAGGTGCCCCAGGTCGGTCGTGGTAGCGTGCCTGCGTGTTCAGCACGCCCAGCGAGGATCCGCGATGAGCTCCACCCCGGTCGCTGCCGACGCCGACGTCGAATACGACCCGTTCTCGTACGAACAGGATCAGGATCCGTATCCGGTGTATCGGTGGATGCGCGACTTCGCGCCCGCCTACCGCAACGAGCGGCTCGACTTCTGGG
Organism: uncultured Spirochaetales bacterium; assembly: GCA_964353555.1. Lineage (GTDB taxonomy): Bacteria > Myxococcota_A > UBA9160 > UBA9160 > PR03 > PR03. Next base: position 19,814 of record CAYGWM010000057.1, read on the forward strand.
CGCTCTCGCGCTTCCAGGACAACCTCGACGCGTTTCTCGATCCCGCCACGTTCAGCTCGTCGTGGGGCACGAGCCTCGAGTTCATGGACGGCCCGAAGGCCGACATCGGGCTGATGATCTTCATGGATGCACCGCGCCACACGCGCTATCGCAAGCTCGTCTCGAGCGCGTTCACGCTCGGTCGCATGCGCGCGATCGAACCGTTGATCCGCAGTATCGCGACGCGCCATCTCGACGCGCTGGTCGGCCGCCCGCGCTTCGACGTGGTGCGCGAGTTCAGCGCGCGCTTGCCGATGGACGTGATCAGCACGCTGCTCGGCATCCCGGAGGCCGATCGTGCCGAGGTGCAGCGCAAGTCGAATCTGATGCTGCACCGCGAACCGGGCAACCCGATGCCGACGCACGAAGCCGTGCGCGCTTCGCTCGAGCTGATCCCGTACTGGAGCGAGCAGATCGCGGAGCGGCGCCGCCGCCCGCAGGACGATCTGATGACGGATCTCGTGCAGGTCGAGGTCGCGGACGACGACGGCGTGTTGCAGCGCCTCGGCGACGACGAGATCCGCTCCTTCTTCATGCTGCTCGTGACCGCCGGCAACGAAACCGTGACGAAGCTGCTCGCCACGGCATTTCTCGAACTCGCGAACCACCCGGACGAGCGTCGCATCCTGGTGTCCGATCCGCGGTGGATCCCGAACGCGGTCGAAGAGACGCTGCGCTTCGACCCGCCGTCGCAGTACCAGGGCCGCGTCGCGACCCGCGCGATCACGCTGCACGGAGCGTCCATCCCGAAGCACGGCCGCGTGCTGCTGATCAACGGTGCGACGGGTCGCGACGAGCGCCGCTTCGAGAATCCCGATCGCTACGACGTGCGCCGCACGGTCGATTTGCATCTCGGCTTCGGCTACGGGCGGCACTTCTGCCTCGGCGCCTCGCTCGCGCGGCTCGAGTCGCGGATCGGGATCGAGGAGTTCCTGCGCCGCTGGCCCGACTACGAAGTCCCGGCGGATGGGATCGAGCGCATGCACTCGAGCAACGTGCGCGGACTCGCCGGCCTCGCGATCGAGCCGGCGCAGCGTACTACGTCGCAGACTTCTCGAGTCCCAGCCGCATGAACCACGATGCGTCCGCTTCCTCCATCAGGCGCTCGCGCCACGGCGCAGACGGAAGGGAGAGCCCGCTCGGACGCGACGCCGCAGCGAGTACAGCGTTGCCCTCGACGTCCAGCGCCAGCACCCGCTCGACGGCGCCCGCGGACCAGAAGAGTGCCTCGACCTCGCGATCCGCGCGCGAGAGGTCGCACGAACCGCGCTCGCGATTGCGCTCGAAGAGTGCGACCGCTGCCCGCTCGATCCCCGCGAGCGCATAGATCCGCACGCGACGGCTGCGACTCCAGTCGAGCAACTCGAGCAGGCCGAGCCCGTCGCAGCGCGCGCACTGTGCGATCGCGGTGAGCGCCGCCCGCTCCTTGACGCGCCAACGTGCGCAGCAGAGGATCGCGAGCGCCGCATCGATCGGGTTCTTCGTCTCGACTCCGGCGCGTGATGAGCCGATGAAGCCGCATCCGAGCTTCGATGAATCACGAAGCGTCGAAGCTGCGAGCAAGGTCGCGCAGGTCACGTTGGCGTTCTGGATCATGAAGATCTGTGCGACGACCGTCGGCGAGACGGGCGGCGACCTGCTGTCGATGACGCTGAACGTCGGCTACGCGACCGGCTCCGCCATCCTTGCCGGCATTCTCGTCGCAGTTCTCGTTGCGTGGCGTTTTCGATCGGCTCCCTCTCCGTCGATCCCATTCGCAGCGCAAGGTCGAGATCTTCTACTGGACCGTGCTCCTGGTTTCCAACACGCTCGGAACCGCGCTCGGGGACCATCTGGCGGACTCTTCGGGCCTCGGCTACGCGGTGAGCAACGGGATCATTTCGAGCGGGATCGCCGTGATCGTTCTCGCCTGCTTATTCACCTCGATCTCCCGAACGACGCTTTTCTGGGGCGCGGCGCTACTGGCGATCCTGCTGCTGTTGATGCTGGCCACGATGCGCTACGACCGCAGGCGATTGGGCGCATGGGACTGGGTCAGACGTTCAGCAGCAGCGCGATCTCTCGGACGCGACCAGTGGCGCCCATTCGAGTGAAGGCGCGCTGCGCTTGCTGCAGAAGGTTGCGACGCAGAGAAGCGTCTTCGATGCGCGTCAGCAGCGCCGCGCGCTCGAGCAGCACCAGCGGCGCGAGGTTGCGGGCGCCGGTCTCGGCGATCAGCCGGTCGGCGGTCGCGAGCACGTCCTCGATCCGCGCGATTTCGGACGCGTCGCCTTGCGCTCGGATCGCCGCCGACAGCGTCAGCGCCGCCTCCACGGCTTCGATGCGGGCGCCGAGCTCGAGCAAGTGAGCGAAGGTCTGCTCGGCGCCGCGTCGCGCTCGCGCGAAGTCGCCGCTCGCCAACTGCGCGCGCGGCCGCAGCTGGGACAAGTAGAGGACGTTCTGGGCGTTCGCGGCGCCGAGCGAATCGGCATGCTCGCTCGCTGCGATCGCCTCTGCCGTCTGCCCGGCGGCTAGCAGCACCTCCCCGAGCCGCACGTGCGCTGCCACGCGCGCCGAGGCGCTTCCGAGTCGCTCGGCGATTTCGATCGCGCGCTGCGCCGGCGCACGGCCCAGCTCGGGCTCGCCGGCGCGGCAGGCGACGTAGGCGAGGGAACCGGAGCAATAGCTCTCGCCCTCGAGATCTCCGACCCGGCGTGCCACCTCGATGCCGCGCTCGAGGTACTCGCGCGCGCGCACGAGCGATCCGTCGTAGCACTCACCCAGAGCCAGCTCCCAGAACGCTCCCCCATGGGCGCCGATCCAGTCGCGCACGCCCCATTCCGCGTGGTCGCGGGTCCACTCGAGCTGTGAGGCGGCTCGCGCCTTGAGTTCCGAGAGATCTCCGCGCACGCGGAGCGGTGCGAGCGAGGGCCAGAACGCCATCGCGCGCAGCTCCGGATCCGATGCGGCGCGCGCGAACCGCTCGAACGCCGCGGCGTGCTCGAGGGCGGAATCGATGCGGAGGTGCGTGGACTCGGCCACTGACAGCGCCTGGTGCAGCAGACCGACCCGGACGGGGTCCCCGCTGGCCTCGGCCCAGCGCCGGCCCTCTTCGAAGATGCGTTGCGCCTCCTCCGGCGCGAGCGCGAAGCGAATGCTGAGCGTGAGGAGCGCGCGGCACGCCGTGGCCCCGAGGCTCGCCGCGGCCGTTTGGTCCTCGACCTCGCGCAACAGCTCGCGCGTACGCTGCCAATGACGGCGGGCTTCGGCGAAGTCGCTCTTGCCGATGTAGGTCGCTGCACGGGCGTGCCACTGTGCGGCGTCGAACGGCCGGGCGGCTTCGGCGTAGTGATGCGCGAGCAGCGCGGCTTCCTCGTCGAGTCGGTCGGCGTCGAAGGCTTCGATCGCCCGCGCGACGGCGGCGTGCGCCGCACGGCGCCGCTCGCTGAGCAGCGACGCGAGCGCCACCTCCTGCGTCAGCGGATGCTTGAACGAGTATTCGGCGATCGGGTACAGCGACTCCTCGTAGACGAATTCCGCGTTGCGCAGCGCCGCAAGGCTCTCCGCCAGCTCGTTCGGCGACAGATCGATCACCTGCTCGAGGATCGGTCCGCGGAAGTCCTTGCCGATCACCGCGGCGGTTTGCAGCACGCGCTTCTCGCGCTCGGGCAAACGGTCGATGCGCGCGGCGAGCAGCGCCTGCACAGAACTCGGTACCGCGAGTTTCTCGATCGGCGTCGCGAGCCGGTAGTGACCGCGCTCCCCCTCCAGTTGGCCCGACTCGATCAGCGTGCGCACGATCTCCTCGGCGAAGAACGGATTGCCAGCGCTGCGGGTGTAGATCGCGTCTGCGAGGCCCAGCGTGCTCCGATCCGCGCCGAGCAGGTCGCCGATCAGCTCGCGGATCGCCTCCGCGCCGAGCGGCGCGAGCGCGATCTGCTGCACGTGTGAGCGCGCCGTCCACTCGGCCCGGTACTCGGGGCGGAAGTTCACGAGCAAGAGCATGTGCGTACCCGAGACGGCGTCGACCCAATCGCGCAGCCACGTTTCGCTGGAGCCGTCGAGCCAGTGCAGGTCTTCGATCAGCAACAGGCCGGGCCTTTCGGCCGTTGCTTGCTGGAAGAGCCGGCGCGACACGCTCTGCAGCTGCCGCTGGCGCGCCTCCGCCTCCATGCGTGGCAGCGGCTGCGCTGGATCTGCCACGCCGAGGAAGTCGAAGAGCACCGGCAGCACGTCGCGGAAGCCTTCGTCGAGCAGCAGCAGCCGTCCGGCGATCTTTTCGCGCGCAGAGCGGTCGTCGTCGCGTTCGCCGATCGCGAAGTAGGAGCGGAAGATCTCGAGGATCGGGATCAGCGGGATGCTCTTGCCATGCGCAACCGCGCGGCCCTCGTGGACGTTGAAGCCCGCTGCGCGACACGACTCGAGGAACTCGTAACAGAGCCGACTCTTGCCGGTGCCGGCCTGCGCGACGACGCCGACCACCGCGCCGTTGCCGGCGCGCGCCGCCGCGAGCGCGGCTTCGAGCGTGCGGACCTCGTGCGAGCGCCCGACGAAGCGGCTGAGCCCGCGGGATCGAGACACATCGAAGCGATTGCGGGCCGTTCCCATGCCCGCCAGCCGAAACACGTGGAGTGGCTCCGCGCTGCCCTTCACGCGGAAGTCGCCGAGATCCTCGAGCGCGAAGAATCCCATTACGAGGTCGGCCGTGGCTTGCGACAGGAAGCACGCATCCGCTTCGGCCAGCGATTCGACGCGTTGCGCGAGGCCCACCGTGTGTCCCTGTGCGGTGTAGTCCATGCGCAGGTCGTCGCCGATCTTGCCGACCACGACGTCGCCGGAGTTGAGCCCGATGCGCGTTGCGAAGTCGAGGCCGTGCTCGCGCCGCACGTCGCGCGCGAACTCGCGCAATTGCGCCAGCAGCTGCAAGGCGGCGTAGCAGGCGCGCTGCGCGTGGTCCTCGTGCGCGATCGGCGCGCCGAAGAGCGCCATGATGCCGTCGCCGGTGTACTGATTGACTGTCCCCTCGAAGCGGTGCACGCCGTCCGCGAGAATCTCGAAGAAGCGCTCGAGGATCGCGTGCCACACCTCGGCGCCGGCCTGCTCGGCCAATTCGAGCGAGCCCTTCACGTCCGCGAACAAGACCGTCACCTGCTTGCGCTCACCTTCGAGGGCCGAGCGCGATTGCAGGATTCGTTCGGCGAGATGTCGCGGCGTGTAGTCGCGGGGCGAACGCGCGGCAGGTGCCGGCTGAGCCTGCGCAGGCTCCGCGCTGGCGACCTTGGCGCCGCACTCTGCACAGAACTTCGCGGCCGCGGGCAGCTCGCCGCCGCAGCTCGCACAGCGCATCGCGACGGCTGTTCCGCATTCGAGGCAGAACTTCGCGCGCAGGGGATTCGCGTGGCCGCAGGCGGTGCAGTTCATCGCGCCCGGCACTCTACCGAGGTGCCGACTAGGAGCGCGACCTCGCGGGACCCATCGCGCCCGCTACTCCAGTGCGCCCTCGTAGAGCATGCGAGCGAAGATGCGGGCGCCGTCGTCGCGCTTGA
>CAYGWM010000058.1:0-7792 GCA_964353555.1 uncultured Spirochaetales bacterium
CTGCACCAGCTGAAAGCCCGCGATCGGTCGCGAGAACATCACGCGGCCTTGCGCATAACGCAGCGCGCAGTCGTAGCACGCGCTCGCCGCGCCGATGGCGCCCCATGAGATTCCGTAGCGGGCCTGCGAGAGACACGCGAGCGGCGCCTTCATCGAGCCGGTGCCCGGCAAGCGGTTCTCTTCCGGGATGAAGCAGTCATCGAAGTACAACTCCGAAGTGACCGACGCGCGCAGGCTGAGCTTGCCGTGCATCTGCTCGGCCTTGAAGCCGGGACGATCGGTTTCGACCAGGAAGCCGTGCACCTTGTCTTCGAGTCGCGCCCAGACGACCGCGACATCGGCGATGTTGCCGTTGGTGATCCAGCGCTTCACGCCGTTCAACACGTAGCCGCCGCGCTCGGCGCGCGCGCTGGTCCGCAGGCCGCTCGGGTTCGAGCCGAAGTCGGGTTCCGTGAGGCCGAAGCAGCCGATCGCCTGCCCGCGCGCCATCCGCGGCAGCCAGCTCGATTTTTGACTTTCCGATCCGAACGCGAAGATGGGATACATCACGAGGCTCGATTGCACGCTCGCGAAGGAGCGCAGGCCGCTGTCGCCGCGTTCCAACTCCTGGCTGATCAGACCGTACGCGACGCTGCTGGCGCCCGCGCAGCCGTACTCTTCGGGCAGCGTGGAACCGAAGAAGCCGAGCTCTGCGAGGCGCGGCACGAGATGCATCGGGAACGTGCCATTCCGGTAGGCGTCGACGATGTGCGGCTGGAACTCTTCCTCGACGAAGCGCCGCGCGGTGTCGCGAACGAGCCGTTCCTCTTCGGTCAGCAGCTCTTCGATCGCGTAGTAGTCGGGGGCTTCGTAGGCCATCGCGTTTCGGCTCCTTCCACGGACTTCTGCGGCCAAGTCATAACGAAGTCGTGGCGGTCTGGCGCCGCGGCGCGCAAAAGGCTCTAAGCTCGTGGCGCACGCCCTGCCAGAGGTCCAAGCCAATGAGCGCATCAGTCCCGAGTGAGCCCGCAATCGGGCGCCTCGTCTACACGCGCGACGAAGTGCTCGACAGCGGCGCCTACGAAGCGCCGCTCTTCGCAGCCGGCGTGCGCTGTCACGGCGGCTTCGAGGCGGATGGTCGCTACCGCTCGCCGCGCACGATCCACCGCGCTCCGGCGGTGCAAGCCTGGCAGGCGCAGCTGTTGCGCGAGGGCAACGCGCTACTCGAGATCCCGCGCGCGCTGATGCCACCGCAGTACCCGAGCGTCGAGCAATCGACGCTGCTGCTGGAAAACGGCGTGCGCGATCCGATCGTGCGTACATTGACGATCGTCTCGATCGTCGAGGGTTTCGGCGCGCTGATCCGCGACGTCAAGGTGCCCGAGCTGGCCGCGCTGGTGGTCGAGCCGATCGAAGGCACGGCGCTCGCGCATCTCGCCGGCGGGCTCTTCGAAGCGCACGCGCGCGACGAATCGGGCTGGAAGGACGAAGGCGGCCACAAGCAGATGTGGGAAGCCGCGCGCGATCTGGCGCTCGACAAGCCGAAGATCCCGGGCGATGTGCTGATGCGGCTGATGGGGCGCAACGCCGGACGGCGTCGCAGCGAGCGTCCGTTCCCGCAGATCGACGAGACGCTCGAACGCATGCTCGCGATGATGGCGCAGGTGCTGGTCGTCGAGATCTTCGCGGAAGGCACCTTCGACTGGGGCTACCGACTGCTATCGAATCCGCAGGTGTCGGCGGCGCCGGAAGCCGCGGGCGCGATGATCGACCACATCCGAACCGACGAGACTCCGCACGTCGAATACCTGCGCACGGCGCTCTCGGAACTGCGCGCGCGGACGCTGCGCACGGTGGACGGTGGCACGATCGCCGGCAGGCGCGTCGTCGATGGATTGCTGCACGCCATCCTGCGCGAGACGACGCGCAATCGGCGCAGCGATCAGCGCGACGACGTGCGCGAGAATCTCGCAGCCGCGATGCAGGTCGCGAAGAACCCGGCGGCGCTGCTCGAAGAGTTCGACGCGCTCGAAACCGCATGGACGCCGCAGCAGCGCACGGGGTTCGAGCCTGAGGGTGACGACACAGCTGCTCCGTGACCACGGCTCGCGATGGGCTCATGCGTCACGAGGACTTCAAACACAGTCGGTTGTTAGGCCGCAGTCTCCGACGCGCCTGCGGCGGAGCGTGTAGCTAGAAAGCGCGGTCATCCGATGCAGCGGTGGCGGGCGTCGCCGCCCCGGCGTGGACGGCCTCGAGCAGACGCGCGCGCGGTCCGGCCAAGACCTGATGTGATGTATCGCCGGGGGTGGGGGCGAGGAGCAGCAAGCGCTGCTCGCTGCCGCGCAGCTCGAGGAGCTGATTCAACGCCGCGACGACCGCCTCCACATCGAAGCGACGACCGAGCGGGCGCAGCGCGAAGCGAAGTCGCGAACCGTCGAGATAGGCATCGACGAAGTGCGGCTCGGCGAGTGCCGAACGCAGATCCTCCGTCACCTGCGCCAACTCACGCTCGTCGCGTACGCCTAGGTTGAACCCGAGTCGATCGATGACCGCGAAGCCAAGCACGGGACCGCGATCGAAGGCGAACTGGTCGAGTGCGGGCCACACCTCTTCGAGCACGAGGTCGTCGAGATCCGGGCTGACGAGATCGACGAGCCGCCGCATGAGCGGCGCGTTGCTGCCGATCGCCTGGGCGTCGTCGGGCGAGAAGCAGAGAATCCTCTCGTCGAGCGCGAAGGATGCGAGCGCTGCGCGACGGTTAGCCACGGAGGACGGGTACGCGATGGCGGTCTCATCCAGCGGCGCCGGTGGACGCGGCGGCGGAATGCGCTCCAGCGCCCTCGCATCGCAGCGAGTATCAACCACCACATAGCCGAGTGCGATCAGAGCGCCGCCACCAGTGCCGGCCGCGATGGCACTGTTCCGCTCCTCGCACTGCGCCCGCCACTCGCGGCGGTAAAGTTCGAACGCGGACGGGTCGCTCTGGTAGCTGAGGCCGAGCGCAAGCACGCGTCGCATTTCGGGGTCGCTCGTAGCAGCGTGGAGCGCGAGGAGCAGGTTCGCGACGCGAGGGTCGTCGACCCGCGAGAGGGCATCGACTGCGCTCCGCACGGCGCTTCGATCCAACTCCTCGGCGCTGCGGCGCAGCGCCACCCCGAGCCGCTCTGAGTAGCCAAGTGGGCCGTGCTCGCGATGAAACGCGATTACGGCGAAGTCAGGTGCGCCTGCCTCCTCGAAGAGCGCGCGATCTCCGGGCTCGGCGCATGAGAGGAACTGCCCGTAGAGGAACGCACGCGCCGGTCCGGCGGGCTCGGACCTCACGACGCGTCGCAGCCAGTCGCAGAGGGGACGCCGCTCCGCACGCGTGCCCGAGCCGCAACCGCCGCCGATCGTGAACACGAAGCGGGCTTCCACATCCGGCGTGAGCGAGCCGTCGGCGGTGGCACGCCGAAGGGCCGCGACGAAGCGATCCTGTTCCGCCGCGCCCCCGTGGCAGAGCCGCCACTGGAGGTGCGTCGGACCGTCAAGGAGCGTGTCCATGCGCTGCCGCCAGGCGCCCGCCGAGGGATCCGGCTCGACCCCTTCCGACAGCGAATTCGTGTAGAAAGTGGGAAGCGGCACCGATTCTCGCGACGCCCGCGCGTACCAGAAGGGCTCCGCTCCCGCCGACGCGGCCGCGGCCACCGACACGAGCAACGCGAGCGCTCGGAGGTTCTGGATGCACATACGCACGGTAGATAGAGTACCTGGCGACCGAGCCTTCCGGGCAACCCGCAACTCATGTGCAGCTTGCTCGTCCGCACCGATCTCACGAAAATTGGCGCGCGCCTGCATGAGACTCACGCCTCCGTTCGGACCACCACCCAAAGCGTCGGCATCGTGGTCGCCTTGGTTGCAGGAGTCCGCTTGGTCTATCACCAGGTTCTCACCCGCGCAATCAGCTGCGCCCCCTGAAACGAAACATCGCGCAAATCAAGATCATTCCGCGAGCCGATGTGACCGGATCCGTCACGATGCAGTGACACACTCTCACTCATGCCGCGCACCACTCGCCAACTCGCATTGAACCTCCGCCCTTTTCCCTCCTGGGGCGGCCGCCGCGACGGTGCCGGGCGCAAGCGCGGTCCGCATCCGCGCGACCCGCACCGATGTCGCCTGCCGCTCAGCTCCGCGCACCCCTGCCACGTCACGCTGAAGCTTCGCGGCGGCATTCCTTCGCTCCGCACGGTTCGCTTCGTGCGCGAGTTCGAACGGAGCTTGCGCGCCGTTCGGGACCGCACTCGGTTCCGCGTGGTGCACTACACGCTGCAGAGTGACCACATTCATCTCATCGTTGAAGCATCGACCAGCCGCGACCTCGCCGCGGGCATGAAGTCGATCGGGGCGCGCGTCGCGCACGCGGCTGCACGCGTGTTCGGGCTGCGAGGCCGCGTTTTGTCGGATCGCTTCCATCTGCACGTCCTTCGCTCGCCGCGCGAGGTGCGCAACGCGATTGCGTACGTGTTGCTGAACGCGCGACGTCACCTCGCGAAGTCCAGACAACGGATCGACCCGCATCCGCGGGTCGATCCCGCCTCGTCGGGCCGCTGGTTCGATGGCTGGCGATCGAACGCGGAGGAGTTCGACGTGCACAGTCCGCCAGTCTCGAGAGCGCGGACCTGGCTGTTGCACGTCGGCTGGCGTCGCCATGGTCGGATCGCCGTGACCGAGGTTCCGGGGCGCCATTAATCGGCGACTCGGGGTCGATCGTGCGGTGCTGGTTGACGCGAACCCGGTTCCGGATTCTACTCAGCCGCGCAGCGCCGCCGCACGCGACTCCGCGCGATGGCGAGCGCCAGCGCGGCGGCGATCGCGGATGCGGTCGCGCCCGCTTCGGGCACGATCAGCGTGCCACCGTTCTCGTTCAGCGTGCCATCCTGCACGAGGTTCGCGACGCGCAGCGTGCCACCATTCAGGTTCAGCGTCCCGGTCGGGCTGATGGTGAGCGTTCCGGCAACGTCCACGAAGCCGCCGTCCTCGATCGTCAGCGTGCCGGGGCTCAGCAGGAGATTGCCGCCGACGTCGATGCGCGAGTCCGCGGCGACGTCGCTCCCGATGGTCACGGAGCCGGCAATCTCGAGATCGGAACGCGCGTCGACGATGCTCGCGCTCCTCACATCGGTGTTGGTGCTGATCATGCGCATGGGGTCGAAGGAGCGCCATGTCGACGCACCCTGGATCGTTACGTCGTCGGCCGCCATGAGGGTCGCCTTCGTCTCGATCGTACTGCCGCTCGACAACAGGAAGGTCACAGGGAGTGGGTTGGGTGTGGTGGGGGCGACCGTGAGCGTGCCGTCGTCGTCCCACGAGACGGGCCCCGCGAGGCCGATCGTGACGTCGCCGCCGCGGACGCGTTCGTTGAAGGTATCGATCGACGAGTCCGAAACGGAGATCGTCCCGCCACCGCGTCGAAGCTGTTCAGCGCGGAGCCGTCGACCGTGACCACGGGAGGATCGAAAGGGCTCAACTCATCGATCTTGGTCGAAGCGCCCCCTGCGCAACCGCTGAACACGGTTCGACCTCCGCTCGCGAGTACATCCATCGTCGACTGCTCACAGGTCACGGTGCCGTGGCGCAAATTCACCGGGACGAGGAACTGGCTCAGCCTCACCACCAGCGCTCCGACGGAGGGATCCCACTGCTCGGTGTCGGAAATCGACCCTACAGACATGGAGGTGAGGGAGTCCGCGAACACGCTGGTCACCTCGAGCTCACCGACATAGAGATCGATCTCGCCGAGATCGCGCGGGAAATCCTGGGTGCCGATGCCATTGATGGAGAGCGAGCCCGGGAGTCGACTCGCGGCGGTCCCGCGCCGACCGATGACGATCTCTTCGATGACGTCGTTCTCGAGGACGCCGGACGCCTCGCGTCCTTGCAGGACGCCTCCGTTGCGGACGAGGATCGTGACGAAGCCGCTCTCGGTCCATGTAGCGCCCGGCTGCGCGGCAGCGGGTGCGGCGGCGAGCGCGATCGACACCATCGAGAACAGCGGGAGCAGGCGAGCGGCAGTGTTCATGGTGGCGCGAGCGTACCACCGAACCCGTCGAGCCGGCTCCTGGAACCCCGGCGCCTCACCACTCGTCATCGAGGCTGGACCACGCAGTGATTGCGGAAACGAAGGCGAGTTCGCCGAGCTGCGGGTAGTGCGGATCCTCGCTGGAGATCGACTCGTCGCCGCTCGGGTAGGCCGTCGCCGGAATGTCCTTCACCGGCTCGCGCAGGCGGAGGTCGACACCGAAGTAGAGCTGGTCGCCTTCGGTGACATCCAGCGCCCCGGCGTTCCACCCGTCGCGCACCCTGGCTCCGTGTTCGCCGTCGAAGCCGATGAACCAGAACTCCGCGCCATTTCGCGTGCGCAGGTCGGCGAACGACGTCCCGATCTTCACGCCGAGCTTGCCGCTCCAGCGCGAGGCGGCATCGATCACGGTGACGCTGGCCAGGTGATGCAGTGGCTCCTGCTCGTAGAAGCGCACGTACGCGCGGCGCGTCGGATCGTCGGGAAAGAGGACGACGCCGGGGCGCGTTCCAGAGAACGCATCGGGCACGTCGGCGAGCTTCACGTTGGGCGCGCCGAAGCGCGCCTGCAGATCGGCGACCGTGGTCTGTTCCGAGAACGCGCCGGGCAAGACGAATGCGGAGTCCGGCAGCGCGTCGGCGGCGGGCGACAACCCTCCGTGTCGACACGCCGCGATCGCGCAGAGCCCGAGTCCCATCACGAATCGTCGCATCACGTCCTCACCCCTCAGATCCATCTCGCCAGCAGCCCGAGCAAAACGCCAAATCCCAGCAACAGATAGATCACCCGTTTGTCGCGCCGCCCTGCAAGGATTTGCCAGAGACCGTAGAGCGCGGTCGTCGTGCCGAAGGTCGCGACGAGAGCGAGAAGGCCAAGAAAGAAGCGTCCTTGCGCGACCGTCCCGGAAAAGCGCGAACCCCCGATGCTGTCCCCGGGGTGCAGCAACATGGGCGCGACGTTGAAGATCAGTGCGCCGATACCAGCCGTGATGAACAGACCGCAGACCAACAGCCCCCAGCCGAATCGGCGCGACCACCGCTTCGATTGCATGCTCGCACCGCATCGAGGGCAATGCGAAAGGAATCTGTGCGTCTGGTAGTCGCACGCACGGCAGGTGCTCAGGTCTTCCGGATCGGTGCCGTCGCCTTTGCCATGGAAGAAGTCGGGCTGACCGGGCCGGTTGCCACCGAAGTGTGCAACGACCGCTTCGGCTTCAGGCTCGAAACCCGTCGCGACCGGAAATCGCAGCACAGTGCGCGTTGGCCCCCGCGGCACACCCGCTGCGCCCTGCCCGCCGCCCGGGTAGTAGAGCTGCAGCTCGACATACGAGGGTCCACTCCGGCTGGTATTGAACGCTGCGTGGGTGACCTCCGGCGTGCCGCGATGCGGCAGCGCATGGATGCTGTCAGCCACCTGGATTGCCGACCTGCCGACGATCACGTCGATCCCGTCGTCCGGCACCGAGCCCCGAATCGAGAGTTCATTCTTGGGTGCGTCGGAGTCCTGGTCGAGCATCTGGTCGTGCGCAACGAAAGCGCGCCAGCTCACAGCCTCGACCCGCCAGCGAGCGATGACGTCCTCGCCGCGCGCCAGCGCATCCTTGGCGCGCGCGTCGAGATGCCGAAACACGGCAGTGCCACCACCGAACAAGAGGGCAGTGAGTCCATAGGCGACGAGTGCACCTCGGACTTCGTTGCCAGCGGCGTCCTCGGGCAACGCAAAGGCGGCAAGAGTCGAAAGGATGCCGCTCGC
>CAYGWM010000058.1:7892-25144 GCA_964353555.1 uncultured Spirochaetales bacterium
CAGGCTTAGCGTGCATCCGCTCACGCGATTGCGGCGCACCGGCACCATCGCCGGACTCGCCGCGTATCTCTATCTCGCCTACAAGGCGCCAGCCTACTATCGCAAGCTGCTCGGCCGCCCCAAACACACCGATGCGGAGCTTCAGCCGATCCACCGGCGCGCGGCGGATCGCATCCTCGCTACCGCGCTGTCGATGCGCGGCGTCAGCATCAAGATGTGCCAGGCGATTGCGACGCGTGCGGACGTGTTCCCGCCGGAGTTCGTCGAGAAACTGAAGGAATGCCACGACGCGGTGCCGTCGAAGCCATTCGCCGTGGTGAAGGCGGCGGTCGAGCACGAACTCGGCAAGCCGCTCGGCGCGGTGTTCGCGGAATTCGCGGAGACGCCGATCGCGGCGGCGTCGCTGGCGCAGGTGCATGCCGCGCGACTGCGCGACGGCACCGAGGTCGCCGTGAAGGTGCAGTACCCCGACATCGAGGACATCGTGAGGACGGACCTGCGCAACATGGAGCGCGCCTGTCGCATCTATGAGTGGGTGGACCCGCAGCCGCTCGAGCTGCTGCCGCTGCTGCAGGAACTCACCGTTCATCTCGGCTTCGAACTCGATTTCCGGCGCGAGGCGCGCTGCGCCGATCGCGTACGGGAAATCTTCGCCGACAACCCGCACGTGAAGATCCCCGGCATCCATCACGAGCTCTCGACCGAGCGCGTGCTGGTGATGGAGCGCGTGTCGGGCATCAAGATCACCGACAAGGCGGCGATCGAAGCCGCCGGGCTCGATCCGGCCGACGTCGTGCAAGACTTGATGAGCGCCTACGTGCGGATGATCCTCGCCGCCGGCTTCTTCCAAGCCGATCCGCATCCCGGCAACCTGATGGTGACGCGCGATCGCCAGCTGATCCTGCTCGACTTCGGCCTCTCGAAGGAACTTCCCGAAGGCTACGGCCTCGGCCTCTTCGAGCTGATGTTCTCGATGATGACGATGAACGAGAGCGCGATGGTGCGCGCGTTCCAGGAACTCGGCTTCGAGACCAAGACAGGCGACACCGGAACGTTTCTGTTGATCACCCGCCGAATGCTGGCGCGCAGCGACTCGGGCGCCTTCGAGGGCGAGTTCACCGAAGAGATGACCGACGCGCTCTTCGAAGCGATCCGCCAGGACCCGGTCGTGAAGGTCCCGAGCGACTTCGTACTCGTCGGCCGGGTCTTCTCGTTCCTCTCCGGCATCGCACACACGCTCGGCTCGCGCGCCAACGTACTCGCCGCGATGGGCGCGGCGCCGCCCCGCTAAACCCCAGCGAAGCCGAACCTCGAAGTCTCCTTCCTACGAGACGCGCGGGCGGGGGACTCGGCCGAAAAGTCCTCGGCGGCGCGTGTCGTGGCTTCGCAATGGTGTGTCGATGCGCCTGCGGATTATTTCGGCCGAGCCCCCCGCCCGCGCTCGGTATGCGGTCGTCAGCAGCCGACACGCCGGATCGAATGGCAAGTAGCGGGGGCGGGACGTTCGGCCAGAACATTCCGCAGGCGCCTCGACACACCACTGCGAAGCCACCACCCACGCCGCCGAGGACGTTCTGGCCGAACGTACCGCCCCAGCGCTCCACGCAAAGCCCACCAACTCACGCAATCCGCCCCGCCGTCGAGTGGCCCAGTCGCCTATCGAATCTGCTGGCGCTCTTCACTCCGGAGCAGCCGCCGCGCATGCAAGATCGACGGCACATTCGTGCGCCACTCGGGCAGGATCGTCGTGATCGCGATCTCTTCGAGTTCGGCCAGCACCAACACCCACGTGGCGATCCGGAACGGCAGCGGCGGTCCGCCGGCGAAGAGCGCGAGCGCGCTGGCACCGACCACCACTGCGGAGAGTTTCGCGCCGTAGGTGTGATAGGACGTAAGCCGCCCGTACTTGAGATAGCCGAGCACGATCGGGAACACGTACGAGGTGACGACCGCCGCCGCGAACCAGGCTTCGCGCCGGATCAGATCCGGCCACAGCCACCACGCGCAGAGCGGCACCGTCATGTAGGTGGCGAAGTCGCCATAGCTGTCGAGCAGCGTACCGAGCTGCGTCGCCTGATTGAAGCGGCGCGCGAAGTAGCCATCGAAGAGGTCCGAGAGCAGCGAGCACCCGAGGGCGACGAGGAACGGCGTCGGCTGCCCGGTCCACGCGAGGTAGAGCAGCACGGGCGCCAAGACGAGTCGCAGGCCGCTCAATAGATTGGGGACGGTGAACACAGGTTCCGGCTGCATCGGGGCAATTCTAATCGCGCCGGTAGCGAGGCGCGAAGCGCCTGGCGCTGGCTCGGGGCTCTCGGTTCGTGTATCCCTTCGATCCCGCAAATCGCTGCGGTCTTCCGCTTCGCGAGTTGTCTTCTGCGGATCAAGGAGGCGCCATGGAACGAACAAATGGGACCGCGCGACGATCACCGTCGTTGCGTAACGCCGCACGCGCGGCGGAGGCCGCTCTGGCTCTGCTGCTCGCGGTGCTGGTTTCACTCCCGTGGCCCGGCGTGGTCGTCGCCCAGGACGAAGCGCAGGGCGACGCACAGGCCGCGACCTTCAGCCCCGAGGAACTCGAGCAGGTCGTGGCGCCGATCGCGCTCTACCCGGACTCGCTGCTCGCGCAGGTGATGATGGCATCGACCTATCCGCTCGAGATCGTCGAAGCGGCGCGCTGGGCGAAGGCGAATCCCGGCCTGAAGGACAAGGCGCTCGACGACGCGCTGCAATCGCAGACCTGGGACGCGAGCGTGAAGTCGCTCGCCGCGTTTCCGCAGGTGCTGACGATGATGAACGACGAACTCGCCTGGACACAAAAACTGGGCGACGCGTTCCTCGCGCAGCAGAGCGACGTGATGTACGCCGTGCAGGCCCTGCGCACCAAGGCGAAGGCGCAGGGGAATCTGGAGTCAGGAGAGCAACAGCGGGTGATCGTCGAGCAAGCGCCGCAGGGCGAGACGTCGGTCATCCGGATCGAGCCGGCGAGCCCGCAGGTCGTCTACGTACCCACCTACAACCCGACCGTCGTCTACGGCTCGTGGCCGTATCCGTCGTATCCGCCGTACTCCTACTACCCGCCGGGCTACACGGCCGCCGCGTCGGTGCTGTCGTTCGGCGTCGGCATGGCGGTCGGATCCGCGCTGTGGGGCGGCTACAACTGGGGCGGTGGGTACGGCCACGGATACGGGCACGGATACGGGGGGGACGTCGACATCGACGTCAACCGCTACAACAGCTACAGCAACAACGTGACCCGGAACTACGACCGGAACAGCGTCAACAACAAGTTCCAGAACGGGAAGTGGCAACACGACGGCTCGCACCGCAAGGGCGTGCAGTACCGCGACAAGGGCGTGCAGAACAAGTACGGCAAGGGCGATCGCGGCAACGTCCAGTCGCGCGAGGCGTTCCGCGGTCGCGCGGAGCAGGGTCGCCAGCAGATGGCGCGCGACGGTGGCGCCGGCGCTCGCAAGGATCTCGGGAAACAGGGCGGTGCCGCCGGATTCGGCAATCAAGGCGGCGCTGGGCAACGCGACCGAGCGAACGCGGGACAAAACAACCGCGCCCAGGCTGGCAATCGCGGCGGAGCCGGAGTCAACAAAGCGGGCGGAGCCGGCGCCAGCAATCGCGCTGGCGCAGCGCAACACAACCGCGCCGCAGCGAGCAATCGCGGCGGCGGCGATCGCCGTTCGCCGAGCGCATTCGGCGGTCAGGGCAGCGGGCAGCAGGTCCGGCGCGACTCCAATCGCGGTAACGCGAGCCGACAGAGCGCCAAAGCTTCCATGTCTCGCGGCGGTGGTGGCGGCGGCGGAGGCGGGATGCGCAGCAGCGGTGGTGGCGGTGGACGCGGCGGTGGTGGCGGCGGTGGTGGTGGCGGCGGCGGAAGTCGTGGTGGTGGCGGTGGCGGGCGTGGCGGCGGCGGCGGACGGGGTCGCTGATGGACACGCAACTGTTGGCCCATGAAGACATCGCGTGTAGCGCCAGTGCAATCGCATCTCCGGAGGTAGCAAGAATGACCGCGCGCCAGAGCCGCGTTCTCGTCGCGACGTTCGTCGCCGCATTCCTCGTCATCGCGGCGGCGCCGCAGGCAGGTGCCGCAGGCGCCAAGGGCGCCAAGGGCGTCGTGCAACAGCACTTCGCGTCGCCCGAAGAAGCCGTGCAGGCGCTCGTCGCAGCGGCCAAGTCAGGCGAGCTGAAGTCGCTGCTCGCGATCCTCGGCCCAACGGCGAAACCGTTGGTCGACTCGGGCGACCCGGTTGCCGATCAAGAAGCCTTCGCGGATTTCGTAACGAACTACGAGACGGCGAACGCACTCGAGAAGACCAGCGAGACGCAGGTCACGCTCACGACTGGCAAGGACGCCTGGCCGATGCCGATCCCGATCGTCAAGGACGACGCCGGATGGCGCTTCGACACCGAAGCCGGCGATGACGAGATCATCGCGCGACGGATCGGCCGCAACGAGCTCTTTACGATCCAGTCCTTGCTCGCGTTCGGCGACGCGCAGCGCGAGTACTACGCGAGCAACCCCGACAAGAGCGACATGCTCCACTTCGCGCGCCGCTTCTTCAGCACCAACGGCAAGCGCGATGGCCTCTACTACCCGACGCCGGAGGGTGAAGAGCCGAGCCCTCTCGGCGAGATCTTCGCGGAAGCGAAGGCCGAGGGATACAAGAAGGGAGCAACGGGCAAGCCGACTCCTTACCACGGATATCTCTACCGGATGCTCGACGGCCAGGGCCCGCACGCGGACGGGGGCGCCTACGGCTACCTCGCAAAGGACAAGCTGCTCGGCGGCTTCGCGGTGATCGCCTACCCGGCGAGCTGGGGTGTGTCGGGCGTGATGACCTTCCAGATGAATCAGGACGGTGTCGTGTTCGAGAAAGACCTCGGCCCGAAGACCGCGACGGCTGCGCAGGCCATCAAGCTCTTCGATCCGGACGAGACATGGAAGCGCGTTCCGGATCCGGAAGAAGAGCCGATGTCCCCCACGGAGCCCTGATTCGCTGCGCAGCAGCCCCGCGAATTCTCGAGCAACCGGGAGAGGCCGTGACCCGAGCGATTCTGCTTTCGATGCTCGTTGTGTTCGCGTTCGCCACCGCCGCGCAGGCGCAGAGCGGCGGGTTCGAGAAGCCGCCGGTGCTGAGCGCTGCGGATGCGGCGCCGCCGAATCTGGTGAAAGGCAACGGCTTCCAGATCGCCGATCGCGTGCCGACGGACGGCCTCACGACGCTGTTCACGCTGAAGGCCGATGTCGGAACCACAGAGGTACACGGCGTCGAGACGCTCGCGATGCGCGTCTCTGAATTGCCCGCGCTGCGCGAACTCGGCAAGGCCAGCAAGACGGCGACCTTCACGAAGGCGCTCGCGGACGCTGCCAAGCGGCCGGTGAAGGCTGCCGTGCAGATCGTGCAGCACCCCGTAGACACCGTGAAGGGAATCCCGAGTGGCCTCGGCCGCTTCTTCGACCGCGTCGGATCCGGCACCGAACGGCTCTACGACGCCGCGACCGACTCGAGCAAGTCGGGCGGGCAGCGCACCGAGGCAGTCGCGAAGAGCACCGGAAAGCTCACGATGGACGTGCTCGGCTACGAGCAGGAACTGCGCAAGCTCGCGAAGCAGCTCGGCGTCGATCCGTACACGACCAACGTGGCGCTCGCGAAGAAGCTCGACGAGTTCGCGAGCGTTGCATTCTACGGCCGCGTCGGCCTCAACACGCTGATCTCGGTCGTGGTGCCGGCGTCGCTGGCGATCACCGGCACCAGCGCAACGCGCGATCTGATCTATGACACACCGCGCGGCGACCTGGTCGTGAAGAACGAGACCGCACTGAGCGCGATGGGCGCGAGCGACCCGCAGATCCGCGCGCTGCAAGCCGCGCCGGGATTCACGCTGAGTGTGCAGACCGAACTCGTGGACCAACTCGGGAAGCTCGACGGTGTCGCGGGCCGGCCCGCGGTCGTGACGCTCGCCGGCACCGCGAAGACCAGCGACCAGGCGCTCTTCCTCGTGCGCGGCGTTCGGCTGCTGGCGAAGCAGCACGCGGAAAAGCCGATAGCCGAGATTCACGCAGCCGGCACCGTCTTCGCGCGGGGCAAGGACGGCAGCCTCGTCGTGCCGGGCGCGGTGGACTACGTCTCGTGGACCGAGAAGATCTCGCGCTTTGCGAATCGCAAGGATCTCGCGGCCCCGCAGCGCAGCGTGTTGCTGACCGGCCGGATGTCGCCGCTCGCGAAGAAGAACTTCGAGGCGCTCGGCTGGAGCGTCGTCGAGCACGCCGCGGACTGAAGCGTTCCGCAACGGGAGACCCGGTCGTGGGAATGACGTCACGAGTCGGTTCGTCGCTGCTTGCGGCGGTTGGCTTCCTCATCTTGCCGTCGCTCGCGTGGGCTGCGGACCCGCTCGCATCGTGGAACGACGGCGCAGCGAAGAAGTCGATCGTCGAGTTCGTCGCGGCCGCGACGCGTACCGGCGGGCCCGGCTTCATCGCGCCGGCCGAGCGCATTGCCGTCTTCGACAACGACGGCACGCTCTGGGCCGAGCAGCCGATCTACTTCCAGCTCGCCTTCGCATTCGACCGGATTCGCGCGCTTGCGCCGCAGAACCCGAAATGGAAGACGACCGAGCCCTACGCGAGCGTCCTCGCCAGCGACATCAAGACCGCACTCGCCGGCGGCGAGAAGGCGATCGCCGAGATCGTGATGGTGACGCACGCCGGCATGACGACCGACGCGTTCGCGAAGATCGTCGCGGATTGGATCGCCACGGCGAAGCACCCGCGCTTCGATCGTCCCTACACGGAGATGGTCTACCAGCCGATGCTGGAACTGCTCGCGTACCTGCGTGCGAACGGTTTCAAGACCTACATCGTCTCCGGCGGGGGCATCGAGTTCATGCGCGTGTTCTCGGAGAAGGTCTACGGCGTCCCGCCCGAGCAGGTGATCGGCAGCACGATCGATACGAAGTTCGAGGTGCGCGATGGCAAGCCCGTTATCCTGCGCGAGCCGGCGATCGACTTCATCGACGACAAGGCGGGCAAGCCGGTCGCGATCAACAAGTTCATCGGCCGCCGCCCGGTCTTCGCGTTTGGCAACTCCGACGGCGATCAGCAGATGCTCGAGTGGACCGCCGCGAGCGGCGGCGCGCAGTTCATGGGCCTCGTGCACCATACCGACGCCGAGCGCGAGTGGGCCTACGACCATCCGTCCGCGGTCGGACAGCTCGACACCGCACTCGGCGAAGCCACCGCGAAGGGCTGGACCGTCGTCGACATCACGAAAGACTGGAAGCGCGTCTTCCCGTTCGAGGAGATGCCGGCTGCAAAGTGAGTGCGGCAAAGGAAGCCGTGTGTCGATAGGCTTCCGCAATGAGCCGAGCACGGGCTACCGACACGGAGAAGGCTTACTGGAAGAAGGTCGGGGCTGCGAACGCGCTGCTCGAATCCGAATCCGCGCCCGCGACATCGATGGAGGAAGTCTTCGAGCGGATGGAGAGCATCCGACGCCGCCTCGGCTCTCTCGCAGCCCCCGGTCTCCCTCCAGACGACGGCCTCGCCATTGCCGAGAACCTGAAGATTCGAGCGCGCTTTCGCCAGAGAGAGCGGCGTGGAACCTGACGTCGTCGCGATGCTCGGCGCAGTCGATCTCGTGTTGACAGAAACGGCGTACCAGCGCGCGGCAATCGAACGCGCCGTCTCCGATGTGAGCGGCGGAGGCGTTCCGCTCCGCGTACTCCGCTTCACCAACCCTGCTTGACCGGGTCGAAGTGCTCGATCGCTACGACACGCTGCTGACCGACCTCGAGAGCTACCTGATGCGCCAAGCCAAGCAGCACGACCCGCAGGCCTTCCATCCGCTGCGCAGGGTCCCGGGCGTCGGCAAGGTGCTGGCGCTGACGATCCTCTACGAGATCCATGACGTACACCGCTTCGATCGCGTGCGGCACTTCGCTTCGTATGAGCAGTTCGTGAAGAAACCCGACAAGCGCTTCGGCGAGCGCAAAGCGCTCAGCATTCTCTCGCACGAGCTCGGGCGCGCGGCCACCTACATGCTGCTACGCGGCAAGGCGTTCGAGATCGGAGCGTGAGAAGGCAACGGTCGTGAGCCCGAAGATCTGGCAGCTCACTACGTTGATTCGACACGCGGTCGAGCGTGATCCTCGATTCGTGTTGGGTGCAGAGTCCAGGAGGCTGCACCAGATCTTGGAAGCGAAGATGGAGTCCGAAGCCGAGACGAACGCGCAGTGCGGAGGGATCACGGACAAAGTCGCGGTCAGCGGGACTTGTTTGCTCGCTGGACAGGGAGAGGCTCATGGGTGTTGGGCATCCGCTCGCCTACAGTGCAGCGAGCGCGATTAGGAACGCCACGAGGCCCAAGATGCTGCGAACGTGGTGAAGGCGGCCCCACTGCTCGAGGAGGGCGGATACCCCTGTGGATTCGGGCGTGAGTGAGGGATCGAGGAGACGCGTGTACACGGGCGTGATGCGAATCAGCGTGAAGCCGACGATGACGAAGAGCAGGAGGGCGACGAGAAGCCACGAGAACCCCGCGCCCGCGAACAAGCCCGCGCACAGCGTGGCCAGGATTTCGAACATCTCGGCTCCTCTTGCCGGCTAACAGGTCTTCGACTGCCACCGCGCAGTCTATTCCGCCCACCGCCAACACCGCAAAAACAGCAGCCTGATCCCCCGCGAACCGGAGATAGGCTGCGGGTTCGGGCAACCTTTGCGCGTCGGAGTGACTGGGACCAGGCAGCGTGCGTCGAGCCGAAAAACGCGAAGGGCCGAGGCAGCGACCTGAGAAGGCATCGCGACCTCGGCCCCGAAGCCCTCGCGTCGCGGGACGCGAGCGGCCAACGGCGCGGCTAGTTCGGGAAGACCCGCACGAAGAATGCGACGCCGCTCTTCGCGATCGCGATCTCCTGCCCGCGCGGGTCGAAGTTCAGCACCGGCTTCGGCGGGTCGTTGGTGTCGAGTTCGACTTCGCCGCGACCGAGTGCGCCTACGACGATCGTCGCCCGCGCGCTGCCTCCGACCAGCACGGTGTAGCTGCCCGCGGCGACGTCTTCGATTTCGACCGTGAAGGTCTTGCGGCAATCGTCGCGGGTGCGCAGCCGCGCTTCGGCGTGCGCGTCGCCATCTACGCCCTGGTTCAGCAGTGCGACGGCGCTGCGATCATCGACGCAGGTCGGAGCAGCGCCGCCCGGCGTCAGGCCGAAGCTGCCACTCAGCATCGTGACACCCTGCTGTTCGATCACGACGCTCTGCCCGTGCGGGTCGAAGTCGAGCGGCGGCGAGCCGGCGTCGTCATCGCCGAACTCGACCTCGCCTTGCACCTGCCCCTGGGCGGCGTCGAACGCGGCCGTGAGCGTTGCGCGGAAGACGCCGCCGATCAGCACGTCGTAGCGGCCCGCCGTGACGTCCTCGATCTCGACGCTGAGGCGCGTGCGGCAGTCGTCGCGAACGCGCAGCCGGGCGCGGCCCGAGGCGGACGGCTGGAGCGCGCTGCCGACGAGCGGGCGCGCGTCGTCTTCCGGTGTGCAGCTGCCGGGCGTGCTGGCACCCGGCGCCAGCGCGTCGATCGAGAATGCGAGCGTCGTGCCCGAGAGGATCTCGATCGATTGGCCGGACGGGTCGAAGGTCAGCGGCAACTCGTTGGCTTCGTCGGCGTCGGTGTCGAACTCGATCTCGCCGCGCACGCGGCCGCGAACCGGGTCGAAGGCCGCGACGATCGTGCCGCGCACGACACCGCCGACGCGCAGTTGGTACGAGCCCGCGGCGACATCCTCGATCTCGACTTCGAAGTCGCGATCGCAGTCGGCGCGGGTTCGCAGCCGGGCGCTCGCTTCGCCGCCCTGGTCCGGCGTCAGCCGCCGTCGCAGCTCGGACGCTTCGCAGGCGTTGATGTCCGGGATGGTCGCGGTCAGCACACCGCTGAACAGGATTGCGTCGTTCAGCACGAGGTCGATCTGCGCGGCTTGCGCGTCGAAGTCGAGCGGCGGCGAGCCGGCGTCGTCGTCGCCGAACTCGATGCTGCCGATGCCGGCCGGCGCTGCGAATGATCCGCGCTCGATGCCGCCGACGAACACGATGTAGGTGCCGGGCGGTGCATGCTCGACTTCGATCTCGAGCCGCTGCCGGCCATCCGCTGTGGAGCGGAACACCGCCTTCGCCTTGCCGCCCGGCGCGAGCGCGGTCGCCTTCAGTCCAACGGACTCGACGCGCTTCATCCCCGGCGCCGTGCTGGCGCCCGCCGTCATCGCGACGCGCAGCACGTCGTCCGCGCCGTGTCGCACTTCGATCTCGCGGCCGCGCGGATCGGCGTTGAGCGGCGAGCTGTCATCGCCGGCGCGCAGCAGCACGCGCGCGCCGCCCTTGTCGTCGGTGACGAAGCGGGATTGCGGCGAGTCGTCGATGGCGATCTGGTACGCGGTGTTCGGCGCCAGGTTCGCGACGTCGATCTGGAGCTGAGCCACCAGCGCGGAGAGCGTGCTGCGGACCGAGCCGCTCGCGTTCGCATCCACGCCGGTTCGCGCGAACGCGGCGGCGATATCGGAGTAGCCGTTCGCCGGCCGACACTTCGCGCCGACGCTTCCGGTGGCGCACAGCAGTCCAAGAATCATCGCGAGTGCGGTGTTGCTTCGCATCGGTCGTTTCCCTCGTTGTCTGCGATCGCTGGATCGCGGTTGTCGTCGCGGCGGCGCCTCGGACGGTCGCGCGCTTGGAACACCGGCATCGCAAGGTCGATGCCAAGCCCGCGATCGCGCTGCGCGCTCCGCGGCGACACACATCGAGTGGGATCGCGCGGCGTCGGGGCATCCGCCGCGCCGGCGCCGCGGCATCCCACGCGTTGGCGCGGCGCGTGCACTCGGATGCAGCAACGACGGCGGGAGCAAGTCTGCGATGGAGAGCACGGTCGAATGGGGCGTTTCACGCGGAGAGCTGGGGCAAATGCCCCGGGACTGCGCGAGCCGACTGCTAGGTTCCCCGATCGTGGCTTCCATCCTGATCATCGAGGACGAGATCCTGCTCGGCCGCCAGCTCGCGCGTTCGCTCGAGGCGGGCGGCCACGAGGTGCGCAACGCGTCGCACGCGGCGGCGGGACTCGAAGCGCTGCGCGCCGATCCTCCCGATCTCGTGCTGCTCGATCTGCGGCTGCCGGATCGCTCGGGCCTCGACGTGCTCACCGACATCCAGGCCGAGTCGCCCGGATTGCCGGTGGTGCTGATGACGGCCTACGGCTCGGTGCGCGACGCGGTGGACGCGATGCGCCGCGGCGCCGCCGACTATCTGCAGAAGCCGCTCGATCTCGACGAACTCGGCATGTTGGTCGATCGCGTGTTGTCGCGACAACGCGAGCAGCGGGAGCTTTCGTATCTACGAGGTCGTGAGCGCGGAGTGCCGGAGGGCGTGCTCGGTCGCGATCCGCGCATGCTCGCGCTGTTCTCGCAGATCGACCGGCTGCACGAAGCGGGGCTGTCGCCGGGCAAGCGCCCTGCGATCCTGCTCAGCGGCGAAACGGGAACCGGCAAGGGCCTCGTCGCGCGCGCGATCCACGAGCGGCTCGGCGACGGTCCGTTCATCGAGGTGAACTGCACCGCGATGCCCGCGTCGCTGGTCGAAGCGGAACTCTTCGGTCACGAGCGCGGCACATTCACCGATGCGAAGACGTCGCGTACGGGCCTCTTCGAAGCGGCCAACGGCGGCACGCTCTTCCTCGACGAGATCGGCGAACTCGAAGGCGGCTTGCAGGCGAAGTTCCTGAAGGCGATCGAAGAGAAGCGCATCCGCCGGCTCGGCTCGACCCGCGATCGCGCCGTCGACGTGCAGATGATCGCGGCGACCAATCGCGATCTCGACGCGGCCGTCGAAGAGGGCGCGTTTCGCGCAGATCTGCTGCACCGCTTGCGCGTACTGTCGTTCGAGATCCCACCGCTGCGCGAACGCGGGGACGATCTGCTGGTGATCGCGCGCCACTTCGCGGCCGAGCTGGGACAAACGTACGGCGGCGTCGCGCGCACCTTCACACCGGACGCCGAGGGTGTGCTGCAGCGCTACCCGTGGCCGGGCAACGTGCGCGAGCTGCGCAACCTGCTCGAACGAACGATGCTGCTGCACCGCGAGTCCGAAATCGGCGCGGAGGCGATCGAAGAGATGATCGGTCCGGCGCGTCCGGTACGCAGCGCGGCGTCAGCGGCCGTCGCGGCGATCGCAGCGCCGAGCGCGGAGTTCGCGCTACCGGACGGCGGCGTCGACTTGCAGGATCTGGAGCGAGCCTTGATCGAGCAAGCGCTGGCGCGTACCGCCGGCAATCGCACGCGCGCCGCCGCGCTGCTCGGTCTGACCCGCGACACCTTGCGCTACCGGCTCGAAAAGCACGGGATCGCCTGAATGGAAACGAAGCTGCGACGCAGCCGACTTCTCTTGATCGCGATCCTCGCGATCACCGCGGTGTGCATGCCGAGTCCGCACGCACGCGCGACGCAGACCGATCCCGTACTCGAGATCGCGCGGGCTACGGCCGTCGCGGCGGCAGGCGGCACGCTGGTGCAGCTCGACGCGACCTTCCCCGCCGACGACATGCTGCAGCAGCCGGTTCCGGTGCAGGTGCTGGTCCGCGATCTCGCGAGTGGCGGAACCGCGTACGTTCGCGTCGCGCTCGGCGGCGTGGCCGTGTCGGGCGACGAGCCCACGCTCGGCGACGGTCTCGATCCGGAAGACGTCGCGGGCTTGCTCGCGAGTGGCACGCCGCTTCCGGGTGCGCGCGTGCTGTTCGTGGCGCCGGGCCGCGTCGAGTTCGTGCTGCCGCCCGGCGTTCCGCTCGCAGACGCCGAAGTGCAGATCTTCCTGGTGTACGAGGGCGATCCGCTGCTGTCGAATCCGGCCGCGCTCGCGCTGGACGGAGTGACGCCGTGAGTGCCGCACGCCCCGCGCGACGATTTCGCTTCGCAGCGCTCGCCATCGCCGCGCTCGCGCTGCCCGCTGGGACCTGTGTGATCGTGAAGGAAGGCGATCCGCTGCTGAACTTCGACGCCTTCGACGGCCGCACCTGGAACGCCGCCGAGATCGTGCCGGACACGCCGTGGATCCGGCGCGGCGCCGACAAGGAACTCGGTACGGCGGACGACGTGATCGTCACCACCGTCCGCGGCGACACCGATCTGGTGCTGCGCACGGGTGGCGCGGCGATCGGAGCGACGATTCCGCCTCCGAGCGCAGTCGGCGTGCCGAGCGCGTGGCCGCGCGGCGTCGCGGAGCCGTTCGCGGAAGGTACGCCGATCGACTTCGTCGTGGTTCCCGTCGATGGTCACACGCGCGCGACCTACGGCACGCCGGGCACGCCACCGTACTGGGACGGAATCCCGGTGCTGGTGCTGGCCTTCGCCGATCTCGACGGCGACGGCTTCATCGGCGTGACGAATCTCGACGGCGATCCGCTCGACCACGCGCTCGAGGAAGCGGAGTGGACGCCGGTCGGCCGTCGCTTCGCGTTCGGCGCGAGCGGCCAGGCTGCGGGATCGCTGCAGATCGGTGTCGGCGGACCCTCCGCCGCGCGCGCCCGCGTCGCGCTCGGCGCCGCGGCCTGGGCCGGCGCGCTCGATCCGACCTTCATGAGCGGCAACGTCCCGCGCGGTCCGGCCGTGATGACGCGGCTTCCGTTCCTCCCGGTGCTCGCCCCCACGCAGGTTCTCGAAGGCGGCGCCGCCGGTCCGCCGCCGCCCACGCCGACGTCGCTGGTCGGCGTCGAGATCCGCGTCGCGCGCGCACCCGACCCGAACGATCCGCGCATCGGCGAGTCCTTCACACTGCGACTCGACGGCAGCGACGCCACGATCGACGGCGCGCGCATCCAGTCGGGCGCCGCGAGCCGCTTCGGTGTCGTGCAGCCGCCCGACCCGGCGACGTATCTGGATCTGCCCGCGCGACCGCTGCGCCCCGGCCTCGCACCCGACGGCGCGCGCGTCGCGGTCGAAGTGCTGACACGTGCGTGGGTTGCGGACGACGGCGTCGCGACGCGCACCGCGCTGCGCGTGGTGCCGCTCGATCGGCTCGGCAACGTTACCGACCCGGCGGCCGCGACGCCCGTTACGCTGCGCACCAGTGGGCCGGTGCGCATTGCGTTCCCCGATACCGACGGCGATCCGCATCTCGAGATCGTTAGCGTCGTCGATGCGATCGGCGCTGCGATCGAGCTCGACGATTCGGGCGGCGCCTTCGACGACGTCGACGCGGACGCGCTGCTGATCGAGGCAGGCGATGCGCTCGTACGCGTCGAGCTGCTGCTCCCGGATCCCGACGTGGACGACTCGGGCACGGTTGCAACAGCCGACGTCGACGCGATCAATGCGCACCTCGGCGATCGGCTCGGCGACCCCGGCTTCGCGTCGCGCTTCGACCTCAATGGGAGCGGTCGCATCGACGCCGCCGACGTCGCGATCGCCATGGCGCAACTCGGCGCGCTGGTGACGATTCCCTGATGGGCTGGCCCACGACGGATCCCGTCTCTCGGAAGCCGATGATCCAGAGCTGGTGCCACCGCATTCCGCACCGCGTCTCGAATCGCTAGGCGCGCAACTCGAAGTCCGTGAGGCCTTCCGGCGCTTCGTCGCGTGTATCGACCCGGTCGACGCGGGCACCGCTCGGTCCCTCGTGGCAGAACGCAGCGGCGGCGGCGACGCGTTCGGGCGTGCCCTCGAGAACGACTTCGACGCTGCCGTCGGCGCAGTTTCGCACCCAGCCCGCGACACCGAGCGCGCGCGCGGTGCGCTCCGTTGCGCTGCGGAACCAAACACCCTGCACGCGGCCATGCACCCTCAAGTGGCGGCGCACGATTTGTTCTGCCATCCCGGACTCCGTCACACGAGACATCGCGACGAACGAACGAGGTGAGCCTAGATCCCGATCAGCGGTGCGAGCAGCGTCTTGGCGATTTGCCTCAGCGGAATCTGCATCGCGAAGACCGGAATCAGCGGAAGCGCCGACGCCAGCACCACCGGGAGCAGGCTCTTCCTCCCGACCGGTACCGTCCGCATCTTCGCGATCACCTCGTAGAGCGCGACCGTGTCCGCGACCGGTCCGATCTCGGGCGCCGCGAGCAGGCCGTGGTCCTCGACGGTCTCGCGGCGGATCCAGCGACGCTCGACGAGCCGGCCATGCTCGGCGAGCAGCGCACCGTACGCCGCGAGACTCTCGCGCCGCACCTTCCGGAGCCGCGGCGCGAACGCGAGCAACGGCGCCAGCGCGACCGCGGCCAGCATCACGACGAGTGCAGCGGCGGGCACCTTCAGCGTGTGGACGTCGAGACCGTGGTACATCGCATCGTGTCCCCAGCGGCCCGCGATCGGCACGGCGATCGCGAATAGCAGCGGCGCCAGTCCGACCGTCAGCTGCTCGAGAAATCCGAGTCCTGCGGTGCGGTCGGGATGCGTCGGCGCGAGGCGCAACTCGAGCGCCGCGATCCGCGAGAACATCCACGCCAGCAGCGCCAGCCGCCAGACCCAGGCGACGAGCACCAGAAGAAAGATCGGGCGCGACACGAACGAGAACCAGAGCGCGCCGAAGTGGCGCTCGCCGCCCGCGCCGATCTCCCAGGCGAGCTCGTGCATGTCCTCGCCGCGCTCCCACCCGAAGGTCGTCCCGATGGCGACCACGGCGATCATCCCCAGTAGCGCTGTGCGGGAGCCGCGCAGACGGCTCGCTCGCTCCAGAATGGAGCGGAACGCGGGCCTGAGCGTTTCGTCGACGATTCCGCGCGACACGAATTGCGGTAAAACCCGGCGCAGCGCCGCGTCCGAGCTGCTCTCCGCAACGAGCAGCAGCGGCAACGCCAGCAGGAAACGCGCGTGGATGCCGAAGTGCTGGAACAGCGGCTCCGCAACCGTTCCCGGCAGCAGCCGCCGCTGCCAGAGCGCGTAGAGTACGAGCGGCAGCCAGGTGATCGCGACCGCGATTGCAATGCGTCGACCCAGCCCGAAGCCGCCGCGCCGCGGAATCAGGCCGATCGCCTGTTGGGCGCGGTACAGCGCGTCGTCCGAGAAGAGCGCGTAGCTCTCCGCCTCGGCGGTGGCACTGCGATGTCGCTGTTGATTCGCGATGGTCATTCTCCTCGCTGGTTCAGCATCCAGCCGCCGTCGCCGGCCGTACGTCGATCCGCGTTCCGCGCTCGGCGATCACTTGCGGCGGTTCATGCGCTCGAGGCGTCGCGCCATCACGCGGTGGAACGGTTCGTGCCCGTGCGTGAAGACCCACTGCAGCAGGCCCGGCGCCACCGCGTGCACCACTTCGAGCAGCGTGGACCAGCGCGGCGCGACGCGCACCGGGCGCTTCACGACGGCCCATCCGATCCGCCGCGCGGCCTGCTCGGCGCCGAGTGCGGGAAACGCGTCGTAGATGCGGGTGGGCGCGAGCATGGCCGTGCGAACCAGCGGAATCTGGATCGTCGTGACGGCGATGCCGCGCCCGCCGAGTTCGAGGCGCAGCGTGCGCGCGAAGTGATCGGACGCCGCCTTGGCGGCGACGTAGCCAGCGAAGTTCGGCGCGCCCGTCTGCACGCCGATCGTCGAGATCTGCACGATGTGTCCGGCGCCGCGATCGAGCATCGCCGGGAGCAGACCCAGCGTCAGCGTCATCGGGCCGAGGTAGTTCACCGCCATCAGGCGCGCCAGGTCTTCGGCCTTGCAGTCGACGATTGCGCGCCGGATCGAGTGCCCCGCGTTGTTCACGAGGATGTCCACGGGACCGTCCTCGCGCAGCACGCTCTCCGCGAGAGCCCGAGACGACTCGACGCTCGACAGATCCGCCGTTCGCACCGACGCGCGTCCGCCGAGCCGTTCGCACTCCTCGGCGACCTGCTCGAGCTCTTCGCCGCGGCGCGACACGAGCACGAGATTTGCACCCGCTCTCGCGGCCTGGAGCACGAAGTCACGGCCAATGCCGGACGATGCACCGGTGACCAGCATGCGCCGCCCGTGCAGCGCCTCGCCGAGTCGCGCGAGATATCTCTGTTCCGCTTTCGCCCGCCAGCGCCACAGCACGGTCTCGCTCCCACTTGAGAATGCAGAGATTAGACACACCCTAGAAGCACCCTAGAAGGATAGGCATCCAGGGGCCGGTGACGCGCCGATCGCCCAGAAGGCCGCGTGCGCCTTGTCGCTCTTAACGGCTCGCGGCGGCGCGAACCGAAGGGGCAGAGCCTGCAGAAGCAGGTAGCTCGATCCGGAATGCGGTGCCGCGCGGCCCCGTGTACGCGACCGCG
>CAYGWM010000059.1:0-25127 GCA_964353555.1 uncultured Spirochaetales bacterium
AGTGCGTGAAAGCAAAGATGGGGAACTCGATGCCGAGTCGTTCGCAGAGGGGCGTGCGCATGGGGGTCTCCTAGGGACGGGCCACCGGCCTCGTGGCGGGACCTCGCGGCGCACTTTATCGCGAAATTGAAACGTGTTCTAGTCCGCCGAGGAGAAAGGAGACGGTCCTCCAAGTGACCTGGACGAGGACTCGAGGGACAGGCCCCGCCGAGGTGTGTCCCCAAAGTCCTCGGCCAGTCCTCGTCGAGGACCGTCCCCTTTCTCCCCTCGAGCTACAGGCGCTCAGTCTGCGGCCCGACCTCGGCGCCGCGACCGACGCCGCCTGGCAGGCGGATCCCGCTTTCGCGCCGCTCTCTACGCGCGAGCGCGAAGTGCTCGCGATGCTCGCGCAGGCCACGCGCGTTCCTGCGATCGCGACTCACCTCCACATTAGCCAGCACACGGTCCGCAATCATCTGAAGGCGATCTTCGCGAAGCTCGGCGTGCGCTCGCAGTCCGCGCTGATCGAGCGCGTGCACGAGGCCGGGCGGGGCTGACGAACCTGTCGCCGCGCGGGCGATGCCGAGCGTGCGCGTCCGTGATCCCGCAGCCCGACCTGCCTTGCGCCAGCACTTCGCCGCTCTTCGAGCGCGGCGTCGAAGCGATCCTCGGCTTCGATCTCATGGAGGATCGCGGCGGCGAGGTCTTCCTGCGCGGATTCCGGCAGCCCCGATGCGATTGCGAATGGATGTGACAGGAGGCGACGAGTCTTCGTCTCAGCGCCCCGCCCTACCGCCGTTCCTGCGAGCACTCTTGGAGGATCTCGACAAACCTTGCGCCGTCGATGCGTTCGCGTTCGATGAACGGCTGCGACGTGGCGTCGCGTTGGAGTAACGCATGTGCGCGGAGATCGGGGCATGGCTCGCCGTCGTTGCGACGACTAGGCGTCAGGTGCTGAACGGCCTTCGGAACCTCGATGCGTACACACACGAACGACACGAACGGCGAGACTGGGGAGTTCTTCTTCTGGGCGACGCGCAGCGTCGCGACGCATCGTCGCTGGCTGTGTACGAAGCCGGGGATTTCGCCGGCGCGCACAGAATCGCGACTTGGACTCGGATTTGAACTTGAAGTCAAAGCGACGCGAGGATCTCCGCCAGGTGGATCGCGCGCGGCCCAGCGCCCTCGCGACGCCGGATGCCGTCGAGGTGCAACAGGCAACTCGTGTCGGTGGCGGTGATGAACTCGGCGCCGGTGGCGGCGAGGTCGGCGAGGCGGTCGCGTCCGATGCGGGCCGACAGCTCCGGGAACTCCACCGCGAATGCGCCGCCGAAGCCACAGCATTCGTCACGCGAGGGCGTCAGCAGCTCGAGTCCGGCGACGCCGCGCAGCAAGAGCTCGGTGGGGCCGGGCTCGTTCGCGACGCCGGCGGTTTCGCTCGCGCGGCCGAGGCCGAGTTCGCGCAGACCGTGACAGCTCGCGAGCAGCGCGACCTTGTGCGGGAAGCGCGCGCCGAGATCGCTGCAGCCGAGTTCGCGCACCAGGAACTCGGACAGCTCGAAGGTCCGTTCGCGCGCGCGGCGGCCGGGCGCTTCCAGGCCGACGCCGAGCGTTCCGTAGTGGCGCCGCACCGTCGCGACGCAGCTCGCCGACGGGCAGACCACCGCGTCGTAGCGCGCGAAGCGTTCGAGGTGCGCGCGGCCGAGGCGGGCGGCTTCGTCTGCGAGGCCGAGGTTCCAGAACGGCTGCCCGCAGCAGGTCTGCTCGGGGTCGTAGTCGACCGTGCAGCCGGCCCGCTCGAGCACCGCGACGGTGGCTTCGCCGACCGCGGGCGCGAGCTGGTCGACGTAACAGGGAATGAAGAGTCCCACGCGCACGGAGCGAAGCTAGCGCCTAAGATGGGAACTCGAACGGACTCGGGCGGAGCCGCGGCCCACCGGACCGGCGGCAAGGCCCAACAAAGGAAGTGCGCATGCCGGCTCGCAAGCAACGCAACATCACCCGATTCGACTATGGCAATTCCCACGGCTGGTGGGTTCGCATCCGCCGGGGCAGCCGGGCGGTTTCGCATTTCTTCTCGGACGGAATTCACGGCAGCAAGCGCGCCGCGCTCGCGAAGGCGCTCTCGTATCGAGACAAGGAATTGCGTCGTCTCGGCCCGGTGCCGACGAAGCGTTCGCGGCTGTGCGCCTGCGGCTGCGGCAAGCGCATCACGCGCCGCTACCCGAGCGGCCGCTTCGTGCGCTTCGCGGTGGGATGCAGCCGCTCGAGCCCGAAGCCGCGCAGCGCCGTCGCGCGGCGGCGCTGACTCAGCGCGGGAACTTCGCTCCGAACGGCTCGCCCGCGAGCCTCGTCGCGTTCGCAGTGAACGAGATGAGGTGATAGAAGCCGCAGACGAGCAGCATTTCGAGCCGCTGCACGTCGTCCCACTCCGCAGCGAGCGCGCTCCACAGCGCGTCGCTCGCGGTAGCCGAATCATGCAGCTCGTCGGCGAGGCGGAGCAGCAGCCGATCGCGCGGGGCGAAGGCTGGATCGCCGGCGGCGCCAATGCGTGTCGCGGCGACCTGCGCGGCATCGAGCCCCACGCGCGACGGGAAGAAGACCGCGTGCACGCCCCATTCGCACTCGGCGTCACAGCGCGCACAGGTGCGAAGGATCAGCAGCTCGCGATCGCGCGGGGCGAGCGGGGCGATGCGTTCCGCAGCGGACGTGGCTTCCATCGACGATCTCCCTGTACTATGTTTTCCATAGCGCTGCGGTACCCAAGCTATCGCTATGAAAATAATAGTCAACACGGGGAAGGGGGGAGATGCGTGGCGGCGCTGCGACGAAGTTCCAAAGCGGGCGCGACGCCGCGCCCCGCACGTGCGGTGCGCGGCCGGGCGAGCGGCCGACCGATCATGGCGCTACTCGATCTGCTCGGGCGGCGCTGGGCGCTGCGCGTGCTGTGGGAGTTGCACGAGGCCGGCCCGCTCGGCTTCGCCGAGTTGCAAGTGCGCAGCGCGGGCATCGCGCCGAGCGTGCTCTCTCAGCGACTGAAGGATCTCGCCGAGGCGGGACTGGTGATCGCGGGCGACGACGGTCGCTACGCGCCGGGACGCGACGCCGAACACCTCGCGCGCATCTTGCTCGATCTCGACACCTGGGCCACGCGCTGGGGTCGGCGCGTGTCGTAGTTTCGCGTCAGCCGCGCGGCGCGCGCGGCCGGCGCAGCAGGCCTTCTTGCGCGACGGTCGCGATGCGCCGGCCGGCCGGCGTCAGCATGCGGCCGAGCACCCAGGCGCGTCCGTTCTCCGCGATCGGACTCTCGCTCGCGTAGAGGATCCAGCCTTCGAAGCGCGGCGGGTGATGCAGCCATACCGCGTGGTCGAGGCTCGCCGGCAGGCGATCCTTCATGCCGCCGTGCAGCCGCGCGGCGGTGCGCAGCAAGGTGCGATCGCTCGCGTAGATCAGCATCGCCGCGTGGACGCGAGGATCTTCGGGAAGCGCGCCGCGCGTGCGCATCCAGACCATCCGCGTGGAAGGAGCCCTGGCGCCGGGGCGATCGTCTTCCGGGCGCACCACGCGAACCTCGATCGCGTCGTGCGGTCGCGGCGCTTCGCCCGTTTCGCCGGCACGCACGCCTTCCCAGTCGGGGAGACCCTCGGGACCGGCAAGTCCGGCGAGCGCCGGCTCGTGCGCGTGCGCCACACCCTCTTCGTGATCGGTGAAGCTGGCGGACAGCTCGAAGATCGCGTCGGCGCCCTGGCTGGCGAGCACGCGACGCGTCGCGAAGTTGCGTCCATCGCGGACGCGCGCGACCTCGAAGCGCAGCGGCGTGCCGGGTCGCCCGGGGCGCAGGAAGTAGCCATGGATCGAGTGCAGGCGCCCGATCGGGGCGGTCTGCATCGCGGCCATCGCGGACTGCGCCGCCGTTAGACCGCCGAAGAGTCGCCGCATCCCGCCGGTGGGCGGCGCCTCGAAAACATCGTCGCCGACGCGCGCCAGCGTGAGGCGATCGAGCACGCGCGCGAGCGGGTCGCGCTGCGTGTCGTCGGCGTCGGGCAACATCGCGAGTGGATAGCGGCTCCCCGCGGCGCCTGCCTCGGGCGGCACGTCCGGCTGGCCGCGGTATCGTGCGCGCGCCGCGCCCCGAAGGAGATCCCGATGATTCGCCTCTACACGGCCCAGACGCCGAATGGTCGCAAGGTTTCGATCGCGCTCGAAGAGTTGGGCCTTCCGTATCAAGTCGAGCGCGTGCGGCTCGACGCCGGCGAGCAGCTCGCGCCCGCATTCCTGGCGCTGAACCCGAACCACAAGATCCCGGTGCTCGACGACGACGGCCTCGTGATCTGGGAGTCGGGCGCGATCCTGCTCCATCTCGCCGAGAAGCACGGCAAGCTGCTGCCGGCCGATCCGGCGGGTCGCATCCACGCCATCCAGTACGCGTTCTTCCAGACGGGCGGCATCGGACCGAACCTCGGACGACTCGGCGCGCAGCTGCGCAAACCGGCGGCCGAGCGGAACGTCGAAATGGTCGAAATCTTCGGCGAGGAGGTGTCGCGCATCCTCGCCGTGCTCGATCGCATTCTCGCCGACGGTCGCCCGTACCTCGCCGGCGAATATTCGATCGGCGACATCATGCACTACCCGTGGCTCCAGCCACTGCACGCCCTTTCGGCGCCGCCGCTGATGGACCAACCGCACGTCGTGCAGTGGGTCGAACGCATCGCCGAGCGACCGGCCGTGCAGCGCGGCATGAAAGTGCCCGAGTAACGCGATGCAGATTGCTGGCACGGCGGGACTGTTCGCGCGCCGCAGACCTCCGCCGGGCTCGCACCCGGGCGCCTTCGTCCTGCCGCAACACACCCGCGCGACGACGATCCGCGCGCTCATCTATGGCGAAGGACGCTGCGAGGAGCGCGTCGTGACGTCGTCCGCGGAACTGGCGGCGGCCGCGAATGCGCCGGGCGTCACGTGGATCGCGATCGAAGGTCTCGGCGACGGCTCGGTGCTGCACTGGCTGCGCGACGCGCTCGGCGTCCACCCGCTCGCAGTCGCCGATCTCGCGAACCTCGGCCAGCGACCGAAGTTCGAGGACTACGGCGACCGCGATCTGATCATCACGCAGTTGGTGCTGGCGAACGACGACGAGGACGTCTCGATCGAGCAGGTGTCGCTCATCGTCGGGCCGGGCTGGCTGGTGAGCGTTCTCGAGCGACCCCTTCCGGTGTTCGAACCGATTCAAGAACGCATTCGCTCGGGCACCGCCGTGGTCTGCCGGATGGCCGAGGACTTCCTCGCCTACGCGATGCTCGACGCGGTGATCGATTCGTACTTCCCGTTCGTCGAGCAGGTCGGCGAGGTGCTGAACGACATCGAGGACGACGTGACCGGCCGGCCCGACCAGCAATCGCTGAACCAGCTCCACGCAGTGCGACGCACGCTGCTGTCGGTCCACCGCGTGATGTGGCGCCAGCGCGACGCGATCAGCCAGATCATGCGCGACGAGCGCTCGCCGTTTGGCGAGGCGGTGCGCGTCTACCTGCGCGATCTACTCGACCACGCGATGCAGGTGCTCGACTCGATCGAAACCTTCCGCGAGATCGGCGTCGGACTCTCGGATCTCTACTACTCGAGCGTCAGCAATCGCCTGAACGAAGTGATGCGAACGCTGACCGTGATCTCGACGATCTTCATCCCGCTGACGTTCCTGGTCGGCGTCTACGGCATGAACTTCGACAACATGCCGGAGCTACGCACGCGCTGGGGCTACTACGTCTTGTGGGCGGTGATGCTCGCGGTTGCCGCGGCGCTGCTCTACTGGTTTCGCCGGCGCGGCTGGCTCGAGCGCACCGGCCGGCCGAGCCGCAAGGACGACGCGTAGAAGCGCGTGGCACTCTATTCGTTTCGCGTGCGTGTTCGTTCGACTTCGAGAGCCAGCACGCGGACGTGCTGGTGCAGGACCACCACCTCTTCGCGCAGCCGCACGATCACCGAGGCGCCGGCGAGATTCACCTCCAGCTCGTGCACCAGTTCGTCACAGACGCGGGCGCGTTCGAGCATGCGTTCCGAGTAACCCGCCTCGGGAACGTCGGGCGTCAGGATCTCTTCGCGCGCCAGTTCTTCGAGGAACCCGGGATCGAGGCCGAGGATCTCGGCGATCTCGCGCAGCGTGTAGCGACTCATTTCTCACCTCGGAGCTTTGCGCGCACGTCGCGACCTTCGTAGAGCGGCTCCATCGACTTCGCGACTTCCTCGAGCCGTTCACCGCCATCTTCCGGCAACACGACTTCGAGACGCAGCAACAGATCGCCGCGTCCGCCCGCGCGCGTTGCGGCGCCCTTGCCGCGCAGCCGCAAACGCGCGCCCGGAGACGAGTGCGGCGGGACGCGCACGCTGGCGCTTCCGTCGGGCGTCGGCACCAGCGCGCTCGCACCGAGCACCAGTTCCGGAATCGTGACCGGCACGTCGAGCAGCAGATCGTCGCCGTCGCGCCGGAAGAACGGATGCGAGCGAACGCGCAGCGTGAGCAGCAGATCGCCGGGCGGTCCGTTCTGGACACCGGGCTCGCCCTGGCCGGCGAGTCGCACGCGCGTGCCGCCCTGGGCGCCGCCCGGTACGCGCACGCGCAGTCGGCCGCGCCCTTCGATCTCGACCGCGACCTCGCGCGCGAGCACGGCGTCGAGGAAATCGATTTCGATCTCGGCCTGCGCGTCGCGGCCGCGGCGCGGAACGTTTCGGAACGCGCCGGCGCCTTCGAAGCCGCGGGGCCCGCGCAGCCGCGACAACAACTCCTCGAGATCGAAGTCCGCGTCGCCCTGCAGATCGTGATCGTGATACGGCGAGCGGCGTGCGCCCTCGGACCAGCGGTGGAATGCGCGCGCCTGCTCGGGATCGAAACCGGCTTCGAGCCCCTGGCGGCCGAACTCGTCGTAACGCGCGCGCTTCTCGGGATCCGACAGCACGTCGTAGGCGAACGAGATCTCCTTGAAGCGATCCTCCGCCTGCTTGTCGCCGGGATTGACATCCGGATGGTGCTTTCGCGCGAGCTTCCGGTACGCGGTCCGCAACTCGTCGTCGGTTGCGCTCTTTGTGGCGCCGAGCAGCGCGTAGAGATCTTCTTCCGGCATCGCGCCGAGGGTATCCGAGCGCCACGGCCCGAGGTACCCTGCGCGGCCCATGCATGTGCTGGATATCGCGGTCTGGGCCGGCTTCCTCGCCTTCGTGCTGGGCCTGCTGGCTCTCGATCTCGGCGTCTTCCATCGCGAGAGCCGCGCGATCCGCACCGGCGAGGCGCTCGCCTGGGCCGGCTTCTACGTGACGCTCGCACTGGCCTTCAACGTGCTGGTGTTCTTCCTCTACGAACGCAACTGGCTCGGCGTGGGTGTCTCGGTCGGCCATCCGATCGAGGGCCGCACGGCAGCGCTCCAGTTCCTGACCGGCTATCTGCTCGAGCAGAGCCTCTCGCTCGACAATGTCTTCGTCATCGCGCTGATCTTCTCGTATTTCCGCGTGCCACTCGCGTATCAACACCGCGTGCTGTTCTGGGGAATCCTCGGCGCGCTGGTGATGCGCGGCGCGATGATCGGCCTCGGCGCGGCGCTGATCACGCGCTTCGACTGGATCATCTACGTCTTCGGCGGGATCCTGATCCTCACCGCGGTACGCATGCTTCTCGCTGGGAACGAAGAACCAGATCCAGAGAAGAGCCCCGTGATCCGTCTGGCGCGGCGCATCTATCCGGTGACCCCGGAGCTGCACGGCGAGCGCTTCTTCGTCCAGCTGAACGGTCGCCGTGCCGCGACGCCGCTCTTTCTGGTACTGCTGATGGTCGAGAGTTCCGACGTGCTCTTCGCGGTCGACTCGATCCCGGCGATCTTCGCGGTCACGCAGGATCCGTTCCTGGTCTTCACGTCGAACGTCTTCGCGATTCTCGGTCTGCGCAACCTCTACTTCGCGATTGCGCCGCTGCTGAACCGCTTCAAGTACTTGAAGCAGAGCCTCGTCTTCATCCTCGCCTTCGTCGGCGTGAAGATGATCCTCGCCCACACGCAGCCGATTCCGACCATCACGTCGCTCTCGGTGATCATCGGGATCCTCGGCGTCGGGATCCTTGCCTCGGCGCTGGCGGCCGGGAGGGAGACCGCTCCGCTCGCGTCACCGCTCGCGAGCGACGCGGAGACACTCTCGAGCGTGACGCTCGGCGCTGCGCACAACATCATCGCGCTTGCGGTCGGATCCACGGTACTGATCCTCGGCGTCGCGATGATCGCGCTGCCCGGACCCGGCCTGGTGGTGATCCCGGTCGGGCTCGCGGTACTCGCGGCAGAGTTCATCTGGGCGCGACGTCTGCTGACGCGGCTGCGTGAAGAAGTGCGTTCGGTCGCCGGCTCCGCCACTGCCGCCAAGCCGGAGTAGTTGCGCGCGTGAACCGGTTCGCCGCCGCCGTCGGGCTTGCGCTCGTCGCCTTCGGACTCGCGATCTTCGGCTGGAAGGTCTTCGTCTACGAGCTGCCCGTGCTTCCCACCGATCCGGAGGGCCTGTGGGGCGTCGAGCTGAACGTGACGGTGCGCGGCACGGGCGGTCGCGGCAGCGTGCGCGCGCCGGTGCCGTCCACCGCGCCTGGCCAGGAAGTGTACGACGAGCGCTCCTCCGCGGACCGTCTGCTGTTCACGATGAGGACGGAAGAGGGGGAGCGCACCGCGATCTGGCGCGGTGAGTTCGATGGCGTTCACGACATCGCGTACGGCTTCCACGTGCGACTCGCACCGGCGCCCACGTCGCTGCCGTCGGTAGCCATCGAGCCGCCGCCAGAGATAGCGCAGCGCTACGGCGGCCCCGCGCGTGAGTTCCCGACCGGCGCGGCCGAGATCGCGGCGACGCTGCAGATGCTCGCGCTTCCGCCCGCGACCGACGTGGCGGGCCGCATCCGTTCGATCTACGCGATGGTGGCGCACGAAGTGGCGACGACGCCGGGCGGCTCCGACGACGCGCTGCTCGCGCTCGCCAACCGTGCCGGCAGCGAGCGCGGCAAGACGGCACTGCTCGTCACGTTGGTGCGCGCCGCCGGCGTACCGGCGCGTCCCGTCACCGGACTCGAGCTGCGCAGTGGCGCCACACCGCGCGAAACGCCGTGGGCCGAAGCCTGGGCGGGCGGCGCGTGGGTGCCGCTCTCCCCCACCGGCGCTTTCTTCGCGGCGCGCCCCGCGTCACTCGTCGTGTTGCGAGCGGGCTCGTTCGCGAGCGTCGATGCGACCGGTGCCGAAGCCGTCACCCATCACTACGAAGCGCTGCGCGAGCACCTGCGCAGCGAGGAGCTGGCGGCGATGATGGTGCCGCCGAACCGTGTACTGCGTGCGCTCTCGCTGTACCGGTTGCCGGTCGCCACGCAGTCGGCGCTGCGCCTGTTGCTCGCGCTGCCGCTCGGCGCGCTGATCGTCGCGATCTTTCGCAATCTGATCGGCGTGCCGACCTTCGGCACCTTCATGCCGGTACTGATCGCGTTTGCACTGCGCAACGTGCCGATCTACGTCGGTCTCGCGATGGTGGTGGGGGTGATCGGTGTGGGCGTGTTCGGCCGGCTCGTGCTCGAACGGCTGCGCCTGCTGCTGGTGCCGCGGCTCGCGATCCTGCTGTGCCTGGTGGTGCTGGGCGTCGCGGCGTTCGCGCTGCTCGGCCGGCGCTTCGAGACGCGCGAGCTGTTCTCCGGCGTACTGTTCCCGATCGTGATCCTGACGATGTTGATCGAGCGCTTCTCGATCGCGATCGCCGAGGAAGGCATGCGCACCGCGCTGGTCCGCTCGGGTTATTCGCTGCTGGTGACGATCGCCGTCTACCCGATCCTGCGCGATCCGACCGCCGAATACGTGATGTTCTCGTTCCCGGAGCTGACGTTCTGCGTGATGGGCATCCTGGTCTGGATCGGTGGCTACACCGGCTATCGGCTGCTCGACCTGGTGCGCTTCCGCTCCTTCGCCGACACCGATGAGACGGCGGCATGAAGATCTTGCGCGCGCTGCGCCGCAGCGGTGTGCTCGGCATCAACCGCCGCAACGCCGAGTTCACGCTGCGCTGGAATCCGCGCTCGGCGTATCCGATGGTCGACGACAAGCTGCGCACGAAGGAGCTGTGTGCGCGCGCGGGCATTCCGACGCCGCCCCTGCTTGCGGTCGCGCGCCATCACTTCGAAGTTCGCCGGCTGCGCGGGGCGATGGCGAAGCTCACGAGCTTCGTGCTGAAGCCCGCCCGCGGTGCGATGGGCAACGGGATCCTCGTGGTGCGCGAACGCGACGGCGCCCGATTCCGACTCGCGGGCGGACGCAGCATCACGCTCGACGATCTCGCCTACCACGCTGCGGGCGTGATCTCGGGTCTCTACGCGATCGCGGGACAGACCGACACCGCGATCGTCGAGGAGCGCCTGCTCGTGCACCCCGAGCTGGCGGCGCTCGCCAGCGAGGGCGTGCCCGACGTGCGCGTGATCGTCTACCGCGGCGTCCCAGTGATGGCGATGACGCGGCTGCCGACGCTGCGCTCCGGCGGACGCGCCAACCTGCACCAGGGCGCCGTCGCGGCGGGTATCGATCTCGAAACCGGTCGCACCACGCACGCAATCCTGAACAGCCGTCCGATCCGCCGCCATCCTGATACGGGCGCGACGCTGATCGGGCACGCGATCCCCGGCTTCGCGGACGTGCTCCGCTACGCGTTGCGCGCCGCCGACGAGACGGGACTCGGCTACGTCGGCGCCGATCTCGTGGTCGATGCGGCGCGCGGACCGGTGCTACTCGAGATGAACGCGCGACCCGGCCTGATGATCCAACTCGCCAACCGCGCCGGCTTGCTGCCGCGCCTGCGCGCGATCGACCGCGAGATCGCGCCGGATCGGAGCGCCGCGGAGCGCATCGCGCTCGCACTCTCGATCGCGTGCCGCGCGGAGGCAGCGGCGTGAGTCGGCGCCTGCTGACGCTCGCGGCTTTCGCGCTCTGCATGGCCGCGGCGGCGAGCGTCCGCGCGCAGTCGCTGCCGGCGCCGCCTGCGCCGAGCTACGACGTCCGCTACGAGGTGCGCATCGTCCCGACCGAGAAGACCGCGCACGTCGCGATGCACGTGACCGATCCCGCGAATGTGTTCCGCTCGCTGCGCTTCCGGGTCGATCCGGAACGCCAGCTCGCGTTCCACGGCGATGGTCACGTGGTGGTCGAGGAAGCGACCGTCGCGTGGACACCGCCGCGTGGTGGCGGCGTGCTGCACTACGCGGTGCGCATCGACCACCTGCGCGACGAGAGCAGCT
Source organism: uncultured Spirochaetales bacterium (assembly GCA_964353555.1). Taxonomy (GTDB): domain Bacteria; phylum Myxococcota_A; class UBA9160; order UBA9160; family PR03; genus PR03. The sequence continues at coordinate 11,255 of CAYGWM010000059.1, forward strand.
ACGACGCGCGCTGCACGCGATCGTTCGCGCTGTTGCGCGGTGACGACCTGGTGCCCCCTGCGCGCGTCCGGACCGAAGGCCACGCGCAGAGCCGAGCCGTGCTGCAGCTGGTGCTCCCGCAAGGCTGGTCGGCGCTGCTTCCGTACGCGCCGCTCGGCGACGACAGCTGGGCAATCGAACGACCCGAGCGCCGCTTCGATCGCCCCGTCGGCTGGCTGTTGCTGGGACGCCTCGGCGTGCTGCGCGAGCGCGTAGCAGGGATGCGCATCGGAATTGGCGCGCCGGTAGGCAACGGGATGCGACGCCAGGATGTGCTCGCGTTGCTGCGCTGGACGCTTCCGGTGCTGCGCAAGATCATGCCGCTCCCCGATCGCATCACGATCGTCGGCGCCGCCGACCCGATGTGGCGCGGCGGGCTCTCGGCTCCAAAGAGCGCGTACCTGCACACGAGCCTGCCGCTGATCGCCGAAGATGGGACGAGTCCGGTCCTACACGAGGTGGTGCACGTGCTGCTGCGCGCGCGCGCTGGGCCGGGCGGCGACTGGGCCGTCGAAGGTCTCGCCGAGTTGTATTCGCTCGAAGCGCTGGTGCGCTCGAAGACGATTTCGAAGCGCCGTTACGAGCGCTCGCTCGAACGCATCGCCGAGAAGGGACGCGCGGTGAAGCGCGTGACCGTCGCGCGATCGACCGCTGCGACGACCGCGCACGCCGTCACGCTGCTGCGCGAACTCGACCAGCAGATCCGCCGCTTCTCGGGCGGACGCAACAGTCTCGACGACGTCGTGCGCGCGCTGGTCGAAGCCCCGGAAGCGATCTCGCTCTCCCACTTCCGCGCCGTCTCGGAGCGCATCGCTGGCCACGACCTCGCCGGCTTCTTCGACCGCAGCGTTCTCGAGCCGCCCGACTGAGAAGGAGATCTCTGTGGCCCGCGTCCGACTCCACATCCATCTCGCAGGCGATCACACGCTCGGGCCGGGCAAGGTCGAACTGCTCGAGCGCGTGCGCGAACACGGCTCGATCTCGGCGGCGGCGCGCGCGATGCAGATGGCCTACCGCCACGCGTGGGAACTGATCGACGACCTCAATCAGGGCTTCGGCCGGCCCGTCGTCGAGACGGCAAGTGGTGGCCGCGCGGGCGGCGGCGCACGTCTGACGCCCTTCGGCGAGGAGTTGGTGCGCCGCTTCCGCGCGATGGAGGCGGCGACCGAGCGCGCCATCGCGCCCGACCTGCACGCGTTGGACCCGCCGCTCGCCGGAGCGAGGGTGCGGCGCAGCGGCGCGGCGCCAACGTTGCGCTGATCCGCGGCGTCGCGATCCACCGCGCCGTAGCGGACCCTTCGCTATACCCTGGCGGGAATTACGAAGCTCCCTACCAACGGCCGCCGCTGCGGCATGGAGGATCTCATGCAGGAGCATCTTCAGTTCTACATCGACGGCCGCTGGGTGGACCCGGTGAAGCCCGCCACCCTCGACGTCATCGATCCTTCCACCGAGGAGGTGATCGGACGCATCAGCCTCGGCAGCGCCGAGGACGTGGATCGCGCCGTCAAGGCCGCACGCGCCGCGTTCCCTGCGTACTCGCGGACCACGAAGGAGGAGCGGCTCGCGCTGCTCCAAAGGATCGCGGCCGTCTACATGACGCGTTATGACGAGCTGGCCCGCACGATCTCGCAGGAGATGGGCGCGCCGCTGTGGCTCGCGAAGGCCGCGCAGGCCGCCACGGGCATCGGGCATCTGAACCAGACGATCGCCGTGCTGAAGGACTACGAGTTCCAGCAGAAGCGCGGGACGACGATGATCGTGCGTGAGCCGATCGGCGTCTGCGGTCTGATCACACCGTGGAACTGGCCGGTCAACCAGATCATGTGCAAGGTGGCGCCGGCGCTCGCGGCGGGTTGCACGATGGTGCTGAAGCCCACCGAGATCGCGCCGCTGAATGCGATCATCCTGGCGGAAATCCTCCATCAGGCGGGCGTGCCCGCAGGCGTCTTCAATCTGGTGAACGGCGACGGTCCGAACGTCGGCGCGGCGATCGCATCGCATCCCGGCGTGGACATGGTGTCGTTCACCGGCTCGACGCGTGCGGGCATCCAGGTTGCGATCGCGGCGGCGCCGACCGTGAAGCGTGTCGCGCAGGAGCTCGGCGGCAAGTCGGCGAACGTGATCCTCGACGACGCTGATTTCCAGAAGGCCGTCGCGGGCGGCGTGCAGGGCTGCGTGATGAACAGCGGCCAGTCGTGCAACGCGCCGACGCGCATGCTGGTGCCGGCGAGCCGCCACGACGAAGCCGTCGCGATTGCGAAGGCCGCCATCGCGAACGTGAAGGTCGGCCCGGCGTCGGCGGAAGGCGTGACGATCGGCCCGGTCGTCTCTGAAACGCAGTGGAAGAAGATCCAGGGCCTGATCCAGCGGGGGATCGACGAAGGCGCGACGCTCGTCGCCGGCGGCGTAGGCCGACCGGAAGGGCTCAGCAAGGGCTACTACGTGCGGCCGACCATCTTCGCCAACGTCAAGAACGACATGGCGATCGCGCGCGAAGAGATCTTCGGCCCGGTGCTGTCGATCCTGCCGTACCGCGACGAGGAAGAAGCGATCCGCATCGCGAACGACACGCCGTATGGTCTCTCCGGCTACGTCACATCGGGCAATCTCGAGCACGCGCGCCGCGTGGCTTCCCAGCTCCGCACCGGCAACGTGCACCTGAACGGCGCCGGGCCGGACTTCAACGCGCCGTTCGGCGGCTACAAGCAGTCGGGCAACGGCCGCGAGTGGGGCCCCTTCGGCTTCGAGGAGTTCCTCGAAGTGAAGGCGGTGATGGGATACGAAGCGGCCTGATCGTGCGGCTGGCAGGCGCGGAGTCGCGACTCAGCCTGCTAGCCGCGCCTACCTGGCAGCGCGCTGCTCACCGCACCGCTCTGCACCACGTTCAGCTTGATCCGAACTGGTGTCACGCGGAGCGGCGTGAGATCTTCGGGATGTTGCACGTGCTCGGGACCGACATCGAAGGTGCGGCGTCCGAGTTGAACGAGCAGTGCGTCGACGCGCAGCGACAGCTTCGCCTGCTGGCGTGCCAGATAGACGTCGCGGCGGCGACCCTCGAAGACGACCTCGACTTCGGTCGGCTCGACGCTCTCGATCGCATAGCCCGGCGGCAGATTCTCGATCTCGACCGGAATGCGGCGCTCGAACTCACCCACCGTCGAGCCCGGCACGAGCAGCAACCAGAGACCGGCGGACGCGCAGGTCGCGAGCAGCGCTTCTGGCCAGCGCTGCAGCACGGCGCGCAGACGCGAATGCCGCTCGGGCGGCTTGGGGCCGCGTTCGGCGAGGAAGCGGCGGATCTCGCGCGCGAGCAGTTCGGGTCCCGCCAGCGCGCGCAGCCGTCCGTCGCGCGCGATCGACACCGCACGGCGCTCCTCCGAGACGACGATGCAGAGCGCATCCGCGCGCTCTGCCAGCCCGAGTGCCGCGGCGTGACGTGTCCCGCCACTGCCGAGCTGATCGTGATCGTTCGACAGCGGCAAGTGCACCGCAAAGCGCATCACGCGCCCCCCTTCGATCGCGACGGCGCCGTCGTGGCCGGGAGAGTGCGGATCGAAGAGCGAGAGCAGCAGCGGCTCGGAGAGCAGTCCACCGAGCGGGATGCCGCCGGCGACGTGGCGGTCGAGCGGTTCGCGACCCGGAATCACGAACAGCGCGCCGACGCCCGACCCGACCAGCTGCCGGACCGTACCCACCAGCGCGTCCACCGCGTCGGGCGGCGCGGACACCGGTCTGCGCCGCAGGCCAAAGACCGCGATCTGCTCGAAGAGCCGGCGCAGATCTTCCTGAAACACGACCACCAGCACGATCACCAGCACTGCGAAGAAGCCCTGGAGGATCCACACCGTCATCTGGAGTTCGAGTTGGCGCGCGATCAGGAAGGCCGCGGCGGCGATCCCGACCCCGGCGAGCGCGATGCGCGCGCGCGCACGGCGCAGCCACGACAACGTGGCCCACAGCAGCACGGCCACCAACGCGACGTCGATGACGTCGGTCAGCCGCAAACCGTCGGTGATGCGAAGCTCAAGCACGGCGCCTCTCGGGGGGCGACTCGCGAGTGCCCGTGCATCTAGCACCGTGTTAGCGTCGCGACAATGGCCGGCGAGGCCGCCCGCTGAACCGTTCCCGGGCACCCCGACATCGAAGGGCGGAATTCCGCAGCAGCGCGAGAGCAATCCATGGCGGAACGAGCAGAGCTGACGTGCCGGGACTTCATCGACGTCATCATGGCGTGGCTCGACGGGGAACTGGAGCCCGCGACTCGAAAGCGCTTCGACGAGCATCTCACCGCGTGCGTCGATTGTGCCCACTACCTCCGTTCCTACCAGATGACCGTGGCGCTCGGAAAGAGCGTCTGCGGGCCACGTGATCCCAGCGGGCCGGTTCGCGAGGACGTGCCCGAAGAGCTGGTGCAAGCAGTGCTGGCGACACGCAAGCGACGCTGACGCGTGCAACCAAGCGGCCTGCCGGGCATCCAAGCCGCGCTTGCCGGACCGGCCCCGTGAAACCAGCACAGAGGAGGCGCGCCCGGTGAGTCCCGCCCAGATCGAGTCCGCCCCGGCCACGTCGCGCACGCCCTGGCTGCGCATCGCTCTGGTTGCGACGGCCGTCCTCGTGCTGGTCCTGCTCGGGCGCCGACTCGGTGCTGCGTTGCCGGCCTTCGCAGGCTGGGTCGATAGCCTCGGCGCGTGGGGTCCCGCCGCGTTCATCGTGGGCTACGCGCTGGCGGTCATCGCGTTCGCGCCCGGCTCGGTTCTCACGCTCGCAGCGGGAGCGATTTTCGGACTCGCGCGGGGGACGCTTTACGTGTTCATCGCTGCCACGCTCGGCGCCTCGCTCGCGTTTCTGGTCGCGCGCTACGTCGCCAGGCCGTGGGTGGAGAGCCGCATCACTGCGAACCCCGGCTTCGCCGCGATCGACCGCGCCGTAGCCGCGCAGGGGCGCCGCATCGTGTTCCTGCTGCGGCTCTCGCCCGCGTTCCCGTTCAACCTGCTGAACTATGCGCTGGGTCTGACGCGCGTGCGCTTCGTCGACGCGCTGATCGCGTCGATCGGGATGCTGCCGGGAACACTGCTCTATGTGTATTACGGCAAGCTCGCCGGCGAAGTGGCGTCGCTCGCTGGTGGCGCCCCGGTGCAACGCGGAGCGGCGTACTACGCGGTGCTCGGCCTGGGTCTCGTCGCGACGCTGCTGGTCACGACGATCGTCGCGCGCACCGCGCGTCGTGCGCTGCGCGAAGCGACGGACGCCACGGAAGTCTCGCAAGCGAACCGGCGATCGGAGCCGACATGATCCCCATCGACGCACACGACCAGGCGCTGCTCGACGCGGTTCGCCCGTCGGATTGGCGCAATCCCGATCCGGCGCCCCGCTACAACCTCGTCGTCGTCGGCGGCGGCACGGCGGGACTCGTGTCCGCTGCAGTCGCAGCGGGACTCGGCGCGCGCGTGGCGCTGGTCGAGCGTGATCGTCTCGGCGGCGATTGCCTCAACACCGGCTGCGTGCCGTCGAAGGCGCTGATCCGTACCGGTCGTCTCGCGGCCGAAGCGCAGATCGCCGCCGCGCTCGCGCGGCCGCCGGGGGATGCGCCGCGTCCAGACTTTGCTGCGGCGATGGAGCGAATGCGGAAGATCCGCGCGGCGATCGCGCCACACGATTCCGCGCAGCGCTTCCGCGACGAGCTCGGCATCGACGTCTTTCGCGGCGACGGCCGTTTCGTCGCGAGCGACACGCTGGAAGTGGGCGGCGCGAAGCTGCGCTTCCGCCGCGCAATCCTCGCAACGGGTGCGCGCGCGGCGGCGCCACCGATCACAGGACTCGCGGAGACCGGCTTCCTGACGAACGAGTCGGTCTTTTCATTGATCGCGAACCCCGGACGCCTCGCGGTGATCGGAGGCGGACCGATCGGCTGCGAGTTGGCCCAGACCTTCGCGCGACTCGGTGTCGCCGTGACGATCTTCGAAGTCGGCGCGCATCTGCTGGAACGCGAAGACGCGGACGCCGCCGCAATCGTGCAGCGCGCGCTGATCCTCGACGGTGTGCGCCTCGTGCTCAGCTGCAAGATCCGCGCAGTCGCGCGCGAAGCCGGCGCGAAACTCGTCCACTACGAATCGCCGGACGGTGCAGGATCCGTCGCGGTGGACGAAGTGCTGGTCGCCGCGGGCCGCGCGCCGAACGTCGAGGACGTCGGACTCGAAGCGGCGGGCGTCGCGTATCAGGCCGATCGCGGCATCCAGGTCGACGACCGATTGCGCACGACGAACCCGCGCATCTTCGCAGTGGGCGATTGCTGCATGGCGTGGAAGTTCACGCACGCGGCCGACGCCGCGGCGAAGATCGCCGTCCAGAACGCTCTGTTCTTCGGCCGCAAGAAACTCTCGTCGCTGGTGATGCCGTGGTGCACCTACACCGATCCGGAGCTAGCACACGTCGGACTCTCGGAGCGCGACGCCGCGTCGCGCGGCATCCCGCTCGACACGTATACCGTGAAGCTCGAAGCGAACGATCGCGCCGTCTGCGACGGCGAAGAAGACGGCTTCGTCCGCGTGCACGTCCGCAAAGGTACCGATCAGGTCGTCGGTGCGACGGTCGTCGCCAGCCACGGCGGCGAGATCGTGAGCCTGCTCACCACCGCGATCACCGCCCACATCGGCCTCGGCAAACTCGCCGGCACGATCTTCCCCTACCCCACCCAGTCCGAAGCCGTCAAAGCCGTCGCCAACGCCTACATGCGCACCCGCCTCACCCCCACGATCAAACGCCTCTTCGAGCAAGTCCTCCGCGCGATGCGCTGAGGGACTGAGGAGAAAGGGGACGGTCCTCATCGAGGACTGGCTGGGGACTAAGGGGACACGCCTCGACTCGAAACGCGCGCTGGACGCGCCTCGCCGTGTCGCGGCGTCCCGGTACCATGCGTCGCGTGCCGGCCCGGCCGGGTGTGTCCCTCCAGTCCTCTGCCCGTCCACATCGAGGACCGTCCCCTTTCTCCTCGCCAATCCGTCGATCGGATGGGCATCCGCGTCGGCGAGGCGATCGCCGGCGACGCGACGCCGATCGCCTGGCCGCGCGCGCCTGGCCACCGAGGGCGATCGGTTGAGCGAGCCGGGCGCCGCTTCAAGCTGTGCTTCGAGGCGTGATCATCGGCTAGACCGTCTCAGTCCGTCACGCCGACCACGATCTTCGTCTGCGTCGCGATCAGCGCGTTGCCCGCGCCGTTCAGCGCGAGCGCCGCATCCGAGCCGGCGCTGGAGCTGAGCGTCTGATCTTCGCCCGCGTCGGCGAAATCGCCGTCATCGTTCTTGTCGAGCAACAGGTGCAGCAGCGATCCGCTGCCGCCGAGTATGACTTCCAGCGTACCGGGGCGCACGTCGAACGTGGTGCGATTTGCCGCGAGTGTGATGGTATGCGCGAGCGAGGTGAGAAACTCGAACGGGCTCGTGGCCGTGTGCGCCTGGCCGTTGGCGTTGGTGACGGCCACGTTGACGAAGCCCGCCGGCTGCGGGCCCACCTGTACGTTGAACGAGGTGGGCGTGATGTTGGTGGGCGGGGGCGTCTGCGTGACGAAGCTCGCATCGACGCCGCCGACGTTCGCGACGTCGTTTGCGGTCAGCGCCGTCGCCGCCGTGTCTGCCGTCGCCGCGCTGGTCGCGCGCAGCGCGTACGCCGACGACAGGATCTGCGTGCGCGAGAGCGCGCCGTCGCTACCCACCATCACTTCGAGGAAGCGCACCGGTGATGTCGCACCGGCATCGCCGCCGAGCGCGATCGCGAGATCGTTGGTGAGCGGGTTCGCCGGCGCGTCGGACGCCTCGCCGTTCGGGCCGAGCTGCACGCTGAAGACGCCGTCCGCGAGCGACACCGCCGGGAAGCTCTGCTTGTAGACGAGAGTGCCGCCGACCACCGCATCGAAGACGCGCACCGTGAGATCGACGCTGCCGGTGCGCGGCTGCCCGAGGCCGTCGAGCAGCAGACCCTGGTACGGAAGCGAGGCGGGCACGGTCGGCGGCGCGGCGATGACTGGCCCTGCGAGTAGAAGCGCGCACGCACAGAAGGCGGGGATCAATACGGAATGGATCGGTCGCCTGTACATTGGGGTTCCCTCGCGCAATGCCGCGCTACGGATTGGGAGCCCCATCCTCTCACCGGGCCGGGGGGGCAAGAAAAAAGCTCTTGGCCCCACGGGGTAGCCAGCTGAAACGGTGTCAGTGGAAGAGCGGACCGTGGAGCAGTCGTAGACCGGTGGCGAGCGCGACGCCGATCGGGATCGTGAGCGGCGACAACTCGCGCAGGCCGCGCAGCGTTTCGCGGCCGGTGAATGGAAGGAACGGCGTTCGCTCGTGCCATGCGCGGTAGTCGGCGCCTTCGGTCGCGAGCTTGCGGTGGTCCTGGTGCGCGCAGCCGAGTAGCGCGAAGAGCGGAAAGCCCGCCCAGAACGCGACGTCGGACGCAAAGCCCATCCCGAGCAGGTGCAGCGCACCGAAGAGCCCGGCGCCCATGAAAACCGGATGGCGCGTCAGCAGATGCACGCCGCGCGCTGCGCCCGGTCGCGCCGCTTCGCCAACGACGAACGCAGCGGGACTCGGACTCATCACGCCCGCCACGACGAGCGACCACGCGACGGCTTGCATCGCGTAGATCGCCCAGAGCTCGACGCTGCCGAGCGACGGTGACCACAGCAGCGCGCCCTGATGGCGATGCCCGATGTAGAACCACACGAGCGCCGTGAACACCGCGATCGCCAACACCGAGTACGCGCCGAGAAAACCCTGCGCGCCGAGCGTCGCCACGAACCGCGGCCGCCACGCCTGACTCGAGAGCCCCATGTGCGTGACGGCGAACAAGCCCCAGAGAATCGCAATGACGACGAAAGCAGACATCCTGCAACCTCCAAAACGGCGGCTTCCTACCACTGTCGAGCGGCGGCTTCCTCGCGTAGGCGTTCGGGGCCGCCGAGCAGTTGGCGATCGAGGCCGACGCGTTTGAACCAGAGGTGCAGGTCGTAGCCGTCGGTGAAGCCGATGCCGCCGTGTACTTCGGTGGCGGTGCGAACGATCGTGGTGCCGATCTCCGCGAGATGCGCCTTCGCGTGCAGAGCCAGCAGCGACGCCTCCTCGGGTCGCTCGTCGAACGCATAGGCCGCGTACCACACCAGCGACCGCGCGGGCTCCAGCTCCGCGACCATCTCCGCACACAGGTGCTTCACGGCCTGGAACGTCGCGATCGGGCGACCGAACTGCTCGCGCTGTTTCGCGTACGCGACGGCCAGCTCGATCGCGCGCTCGCAGGCGCCGAGGATGTCGGCGGCCAGTGCGATGCGACCGGCCGCGAGCACGCGATCGGTGAGTCCCACCACGCCGTCGTGTCCGCCGATCCACTCCGCGGGCGTGACGTCCTCGAAGACCAATTCTGCGACGCGTCGCGTGCGATCGATCGTCTTCAAGAGCGTGACGGTGAGCCCCGCCCCGTCGCGCGGCACGAGCGCGATGCGATCCCGGTCGATCGCGACCAGGAATGCGTCGGCGGCGGCGGCGTCGAGGACGAAGAGCGCATTGCCATGGAGCCGTCCGCCTGCTTCGCGCATGCCTGCATCGGCGCGCTTGTTGACGACCTCGGTCGCGGCGACACCGAGCAGCGCGTCCCCCGCCGCGATGCGCGGCAACCACGCGCGCTGCTGCGCGGGCGTTCCCGCGGCGAGCGCGACCGGCGCGAGCACGCTGGTCGAGAGGAACGGCGCCGGCGTCGCGCCGTGTCCGAGTGACTGCATCGCGATCGCCGCATCGAGCAGCGCGAGACCGCCGCCGCCCTGCGACTCGGGCACCAGCATCCCCGCGACGCCCAGTTCGGCGAGCTGCTCCCACAGCTTCGGATCGTGCGCGGCTTCGCCGTTCATGATCTCGCGCACGCGCGACGGCGGCGTCACCTCGGCCAGCAAGCGGCGCAGTGTTTGTTCGAGCAGCTTCTGTTCGTCGCTGAGTCCGAAGTCCATCAGCGCTCTCCTCCGACCTTCGGTTCGCGCGGCATCAAGAGTCCACGCTCGGCGATGATGTTCTTCTGGATCTGCGCGGTGCCGCCGCCAATGATCAGTCCGAGCGAGAACATGTACAGGAACTGCCAGAGCCCGAACGTGCGCTCGTGCTTCGAGCCGTCGTAGAGCACGCCGATCTCGCCCATCGAGTCGATCGCGAGCGCCGCCATCTGGTGTGACAGTTCGCAGCCCCAGAGTTTCGTCACCAGCGCGGCTGCGCCCTCCGAAGTCCCAGGCTGGCCCGGCATCTGCTTCTTCAGCCCGCAGGTGAGCATCCGCATCGAGTGGGCCTTCGACGCGACGACGCGCGCCTGCAGCTTCACCAGCCGATCGCGCAGCACCGGATCGTCGATCGCACGGCGGCCGTCGCGGCTCTCGGCCTTCAACGCGTCGACCAGCCGCGCAAACCCCGCCTCGAGCATCCCCGACGACGCCAGCATGTTGCGCTCGTGCTTCAGCGTCGTGTTGGCGATCTTCCAGCCTTCGCCACGCCGACCCACGACGTTCGATTGCGGCACACGCACGTCGGTAAAGAACACCTCGTTGAACTCCGCGCGGCCGGTCATCGTGCCGAGCGGGCGCACTTCGATGCCCGGCGTCGTCATCGGGATCAGCACGTACGAGAGGCCGCCGTGCTTGCTCTCGCCGGGCTCGGTGCGGATCAGGCCGAACATCATGTCGGCGAGGTGCGCCGTCGTCGTCCAGATCTTCTGGCCGTTCACGACGAAGTGATCGCCGTCTTCGGTGGCGCGCGTCTGCACGTTGGCGAGATCGCTGCCCGCGTTCGGCTCCGAGTAGCCCTGACACCAGACCACTTCGCCGCGGATCGTCGGGCCGATCCAGCGCTCGCGCTGCTCGTCGCTCCCGTGTTCGAGCAGCGTCGGCACCAGCATCTCGGGTCCCTGGCCGCCGATGCCGGACGAGACCCCGGCGCGTGCGAACTCCTCGTCGAGGATCACGCGCAGCAGGATGTCGGCGTCCGCACCGTAGCCGCCGTAGCGCTTCGGGATCGTTCGTGCGGCGTAGCCGTGCTCGATCAGCAGCTTCTGCCAGGCGATCGACGCAGGGTCCCGGGTACCCGTGCCAGCGACCATCCCGCCGCGCGGCGCGCGCTCGCGATTCGCCTCCAGGAACGCGCGTAGCGTCGCGCGAAAGGCCTCGTACTCGGGTGCGAAACTCAGTTCCATGATCGTCCTCGCTTCACTCGATGAACCAGGGGCTCGACCACGCGACACCCGCATCTTGCTGCACCGCGCGCACGTAGAGGAACTCGCCCGCGTGCAGCTCGGGGACCGCCCAGCTTACCAGCATCTCACGGCGACCCTCGGCATCGAGCTGCTGCACCACGTCGCGACCGTGGATCACGTCGACGCGCGCGAGCGGCGCCGGCGCGATCACCTGCACCGTCAACAGCGTGTCGCGACCTTCGCTCGCCGTCTGCGCCAGCTCGGCGGCTGAGACCGTCTCGCCGATGCGATGGCCCGCCAGCGATGCGCGCAGGATGATGCGCGGTCCGTTGGTCGCGTAGCTGCGATGCGCGCGCAACGCGGCGAGAACGCCCTCGCGGGTCGGCTCGCTCCAGATCGCTGCGAGGCCGCCGCTCGCCGCCGCGAGGTGCGTCAGACCGGGATGACCGTCGTGGCTGTCGCCACTGCCGACGAAGCCAAGTTTGTATCCGCGCACGAGTTGGTCGCGCACCCAGTTGCCAGCGATCGGGTTGTAGATCGGCAGCGGCGAGTCGGGCGCCTCGCTGCTGCCGTGCGCCGACACCACCTCGGTAATCGGCTCCAGCACCGGGTCGGGCGCGAACGACCAATCCGTCGCGACCGGTCCTCCCGCCGAGTGGTGTGCGAAGGTCAGCGCCTGCCGACCGCGCAGCGCATCCCAGAGTTGTGTGGGCGTCTGGGCATTCGGGTCGGCGGATGAAATTACCGGACCCGGTCCGTCGAAGTAGAGCACGTGGCGGTGGCCATAGGTCCAGTTCGTCCACTCGAAGCCGAGCACGGTGACGAAGCGGCCGGGCGTGTGAAACTCTTCGGTGAGTGTCTCGATCTGCTTCCAGCGATCGGCGCTCGCGTCGAGGAACGGCGTGCCCCAGTGATCGTGATCGGTGAGCGCGACGACATCGAGCGCCGCGACGTCGCGCGCATAGCGGAAATAGTCCTCGGGGACGCCCGTGCCGTCGGACCAGTTCGTATGGCCGTGCAGATCGGCGAAGAGCAGCCGCGGCGCGTCAGCGCCCGTCAGCATCGGATTGCTCTCGGCCTCGATCGACACACCATCGCCAGCGCGAAGCACGCGCGCCTTCACGCGCTGCACGCCATCGCCGACGACCGTGACGTCGATCTTCTGCACGCCGAGATCGGCCGGCTCGAAGCGCACGGATTCCGGAAGGCGCAGCCCCAGGGGCGGGTCGACGAAGGTAAGCGTCGCCGCCTCCGGGTTCCACCCGTTGCCACTGCGATCGAGCAGCGCGGCAACCAGCGACACCGTATCGCCCGGACGTGCCGTCGCCGGCAGCGTCAAGATGCATTGCACGACGGGGCCCGGAAGTACGTCGATCGTGGGCGAGTCGGTCACGATCTCGCGGATGCCGTCGCCGTCCCCGTCGACGTGAAACCAGAATCGCTCGCCGCGCTCGGCAAAGCGGTCGACCTGCGCTTTGCGCTCGCCGGCGCCATACACGAAGCTCACGCGCTCGCCTTCGCGCAGCGCGCGTCCGCGGATCGCGATCGGCAGCAGATATGGATTCTCCATGCGATCCGCGACCACTTCGACGCCCTCCGCGTCGGTCGAGAAGGTCGTGTAGCCGGCGAGATCTTCGGCGGACGTCTGGATCTTCGACCAACCGAAGAACGGCGAGACCTGGAAATAGACCCTGCCACCGACCGCGATGCCGAGCGGTCCGGCTTCGTAGACGAAGCGGAAGCGGTGGAACTCGCCGATCCGGATCACCTCCGGCTCTCCGGCTTCGCGCACCAGTAGCGCGCGACCCTTCCCGTCGGCGGGACTGCGCACCGATTCGCGATCGATCTGCAGCCGCTCGCTGACTTCGGGATGCGAGCCCGGCCGCTTCGCGTCCTCCAGGGCGGTGCGATTCGCCTTCGCGGCGCTCGGCTTCTCGCGATCGCCAGGTCCACACGCCAGCGCGAACACGGCTGCAAGCGGCGCCACGACGCCGACGATGAGTAGGCGCCGTTCCGCGGCGGATCGTTTGCGCAAACGGGTGAACATCAAAGCGGGGTGGAGAGTAGGGGCCCGCCGCGTCTGCAGAAAGATGCGTCTGTTAGCATCGCGCGCCACCGCTCGATGGAGATGCAATGCAACGCCTGCGACGCCTGATCTCGTGCTCGACGACCGCGGTCGCGCTGCTCGCGTTTGGATGCAACCGCGAGTCGAACGCACCGCCGCCCGCAACGCCTCCGGCGGCCGAGATGCGCGAGCCCGCTCCCGCCGCAGCGGTGCCGGCGCCCGCGATCGACTCCGGCAAGGCCGATGACTCCGGCGCTTCCGAGCCGCCCCCCAAACTCGCATCGGATGTTCCGCTCTACGGGCAGGCGCTGCCGATCTCGTCGATGTCGTCGCCAGAGCGCGGCACGATCGTGAACCTGCGCAGCGACGATCCGCCCGAGCAAGTCTCCGCGTGGTATGGCACCGAGCTACCGGCGCGCGGTTGGGAGCTGGAGAAGCAGAACAGCGCCGCGGGCACGCACCTGGTCACCGCGCGCAAGGGCGGACGCAAGGCGACCGTGCTGATCACCGGCGGCGCGCAGGGCACACAGATCCTGATCACCGTTCTCGAGGACC
>CAYGWM010000060.1:0-25108 GCA_964353555.1 uncultured Spirochaetales bacterium
CGGTCGAGAACATCGAAGGCGACGTCGAGATCCAGTCGTCGAACGCCAAGGTGCGTTGCGCCTGCGTGAAGGGCCGACTCGTCGCGCGCACCAGCAACGGCAAGATCGAAGTGTCGCGGCACTGCGGCGCGATCGACGCCGCCACCTCGAACGGCGTGATCGACGCCGAACTCAGCGAAGTGAGCGGGCCGGTAGTGCTGGCGACCAGCAACGGCCGCATTGCACTCTCGCTGCCCGATGCGGTCGACGCCGACGTCGACGTGCGCGTCGACAACGGGATCATCCGTAGCCAGCGCTCGCTCTCGCGCTGCACCCACTCGACCGGTGGCCGCCTCGCTGGCGCGCTCGGTCTCGGCGGCGTCCCGATCAAGCTCCGCACCTCGAACGGCTCCGTCTCGGTGCGCTGAGTCTTTCGCTTTCGGATCCGCGCTTGAACCAGAGTGGGCACGCTGTCCCGCCGCGCAGTTGCGCGGGCAGCGCGCGTTCTGCCGCCGCTTGGCTGATGGGTGCATCGACGCGCGCGGCCGCTTCGTCGAGGCGGCGGGCGGATCGCGGAACTATCCTGAGCCGCCCGGACTCACGAGATGTTGCAGGAGCCCTTCGCAACAAGGGCTGGAGGGATGCCGTCATGCAGTTCCCGCGCGATCGACTGCTCGATGCCTATCGCAAGATGCGGATGATCCGCTGCTTCGAGGAGAAGCTCCAGGAGTTGGTGCTCGCCGGGAAGATGGCGGGCTTTCTCCATCTCTATGCCGGCGAGGAGGCCGTCGCGGTCGGCGTGTGCGCGCATCTCGACGCGCGCGACTGGGTCGCCTCGACGCATCGCGGCCACGGTCACTGCATCGCCAAGGGCGTCGACGTGGCCGGCATGATGGCCGAGCTGTTCGGCCGCAAGACCGGCCTTTGCAAAGGCAAGGGCGGTTCGATGCACATCGCCGACATGGACCGCGGCATGCTCGGCGCGAACGGCATCGTCGGCGCCGGCATCCCACTCGCGACAGGCGCCGCGTTGACGGCGCAGATCAAGAAGACGGGCGGCGTCGGCGTGGCCTTCTTCGGCGACGGCGCTTCCAATCAGGGGCAGTTCCACGAGTCGCTCAACATGGCGCAGAACTGGAAACTGCCGGCGCTCTACGTGGTCGAGAACAACGGCTGGGGCGAGTTCACGCCGACGGAGTTCGTCGTGCCGGTGGCCGACATCGCCGAGCGCGCGCGCTCCTACGCGATGGCGAGCGCGATCGCCGACGGCATGGACTTCTTCGACGTCTATGAGAAGGCCGGGCAGGCGATCGAGCGCGCGCGCCGTGGCGAGGGCCCGACGCTGCTCGAGTGCAAGACGTATCGCTTCTACGGCCACTACGTCGGCGACACGCTCGCGTACCGTCCGAAGCAGCAGGCGGAGGATTGGAAACAGCGGCGCGATCCGCTCGATCACTTCGAGCGGCGCGTCGTCGAGGCCGGGCTGCTGGATGGGGACGATCTGCGCCACCTCGACGGCGAGGTTGCGGCCGAGCTCGACGCCGCGGTGCGCGCGGCCGAGGCCGCACCGCTCCCCGATGCCAGCGACGTCACCACCGACGTCTACGTGAGCGAGTGACGCCATGCCGCGCATCCTTTCCACCGGTCAAGCCATCAACGAAGCGCTCGCGATCGCGCTCGCGAGTGATCCAGACGTGATCCTGCTCGGCGAGGACGTGGCCGGAGGCGGCGCGCGCGACGCCGAGGGCGTAGAGGAGATGGGCGGCGTGCTCGGCACGACGAAGGGCCTCGTGAAGCGCTTCCCGGGCCGCGTGCTCGATACGCCGATCTCCGAGATGGGCATCCTCGGCACGGCGGTCGGCGCCGCCGCCACCGGACTCCGTCCCGTCGCCGAGCTGATGTTCATCGACTTCCTCGGCGTGTGTCTCGACCCGCTGCTCAACCAGGCGGCCAAGCTCCGCTACATGTTCGGCGGCAAGGCGCGCGTGCCGCTCACGGTGCGCACCGTGTCGGGCGCAGGAATGCGCTCCGCGGCGCAGCACTCGCAGTCGCTCTATTGGATGACGACGGGCATCCCCGGACTCAAGACCGTGATCCCGTCGAATCCCGCCGACGCCAAGGGCCTGCTGCTCGCAGCGATCCGCGACGATGACCCGGTGATCTTCTGCGAAGCCAAGGGTGTGCTGATGCTGCGCGGCGAGGTACCGGAAGGCGACTACACCGTTCCGATCGGACAGGCGAAGGTGGTGCGCGCGGGCGGCGACGTGACACTCGTCGCATTCGGCGCGACGGTTGCGGTCGCGCTCGCGGCCGCCGAGCAGCTCGCGAGGCAGGGCACCGAAGCCGAGGTGCTCGACCTGCGCTCGCTCCAGCCGCTCGACGAAGCGGCCATTCTGGCGTCGCTCGAGAAGACCGGCCGATTGGTCGTCGTCGACGAGTCGACGCCGCGTTGTGGGATCGCGAGCGACGTCGCAGCGCTGTGTGTCGATCGCGGCTTCGACTTCCTGAACGCACCCGTAAAGCGCGTGACGGCCCCGCACACGCCGGTCCCGTTCGCCGCCATCCTCGAGGACGCGTTCCTCCCGAGCGCGGAAAAGGTGATCGCCGCCGTGCGCGAGATGGGTTGATGCCGACGCCGATTGCGATGCCGAAGCTCGGCATGTCGATGCAGGAAGGGCGTGTGGTTGCGTGGCCACTGCCGCTCGGCGCGACCGTCGCGCGCGGGCAGATCGTGCTGGTGATCGAGTCCGAGAAGGCCGAGGTCGAGATCGAGGCGACCGCGAGCGGCTTCTTGCGACACCTCTACGTCGCGGTGGACGCGACGGTCCCGTGCGGAACGCTGCTCGGTGCGATCGCCGCGACGCAGGACGAACCCTTCGACGCCGAATCGTTCCGCATCGTGCACGATCACCCTGAAGCGCCGCGGGCGAGCGCAACCGCAGCGCCGCGCGCTGCCACCGCGCTAGAAGTCGCGACCCCGCGTGGGGCTCGCAAGCCGATCGCTCCCGCGGCGCGCGCGCGCGCGCGCGAACTCGGCGTCGACGCCGCACGGGTGCCCGGCAGCGGGCCGGGTGGACGCGTCACGCGCGAGGACGTCGACGCCTGGGTGGCGCGACACGAGCACTGCATCGAAGTGGCGCCCGGCGTCGCGCTCGAGGTGCCAGCGACGGGGCGCGGTGACTCCGTCGTGCTGCTGCCCGGCTTTGGCACGGACGTCGCGGCCTTTGCGCGACAGGTGCCGGCGCTCGAGTCCTCGTTTCGCGTGCTCGGTGTGAATCCGCGCGGTGTCGCGGGATCGGATGCCCCGCCGACCGACTCGTACGACGTGACGCGCATGGCGGAGGATGCAGCGTGCGCGTTCGACGGCCGCGCACACGTGATTGGCGCGAGTCTCGGTGCCGCCGTCGCGCTCGAACTCGCGTTGACGCACCCGGGGCGCGTGCGCTCGCTCGTGCTGGTGACCCCCTTCGTCGCGGCGTCGCCACGGCTGGTCGCGGTGCTGGACGCCTGGTGCCGGCTCGCGGAGGAGGCGTCGCCCGAAACGCTCGCCCGCGCGCTCGTGCCCTGGTTCTTTGGCGCCGCGACGCTGGCAGACGAGCGCATGCGCGCCCGCAACGTCCGCGGCCTCGCGGAGATCGTCGCGCGCGTTCCGGCCGCCACGCTGGTGCGGCAGGCCGCGGGACTCCTCGCATGGTCGGGCACGCGCTGCACGGACCTCGGCGGAATCTCGGTGCCGGCGCTCGTGGTCGCGGGCGCCGATGATCTGCTGACGCCCGACGCTGCGGCGGTGGCACGAGCAATCCCAGGTGCAGAATTCTTGCTCGTACCGGGAGCAGGCCACGCGGTTGCGCTCGAGAACTCCGAAGCCGTGAACGAAGCAATCCTCGCCCATCTTTCGCGCTCGAATGCCGACAGCCCCGACCGGGGTCGGGGCGCCACTTCGGTGGCCGGGCGGTCGCCGATCTCGAAAGATTCATAGAAGACCCCGCGCTCCGGATTGGATCCCCAGTGCCGTGGATCGCGAGTTGCACATCCGCGATCACGAGCGCAAGGCGGTACTTCGATCGGACGAAACAGACGGCGAACCCCGAACGGCGAGGCCGCGCAACTTGGTTCGAATCGCGCTCTGTCTCGTGTCGCTGCTGCTGGTCTCACTGGCGTCTCGCCCTGCACTGGCGATCGGCGAGGGCGTTGGTGGCTTCCCGAACTGGGCGGAGCGCGCGCTGCACCAGTTCGCGAATCGCGCGCGCGTCGACCCGCAGCTCGAGATGCAGTCATGCGGCGCGAACTGCGGGGAGAAGGCGTGCTATGCGCCCGAGGCGCCGCTCTACTACAAGCGCGCGCTGAACCGCTCGGCGCGCTTCCACGCTGCGCACCAGAGTCGCAACGGCTACTTCGCGCACAACTCGGCCTGCACACTGGTTGCCGACGTCGACGCGCGCTTCCCGGACACATGCAATGGTGACGCTTCGTGCTCGTGCGTAGGCGGCGTCAAGGCCTGCAGCGGCACTTGCACGGCCTGGAACGCACGCATCCAGCTCTTCGGCAGCGGCGGTGGCGGCGAGATCATCGCCTCGCCGCCAGACCCAGAGTCGGCGTTCTATCTGTGGCTCTTCGAGCCCTCGAGTGCCTCCGCCTGCTCGTTCAGCCAGACCAACGGCCACCGCTGGCTGCTGCTGCGCTCGAGCGGCGCCGTCGGCTTCGGCGTGAGCGGCTACTCGGTAGGCGACTTCTCGAGCGGAGGTGACCTACACGAAATTCCGTCGGGCTCGCACTGGCCACGCCAGGCAGAGAGCGTCGAAACTTGGGCGAGCTACTACGCCGATGCCGGGCCACGCGCGGCGCGGGTCGACGTCGACGGTGTCTGCACGCCGATGCAGCTGGCGCGTGGCACGGCGCAGAACGGCGCGTATCAGGCCATCGTGTCAAGCGTCGGCAGCGGCTGCCACCGTTACTATTTCCAATTCGAGACCGACGGCGGCGAGCTCGTCACCTTCCCAGACACGGGCTCGCTGGGGATCGGCCCGGCCGGCTCGTGTCCAGACTGGAGTTCCGAGCGTCCGCCGGCGGGCAGCGGCTGCGCGAACGTTCCTGAGCCCGCCGTCGCCGCCTCGGGTGCGGTGGCGCTCGCGACGCTCGTCGCGTTGCGCGCCGCGAGACGAACCGTTTCGCGCTGAGCTCACACTCTCCAGTAGCTGCGCGCTGCGCCGCATCCGACGCAGCGCCTAGCGCCCCACCTCGCGTCGCAGTTCGACGCTGCCGTCGGCGAACAGCACAGCAGCCGGTTCGATCTCGCGCACGACGTAGGGACCGACGCGTTCACCTTCGCGCACTTCGCGGAGTGCCGTCATGCCTTCGACTTCGACCCATGCAACGCGACGCTCCGGGCTCGGGTGCCACTGCGTGCGCTCGACGCGCACCGGTGACTTGCTGCGCGCGACGCGCGCCGTCGGGACATCTTCATCGACGGATCCCCGCTCGACCTCGGGCATTGGCACCGCAGCGTTCGGGCGCTCGACGACGACCTCGTCGTACTCCGTGGTCGCGGGCTCGGCAGGAGCCGCCGTGACCCGCGCTTGCTGTTCCTGTGCGCCGGGCCGCACCACGGCGAAGTCGGGCGGTGACGCCGGCACGGGCACGATCGGCCCCTGCTGCGCGGCTCCTGCGATCGTCTCGGGCGCCGAGACCGTCACTTCGGTCGCACGCTCTTCCGCAGCCGCGAGAATCGGCTCGCGTGCCGGAGCTGCAGCGACGTCGGGAGCCGGCGCGGTCGTTGCAATCTGCTCTGCCACTTCTACCGGCACGCGATCGAAGAGCCACACCAGCCCGCCGCCCACGAGCGCGAACGCGAGCGCAGCAGCAATCGCAACGAAGAAACCTCTGCGACTGCGACGTCGCGCAGGCACCAACACCACTTCGTCGCGCAGCGGGCGCGACTTCGCGCCGGACTTCTGCTCTTCGAGCCGCCGCAGCGCCTTCAGGATCGTGCTCAACCCGCGTCTCCAGCACGCGCCGCGAGCGCGACGTGCGGCACAGCGTAGCGACCCGTTGCGCGATACAGCGCCATCTTGGTGAGCGGACCGACGGCGCCGTCGGGATTGAGGTGGCGATCTTCCTGGAACGCGCGCACGGCTTCTTCCGTAGCCGCGTCGAAGCGACCCGAGGCGGAACCCGGCGAGAAGCCAGCTTCGGCGAGCGCCTGCTGGAGCCATGCGACGTCGTCGCCCACTTCGCCGGGGCGGATCACCTCGGGCAGCGGCTCGAAGTCGCGCCACACCAGGTGCGCGTCACCCAGCCAGGAGTTCAGCAGCTCGTCGACGGGCACGCGCACGGGGCCCGACTCGACCACGCCCTCGAGCACCGCCTCATCGTCGCTGAGCTGGCGCAGCGCAACGATGCGGCGCTCACCGTCGGCTGCGTCGATTCCGAGCAGCACTGGGTGGTCGATCACGCGCAGCACGTCGAGATCGGCGGCCGAGAACGAGAACACCGCGAGTCCATGGCGGTCGAGAGCTCTGATCACCTCCGGGAACGAGAGCAGATCCGGCGCGGGTTTTTCGATCGGCACCGACCACGCGCGAAGGATCGCCACGTACGACGCGGTGGCCGTGGCGACCGGTGAGCGCAGCGCGAGCGCGCTCGCGAGGTCGTCGATGCGCGGCGGCGACTGTGCTGCGGCGGGAGCCGTCGGGGTCGGGGTGTCTGCATTCTGGACCCCCTCGTTCGCGGCTGGCGCCGCCGCGACGTCGGGTTCCGGCGCGGGTACCGGCTCTAGCGCGGGCGCGATCGGCGTCGCAACGACCGGCGCTTCGACGCGCGCGGCAAAGCCGAATCGCTGCGCGACCTCGCGCGGGCCGCCGAATGCGAACAGCAGTGCGAGCCCGGCAGCGAGCGTCATCGCGATGAACGCGGGCCACGCGGAGGGCGCGCGATCAGCGGTCGCGCCGCCTTCGCCGCGCAACTCCACCGCCGCGTGCTTCACCACGTCCGCACCGATCTGCCGTGCGCTCTCGCCGTAGCCGGCGAGCAGCGCGCGATCGCAGACGAGATTCACGAGGCGCGGGATGCCGGCCGAGAAGCGGAAGACTTCGCCGAGTGCGGCGTCACCGAAAACGTGATCGCGCTCGGCGCCGGCGGAAACGCGCAGCCGATGGCGGACATAGTTGGACGTTTCGTCGCGCGAGAGCGGCGCGAGTCGCCAGCGCACGCCGATCCGCTGGCGGAGCTGGCGCAGCTCGGGCGACTCGAGCATCGCATCCAGCTCCGGTTGCCCGAGCAGCAGGATCTGGATCAGTTTGGTGCTCTCGGTCTCGAGATTGGAGAGCAGCCGGATCTGTTCGAGCGTCTCGGGCAGCAGGCCTTGTGCTTCGTCGATGATCAGCAGCACGCGCTTGCCGGCCGCGTGCTTCTCGAGCAGGAAGTGGTTCAGCGCGTCGACCAGCTCGCGGGCCGATCGGCCTTGCTTCTCGACGCCCAGTTCCAGCAGGATCGATTCGAGTAGCTCCCGCGCGGACAGCTTCGGATTGAACAGGAACGCGACTTCGACCTCGCCGCCCAGGCGTCGTAGCAGCGTGCGGCACAGCGTCGTCTTGCCGGTGCCGACTTCGCCGGTGACGGCGATGAAACCCTCGCCCTGCTCGATGCCGTAGAGCAGATGGGCAAACGCTTCGCGGTGCGCCTCCGACAAGAAGAGGAAGCGCGGGTTGGGACTCAGGGCAAAGGGCTTTTCGCGGAGCCCGAAGAACGCGGTATACATCGGCCAACCTGTTGGATCGGCAAGGCTATCACCCGACTCGATCAATTGGAACCCGATCGGAGCCAGCCAATCGGAGCCAAGTGGCACCCGCGAAGCGGAAACGCGCAACCAACTCTCCCAAAGTGGCGATCGGCGTCGATTGGGGCGCAACGCTGGCGAAGATCGCCGTCCGTACTCCGGAGGGCGAGGTCGAGTTCCGGCTGCTTCCAACCGAGGACGCCGACACAAGTCGCGCTGCGCTCGTCGCGATCGGCGCGGCGTGCGTGGGGCTGACGGGCGGCGGTGCGTCGATGCTGGCGCGCGTACTGCCCGGTGAACTGGTACAGGTGAACGAGTTCGCCGCGTGGGGCGCTGGCGCCGCCGCGCTGCTCGCCGAGCGCGACGACGTGCACGTGCCTCGCTACCTGCTCGTCTCGGTCGGCACAGGCACGTCGATCCTGCTGGTCGACGGTGCCTCGGTGACGCGCATCGGCGGCACGGCCCTCGGGGGCGGCACGCTGCTCGGTCTCGCCGCGGGATTGCTCGACCTCAGCGACTTCGACGAGATCGCGGCGCTCGCGCAGCGCGGCTCGCGCCGGTCCGTCGATCTGCTCGTCTCCGACATCTACCCGGCTGGCGGCATCCCGCTCGCGGGGGATCTCACCGCCGCGAACTTCGGGAAGTACGCGCGGCGACTGCGCGACGGCGAAACGATCGAACGCGCCGACGTCGCGCACGCGATCATGGGATTGATCGCCGAGAACATCTCGCTGGTCTGCACCGCGCAGAGCGCCGCCACCCAGGTGCAGCGCATTGCGTTCGGCGGTTCGACGCTGCGCCGCAACCCGGCGATGGCCCAGATGCTCGGAAACTTCCTGCGCGGCCATGGACGCGATCCGGTGTTCCTGCCGAACGGCGAGTTCGCTGGCGCCCTCGGCGCACTGCGCATTGCCAGCGAGAGCCGCGCCGCGATGTCATGATCCTCGGAGTCGGCGATCCGCCGAACGGCGACGAGGTCTTCTACCCGGACGATGACATCCAGGCCGCCCTGGGCGACGACGGCCAGTAGTGTTTCATACGCAAGAACGGCACGCCCTACTCAGGGTACGTGCCGTCCATGCGGGGCCGGCCAGGCCGGACCCCTGATGCGTAGATCTGTACTAGGCGCGCGGCACCGGCTCGGTCGCCATGTCTTCGGTCTTGGCGATCGTGCGGACGACGCGCTGCGTTCGCGCAATCGCCGCGCGCTGCACGCGCAGCTCTTCGGTCTGCGCGGCGACCTGCCGTTCGAGCCGCTCGCGCGCCTCGGTGAGCTGTTCCAGTCTGCGCTCTAGCTCCGACACGCGGCGCTCGACATCGGCGGAAATCTGCGCAACCTGCGACACGACCGGACTCGGCGCGTACGTCTGCGCGATCGCCGGAGCAGTCGACGCGACCACCTCGGTCTCCGCAGCGAAGATGGAGTCCGAGTCGTCGTTCAGCGCCACTCCGGATACCGGCTCGCTCGCTTCGGGCGCGCGCCCGAGTGCGAGCTGGTGCAGACCGCTGGCGTACTCGCGGACCGCAGGCTCGGAGGCCTCCTCGAAAGCATCCGACTCATAGGGTCCCAGATTGGCCAACACGGGCGTTCGGGTTTCGGTCGCGTCGGTCATCGGGTACGCGGTGTCCATCGAGACACCCGCTCCGGCATCGTCGGCCGACATCACGGTGTAGAGCGGATCGTCGTCCTCTGCACCGCGCCGGCGGCGCAACACCACGATCGCGAGCAGCAGCACGACGCCGCCGATTGCGGCCAGACCAATGGGGCTCATCGCGAGATCCATCAGCGATTCGCTGCTCGAGGCCTGCCCTGACTTCTCGGCGATCGCCTTGCGGCGCACTTCGGCGGCGGATGCGATCGATGTCGCGGCAGGGGCCTGCTGCGCCATGCTCTTCTCGCGATCGACCGGCGGAATCAGCGTGGGCTTTGCAGTCGCCGGCTCGGGCGCGGTCGGTCGGAGCTCCGGCTGCGGGTCGGTGGGCGGCGGCGGCATCGCGTCGCGCTTCGCTTCGGGCGGAGCAGCGGCGGCCTGCAGCGCGGGCTTCATCGACGCGGACGGCGGCGCTTCGAGCTGGATGGGCGGTTCGCGCTTCTCGGCGACGACCGCGGGCTCGGCGGCCGCGATGGCGATCGGCTCGCTCTTCGGCACTTCGACCTTCGCAGGCGTCGGCGGCGCGATGGCAACCTTCTCGGGGCTAGCCGGTTCTTCGGGAACCTCGGCGGCGGCGTCCGCAACGGCGTCGCTCTTCGGGATCGGACCACGCGCCTTCAGATCGAACACGATCCGCGGCGGGTTCGCGAGCAACATCTCCTTGATCGCAACATCGCCCGTTGCGAGCGAGATGTGCACGGTCGCGCCGGCACCGCTCGGCTCGACGTGAACCTTTTTCACGACGCGGCTCTTCGAGGGCACGTCGCGCTCGATGCTGGTGGCATCGACGTCGACGATCAGCTCGGGCTTCTGACCCTCGCGCGGCGCCTGCAGCCGGTAGCCCGCCGGCGAGTCCAACTCAACGACGATGCGCGTGTGCCCATCGTCGTGGGTGCCGACACGCACCTCAGAGACGCGCGCGGCGCCGGCGCCGGTCGCGCCGAACGTCCACACCGCGATGGCTGCCGCGACGATCGCGCGCATCCAGGCGCTCGACCGCGTGACCAGGACATCCCCTTGCCGATTCGTGTTCCGCCGCACCATGGGACGGGTTCCCCCTGCCTCGAGCCCTCGCGCTTCGCGGCGCGGAGCAGCTTGTCTGCGGGACACCGGCGTTCGCCTCGAACGCAGGCCGCTCCCGGTTTCGGCCATTCTCGTCGGCAGGACGGGCGGATTACTCGAGTGCTTTCTTACTCGTGACCGTGCAGCTCTCGTGCACCCGCGCCGGTTGCCGAAGGCCCGGAGGCACTCTGCCACTCCGGGTTCTCATCTCACAATTGGGGGGCGAGCGTCGATCGGAGGGGCGACCCGCGAGGTTCCTCAGCTCGGTTGGAGTAGCGAGCGGAGTGCAGTCACGGCCGGTCGAATACGTGGACCGTACCACGACACCCAGGTGCCGTCGATGCAATGGATACGGTCGGAGCGGCTCGCCGGGAGGTCGAGGCGCGCCAGCTGCTGAGCATCACGCGGTCCGAACGCGTAGGGTTCGTCGGGCAGCAAGATCACCTCGGGCGCCGCGGCGACGACGTCGTCGAGGTCGACGATCGGGTAACGACGACCGCCCCGGCCCGCGAAAACGTTCGCGCCCCCGCACAGCTCCAGCATCGAATGGATGTAGGTGTCGCACCCGACCGCCATCCACGGGTCGCGCCAGATCGGGCAGAAGACGCGTAGCGGGACAGTGGGCCGGGCGGCTTCGGCCTCCGCGACGGCCGCCTCGACCGGCAGGGCGACCGCGGCGATCGCAGCCGGCGTCGCGCCGAGCGCGGCGAGTTCGCGGAGCAGCGTCGCGCCCTCGCGAACGGTGCGTGGGTAGGTCACCCAGACGGCGAGACCCGCAGCGCGCAGCTGTTCGACCACACGGCGGGTGTTCTCCTCCTGGTTCGCGATCACCAGATCGGGTGCGAGCGCGAGGATCGTCGCGGCGTTGGCGTCCTTGGTGCCGCCGACCTTGGGCAGCCTCGCGACCGCGTCGGCCGGGTGCACGCACCAGTCGGTCACGCCAACGACGCGATCGCCGAGCCCGAGCGCAAACAGCGACTCGGTCAAGCTGGGAACCAGCGACACAATGCGACGCGGCGGTCGTTCAAACTCGATCATCACCCGAAGCCCGTCCCAAGACAGTCCACTTGGGGACGGTCCTCGAAGTGACCTGGCTGTGGACTGGAGGGACATACTTGGACGAAGCCTGTCCCTCTAGTCCTCAGCCAGTCCTCGACCAGGACCGTCCCCTTTCTCCTCATCGGGCGAAGCGGACTTCGAGGAGGTTGTGGCGGAGGGTGGCGCTGGTCAGGGGGCGGCCGATCAAGGATGCCGGGAGGGCGATGACGCGGCGGGCGTCGCGGACGCGGAGGTGGAGGTCGTCGCCGTGGACGGTGACTTCGATTTCTTCTTTCGAGACGTTCGGGAGGTCGATCTCCAGTAGCGTGGCGGCGCCGACTCTTCGCCAGCGCAGCGGGCGGCCGCGGTGCAGGATCGCCGCGGGATCGCGCTCGCCGTAGACCTCGCGCGACAGCGCCCGCAGCGCCTCGACACCGATCGGCTCGGCGGCGCGCAGCTGGGCGCGCAGCAGCGGCACGCCGAAGCTGGCCTCGAGCGACTGCATCTCTTCGTGCTCGCGCGCGACCCACTTGGCGAAGAAACCGTCGCGCGCCACCTCGGGCAGCAGCCGATTCACAAGCACCGCGTCGGTCGCAACGCCGTACAGGCACAGGTACGCGAACGAGCGACGCGTCTCGTCCACCACGACGCGCGCCGCATTCGTGACGAGCCGCGCGCTTGTGCGATCACCGTCGAGCAGGATCTGGCGGACGTCGTCGACATCGCGCACCAGCCGTTCGAACGCGGCGAACACCTCGTCGCCCGGCACCAGTCCGCGCATTCCGATCGCGCCGAGGATCGGCCGCAGCGCGCGCGCGGCGCGCCTCTCGAGATCGAAGAGACCGCCCATGAACACCGCGAGCGCGTCGGGGAAGCGCAACATGCGCAGCGTCGAGCCGGTCGGCGCGCAATCGACGACGCACACGTCGAAGTCGCCGAGCGCCTCGACTTCCCGGATCGCCCGCAGCGCGACCAATTCTTCGAGTCCCGGGAATACCAGCACTTCTTCCGCGAGCAGCTCGTCGGCGCCGTCGCGTAACAGCTGGCGCAACCAGTCCTGGATCGCCGACCACGAGCGATCGAGTTCGTCGAGCACGGCGACTTCCTGTGCGACGACGTTCGGCGCCACTTCGACCGGCCGCGAACCGACCGGCCGGCCGAGCGCATCACCGACGCTATGCGCGGGATCGGTCGAGAGCAGGAACACGCGATGTCCGTGTTCCGCGGCGCCGATCGCCGTCGCAGCGGACAGCGTCGTCTTGCCCACGCCCCCCTTGCCGGTGAGCAACACGACGCGCATCAGCGCGCTCCGTCCACAGCCGGCGCGAGCCGCACGATCAGCACCCCGGCCTCGAGCTTTGCGGAGGCCAGCGAAAGCTGCGCGAGCTTGCGCGGTAGCGGGATCGCGCGACGGCGATTGCCGGTGCGCACCACCAGCGTGTCGTCGAGCTTCGCGACGTCGAGCGCATCGCTTCGCGCGTGCGGCAACGGCAGCTCCACGCGATAGCCGCGCTTGTCGCGCGGGAAGCGCAGTCGCGGCGCGTCGCAAAGGCACGTGGCCGGATCGGCGCCCGCAAAGATCAGCGCGCCGTGCGCGGCCAGCGCCGACGCCCCAACCACCTCATCCGGCGCGAGTTCTGCTTGCAGCACCGGCAGAGGCGCAAAGAGTTCATTCACTTCGGTGAGGCGCTCTTCCTGCCAACGGCCCCAGCCCTCGAAGAACGCTTCGGCCGCGGCCGCGGGCGGGAACAGGCGGTTCATCACGACCGCGTCGCAGCGCAGTTCGAAGAGCGCCAGATCGGTGTGCGCGCGCAGCGCCTCGTCGATCACCATGCGCTCGGGTGTCACTACGATGCGCACACTCGTGTCTGCGGAAAGCAGGATCTCGCGCAATGTCCCCAGTCGCTTGTAGAGCAGCTGGTCGATGTCGCGAAACACCTCGGGGCCGGGCAGCGGTACGGGGACCACCGCGCGCGCAATCGGCGACACCACGGCCGCAACCGCGCGCTGCACGCGCAGAAGCAGCCGCAGCGTGCGACTTGCGATCTCGGGCAGCGTCACCAACCGCAGCGTCGAGCCGGTCGGCGCGCAATCGACGATGCAGAGGTCGTAGTCACCCGAGCGCCCGGCCTCTTCGACGGCGAGCAGCGCGGCGACTTCCTCGGCGCCCGGCAGCAGCGCCAGCTCGTCGGCGATCACGTCCTCGATGCCCTGATGGCGAAACAGCGCGATCAGGTAGTCGCGAATCGCGCCCCAGTGCGGATCGAGCGTCGCGCGCGCATCGACTTCGAGAGCCCAGAGGCGCGGTGCGACGACGACGGGCTCCGTCGTCTTCGTGTCGAGCGCGACCCCGAGTACGTCGCCGAGGCTGTGCGCCGGGTCCGCCGACAGCACCAGCGTACGGTGGCCGAGCGTCGCCGCGTGCGCGGCGCTGGCCGCGGCCGTCGTCGTTTTGCCGACGCCGCCCTTGCCCGTGTAGAAAACCAGCCTCACGAGCGAAGGCTATCACCTGACACGCAGGGCGCGTTCGTCGTTGTGTTACGCCGCGGCCGCCTGCGGCTCGGTCGCCGCCGCAACCGCGCGGACGACCGGACCGCGCGGGCTGCCCAGCGGACCTTCGGTCCACTGGTGCTCGCAACGCCGGCACTCCGAGAGCAGCCAAAGGCCACGCTCAAAGACCGCGTCGATCGCGACGTCGGAGCCGCCGCATACGCCACAGGGTTCGGGGGTAATCGCGCGTGCCGTCGTGCGCCGTGCGGCCATCTGGGATCGAGCCATCACTGCGAACCTCCATCTCGCTGCGGCCTTCGTTTCCGCAAGCGGCAAGGGGTGGTGAGCCAGGCGCCGTCGACCGGGGGTCGATGCGAGGGGGCTGTCAGGGGGTCCGGCGCCTGACTCGACGACGAGGAAACCACGGCCGCGTGACAGCTTCGGTCACGTCCTGCGACATTTTCGACCGGAGCAGCAATCGAGGCGCCCCCGAAGCGCCGCGGTAGCTCGCTACTCCCCAGAGGACGCAAGGTGGGCACGGAGCTGGCCCGCTTTCAGGACTCAATCCCTCGGAATCAGCGCGCGCAGTCCGTAGCGATCGACACGGTGTCGCAGCGTGGTGCGGGCGAGGCCGAGTCGGCGCGCCGCACGCGCGACGTTGCCGCCTGCGGCGACGAGCGCGGCAGCGATGCGACTGCGGTCGTCGCCTGACTCCGGCGCGTCCTCGATCCGCGGCGGCGACGGCGGCGCCGCGTCTGCGCCGAGGTCTCCCAGCGACGAATCGAGCGCAGACTCCGCATCTGCGGCATCCAGCACGCCATCGTCGTCGTGGACGACGAGGCGTTCGAGCAGGTTCCACAACTCGCGCACGTTGCCAGGCCAGCCGTAGCGCGCGAGCGCGCCCACAAACGCATCGGTGCAGCGCGGCGATGCGCGACCGGCGCGCTCGGCGATCGCAGCGAGACCCCGCGCGACGAGCGCCGGCAGATCGTCGAGGCGTTCGCGCAGCGGCGGCAGCGTCACTTCGAAGACTTGCAGCCGAAAATAGAGATCGGCGCGGAAGCTGCCTTCGGCGACCGCACGGCGCAGGTCGCGGTGGGTGGCGGCAACGACGCGCGCGTTCAACACGAGCGTGCGCGTGCCGCCAACGCGCTCGAAGGTGCGGTCCTGCAACGCGCGCAGCAACTTGGATTGCAGGCGCGGCTCGAGTTCAGCGATCTCGTCGAGAAAGAGCGTGCCGCGTGCGGCCGCTTCGAGGCGGCCCTGGCGACACGCATCGGCGCCAGTGAAGGCGCCGCGTTCGTGCCCGAAGAGCTCGCTCTCGATCACGCTCGGCGCGAGCGCGGCGCAGTCGACGTGCGCAAACGGCGCGGCGGCGCGCGCCGAAGCGTCGTGCAGCAGCCGCGCGACGAGGCCCTTCCCGGTGCCCGTCTCGCCGCGCAGCAGCACCGTCGCGTCGGAGTGCGCGACGCGGCGCAGCGAGTGGCGCAGCTTCGCGATGGCGCACGAGTCGCCAGCGAGCCGTGTGAACGGATCCACCGGCGCGCGGGAACCGAAGTGGAATGCCGGCTGGCTGCTCATCGAGACGCCCCCTGCTGATCGGGTGACCCTGTGCTGGCAAGTCGCGTGCCACCGCGAATGCAAGCGCTGGCGCACGGCGCTCGACGCACACGGACGTTGCCGTGTAGACGCGAGGTCGCGCCAGGTCGCGGCGCAGCCACCAGCCGCAACCAACCACCATGATCCCGGAAAGCAGAGCCAGTTCGCCCACTTCCACATTCCTTGGAGTTTCCTAGCCCGGCTTCGACACCCGCTCGCGTAGGATTTCCCTGCCCCCCGAAACCTGGCCGGTTCTACTTTGCAGCAGCCCCTCGCACAGCTCGCCGCCGGTCTCAGCGCCGCGAGCGTGCGGCGTCCCCGCACTACCGTGGCAATCGCCGCAATCCTGACGCTGCTGCTGACCGCCGCTGCGTCGCGTCTGCCGAGCGAGGTGGGCTATGCGGCCTACTTCGGGCCGCGCAGTCCCGAAGTGATGCGCCTTGCGGCGTTCCTCGAAGAGTTCGAGAGCGGCGTGCACCTGCTCGTCGTCTTCGGGTGTCGCGAGACATCGCGCTGCGAGGCAATTGCGGAGCCGTGGGCGCTCGACTTCCTCGGCCGGCTGCAAGCGAGGCTCGACGCGGTGCCGAACGTGCGACGCACCTGGAGCGCACTGAACAGCCCGATCATTGTCGGCCCGCTCGAAACGCGCACGCTCGCGGAGCGCCGCGGCGACGATCTCACGCTCGCGAGCGATTGGCGGCCGTTGCTCGCGAAGGCGAGCGAGCAGCGCTTTTTTCGCGGCACCGTGCTCGCCGCGGACGGGCGCTCGGCGGGGATCGTCGTCGAGCTGCAGTCGATCGAGAGCCAGCCAATGCGCGAAGCGGTGCGCGCGGTGCTCGCGCTGCTGCCCGCATTCGAGCGCGAGCTGGGCGCGGAGCTGCATGTCGCAGGCGACCCGGTGTGGACCGTGGTTTCGTCGGACACGCTCGAGCGCGACGCGCTGGTGCTGACGGCTCTGATGTTCGCCGTGATGGGCGGGCTGCTGTGGCTGCTGTTCCGCGACATCTGGTTCGCGCTGCTGCCGGTGCTGGCGGTCAGCTCCGTCACCGCGGCCGTGCAGGGGATCGCCGCGCTGGCCGGATTGCCGATGACGTCACTGCTCTCGGCGCTGCCCCCGCTGCTGGTGGTGATCGCCATCGCGACGTCGATTCATCTGCTCACGGCAGTCGCGCGGGCAGAGCAGCGCGACCCGGCGGCCCGACTCGTCGCCGCGGCCCACGAGGTCGGACCCGGTTGCTTCTGGACCACGGCCACGACGGCGGTCGGTTTCGACTCGTTCCTGTGGAGTGACCTTGCGAGCTTCCGCCACTTCGGCGGCCTCGCCGCGCTCGGCGTAGTGATCTCGTTCGGGGTCACCTTCACCGTGCTACCGGCGCTGCTGGTCCTCCATCTGCGGCGCACCACGGATCGTCCGCGAGCGCGTACCTCTGCGCTGCCCGACGAGATCCTCGCGGCGGTTCGCGACACCGTGAAGCGATATCCGCGCTTCGTCCTGGCCGCGTGTCTCGGCGGCTTTGCGGGACTCGCCACCGGAGCGCCGCGCTTGCACTATGCCAGCGATTTCGGCTTCGGCGAGCAGTCCTTCGTAGTGCGTTCGCTGCGCGCGATCGAAGCGAACTTCCGCAAACCGATGACGACCGAGGTCGTCGTGACACTGCCAACGGGAGCGCACGTCTACGAAGCGGCGTCGCTCGCGCTGCTCGCGCGGATCGAAGCGCTGTTCGCCGCGGAGCCGACCACCGGCGATACCTGGAGCTTCCTCGATCTGCTCGAAGACGCGCACCGGGTCGATCGCGGGCGCCCGTCCGCGGACTTCGACGAACTCGTTGTGAGCGCGCCGCGCACGGTGGCGCTGGTCGCGTCCACCGAAACCGCGCGCTGGTTCTGGAGGGAGGCGGCTATCGACGGCGCCCGCGAGCGTGCGCGCGTCTCGGTCGATCGTGCCTGGCTCGACGATGCGGCGCAGGCACCCTACGTCGCGCGCATTCGCAACGCGCTGGCGGTGCTCGAGCACGACGCCGCGCCCGGAACGCAGGTCACGTTCGAGGGTGGCCTGGTGCTCGCCGATCGCTTCGTCACGCAGCTGCGCGACACGCAGTGGAAGAGCTTCGCGTCCGCCTTCTTGATGGTCGCCGCAACGTTGATCGTGCTGTTCCACCGCTGCGGCGCGCTGGCTCCCTGGGCAATCGTCGCGAGCACGCTGCCGGTCGCCGCGCTGCTCGGCCTGATGGGCTGGGCGGGAATCGGCCTCGATCCGGCCAACACGATGGTCGGCGCGATCCTGATCGGGATCGGCGTAGATGACACGATCCATCTTTCGCTTCGCTATGCCGACGCTCGAAGCGAGGGCCTCGATACCTGGGATGCCATCGACCGCGCGCTGCGCAGCGCCGGCGAGCCGGTGCTGGTCTCGAGCGGTGTGCTCGCGCTCGGCTTCTCGGTACTGCTGTTCTCGCAGTGGGGCGGTCTGGTCGGCTTCGGGCTGCTCGCGAGTCTCGGCGTGGGACTGTTGCTGGCCGGCAATCTGCTGTTGCTGCCGGCCGCGCTGCTCGTCGGCGCGCGCGACCCGGTCCTGCGCTGATGCGCTCGCCGCGCACATGGCTCGGCTGCGCGCTGGTCGCGGTCGTGTTCGTAGTGCTGCTACCCGATCCGCGCCGGCTCGTTTCCACGTCCACTGTTGGCTTCGCGGAGCTACTCGACCCGTCGCTGCGGGTTCCGTTCGCAGCGGTGCTACTCGGTACGCAGGGCGCCGCACTGCGACCCGGCGAGCGCGTGCTCAGCCTGCGATTGCCGGGCGACACAGGCCTCGTCGCGCCCCGCGATCGCAGCGAGCTGCTCCGCATCGTCGCGAAGCTGCGCGTGGGCGACGTCGTGCTGGCCGACGTGCGCGGGCCGCACGGATCGCGGAGCGCCCTGCTGCGCGTCGCAACCAGTCGCGCGGCCCATTCACTCGCCGAGCAGTGGCCGGCGCTGCTCGCTGCGAGCGCATTGCTGCTCTTCGCGCTCGCCTGCGTGCTCGGCGGGCGACACCCGGTCGCGACGCCGCTGTTCGCGGTATCACTGTGCCTCGGCACCGCCCTCGGCGCGGCGGTCGGATTGGCGATGCCCGGCGACGCGGGTCTCGTGGGCGCGCCCGGCCTGCGCGCGCGTCTCGGCGTGCTCGCCTGGTGCGCGCTGCCGGCGGCGCTGTTGCACCTGGCGGCTCGCTTTCCGGTGGTCGTACCGCGCTTCCGCCGCCGCGCGCTCGCGACACTTCCGTACGTGCTGTGGACGGTGCCCGCGCTGGTTGCACAGCTGCGTTTTGGCGAACCGGCTGCGGTCGATGGCGTGGAACGCGTCGCGCTCGCCGCGAGCTTTCTGGCAGGCGCGATCCTGGTTGCCGCGTGCGCGTTACCCGGGCGCCGGCTGTCGGCGGTCGAGCGTGCCCGCGCGCGTGCCGCGATGGCGGCGTTCGTGCTGGCCGGCGCGGGTCCGCTCGTCGCGTTCGTGAACGGCGTACAGCCTCCGCCGGGCGTCTCGGCGCTGCTCGCGCTGGGCGGGCTCGCGCTGCCGCTCGCGCTCGGATGGGCGGTCGTGCGCTATCGGCTGCTCGATCCGCCGGCCTGGCTTCGACATGGGATCGTGTCGGCCACGGCGGCCTTCATCGCGCTGCTACTCGCTGCGATCACGACCGGCGCCGCCTGGCATGCGGCGGGCGCCGCGCGAGACTTCGCGCCCGTTCACGGTGCGGCGCTCGCACTCGCCACCGCGCTGATCTACCAGGGGTTTCACTCGGTGGCGACCCGACTCACCTCCGGACGGCTGGTCGCGTCGGCGGCGCCCGAAGCGCTGCTCGCGCGCGCAGGTCGCGAGCTAGCGGGCGCACTGCACCCGGCTGAAGTACTCGACCGCCTGGCGCTACTGCTCGGCCAGGAACTGCGCGCGGGTGTCGTCGAGGCGTTCTTCGTTCGCGACGACGTGCACCGCGGAACGCTCGCCGAACGCGGCGTGGAACTCTGGCGCAACGCGGAGCCCGCGCCGAGCAACGGCATCGTGCGCCCTTCGCGCACCGAGGATCCGGACGTGCTGCGACCCGAACTCGTCGTCGCGCTCGCGCCGCGCGCGAGCCACCCGGCGCTGGTGGTGATTGCACCGAGAGGCGACGGCCTGCCGTACGCGCCCGAAGAGTTGCGCGCGATCGAAGACGTGGCGCTGCTCGCGACGCTCGCGCTCGGCGATGCGGCCGCTTCCGCACAACTCGAATCGCGTGTCGCGGCGCGCACCGAGGCGCTTTCGTGTGCGCTCGACGATCGCAGCGCGGTGCTCGAGGCGGCCGCGCGCGTGCAGGCTGCTGCGCGCGTCGCGCAGGTACGCGCGGCGGCGACGACGTTTCTCGCGCGCTGCACCGGGCGTCGCCCCCTCGAACGCGCGACGGCTCCACCGGAGCTGCACACCGTGCGACTCGGGCTCGACGTCGAGCCCGCGCGCTCGATCTGGCTCTCCATCGGCGATCTCGCGCCCGAGCGCGCGGCGGATTTGCAGCCGCAGGCCGACGCGGTCAGCGCGCTCGCGAACGTGGCGCTCGAGCGCATCCATCTGCTCCGCAGCTTGAAACAAGAGGTGGCGCAGCAGGCCCGCGAACTGGCGCGCATCGCATCGGGGCAGCGCTGCGCGGAGTTCGTACGCGGCGTCGCCCACGAGCTGCGCAAGCCCACCGAAGAGATCCGCCATCTCGCGCGGTCGATCGAGAACACGGCGGATGGAGCGTCGCGCCCGGCTCTGCGGCGCATCGAGGCGATCACGCACGAACTCGGTCGCCGACTCGATTGCCTGCTCTCGCGCGGCGGGCGCCGACTCGATCTACGGCGCGTCGACCTGGTGCGCCTCGTCGACGACGCAACGGCTCGTGTTGCGCGGCTGCGCTCCGAGCGACGCTTCACGGTTGCGCACGCGCTCGCGCGATTGCCGCTGGTGGGCGATCCGGTGCGGATCGCATCGCTGGTCGAGAACCTGCTCGACAACGCGGTGAAGGCAACGGCGCACGGGGGCGCCGTGCAGGTGCGGACGGCGCTCGTCTCGCATCACGCCGTGCCGGGCCCGTGGGTCACGATCGAGGTCGAAGACGACGGAGTCGGGATCCCGCCCGAGCTCTCCGCCGATATCTTCGAGCCGGGCGTCGGCCGCTTCCGCAACGGCTTCGGACTCGGACTCGCGCTATGTCGCGACGTGGTGTCGGCGCACGGCGGCTCGCTCGCAGCGGAGTCGGCGCCGGGTCGCACGGTGTTTCGGATGCTGCTGCCGCAGCTCGGGCCGAGCGAGGGAACCTCGTGACGCGCCAGCGCATTCTGCTCGCCGAAGACCAGGCCGCGACGCGCCAGCGACTCGCCGCGGCGCTGCAGGCCTCGGGCTTCGACGTGCTGACAGCGGCGGATGGGATCGAGGCGCTGGCGCAGTTCTCGGCGCAGCCGGTCGACGTGGTGCTTTCGGATCACGGCATGCCACGACTCGATGGCCTCGGCCTATTGCGCGCGGTGCGACGCATCCGCGAGGTGCCGTTCATTCTCTACAGCGCAGGCGCGGCCGCCGAGGTGGTGTTCCGCGCGGGTCGGTCCGGCGCGTTGCACTTCCTCGAGTACCCGTTCCGTGTCGAGGAGCAGCTACTTCCGACGATTGCGCTAGCGCTCGATGCGAACTCGCAGCGCGTGCCCGAGAGCAAGCGCGGCGCGGAGCGTTTCCTCGGCGTTTCGGATGCGGCGCGGCGTGTGCGGTCGCTGATTCGCCGTCTCGCTCCGCTGCGCGCGAGCGTGCTGGTGCTCGGCGAGACGGGCGTCGGCAAGGAAGTCGTTGCGTGCGCGCTGCACGAAGAGAGCGGACGCGCACGATTCGTCTCGTTCGCAGTGACCGAGCTGGCCGACGGATTGCTCGAGGCCGAACTCTTCGGCCACGAGCGCGGCGCCTTCACGGGTGCGGTGCAAGCCCGAGCGGGGCTCTTCGAGCAGGCGCACGGCGGCACGCTGCTCCTCGACGAGATCGGCGACGCGCCGCCTGCGCTGCAGGCCAAGCTGCTGCGCGTGCTCGAAAGCGGCGACGTACGGCGCGTGGGCGGCGACGCGATGCGGGCTCTGGACGTGCGCGTCATCGCGGCGACCCACCGCGACCTCGCCGCCGAGGTGCGCGCCGGACGCTTCCGGGAAGATCTCTTCTACCGGCTCGCGCAGGCGACGATCGCGGTGCCACCGCTGCGCGGGCGCAGCACCGATGTCGACGTACTCGCGCGAGATCTGTTGCGGCAGCTCTCGGCGCGCAGTGGTTCGCCGATGCCCACGGCGACGCCGGAGTTCTTCGCGGCGCTGCGCGCGCAGCGCTGGCCGGGTAACGCGCGAGAACTGCGCGCGACGCTGCAGGGCGCGCTTCTTTGGTGGGACGACGTGACACCGCTCGCGCCGGCGGATCTGCTCGAAGCGCACGCGGCGCTCGCGCCGGCGCTCGGCGCGGAAGATACGCAGATCGGGCCGCGCATGATCGAAGCGTTCCGCCAAGCGGAGGGCAATCAGGAAGCGGCGCGCCGCGCGCTCGGTATGACGCGAGCGGCGTGGCGACACCGCTGGCAGCACTTCGGCTTTGCTGCACTTTCGGGAGGTCAACGGTGATGCGGATACAGCTGGCGATGTTGCTACTGGCGATCGCGCTGCTCGGCGCACGCTCGGAGGCCGAGAGCGCCGGCGCAGCTGACCACAGCGATCGCGATCTGTTGCGCGAAGCGTTCGAACGCACGCTCCACGCGCCCGGCGTGCGGAGCATGGAATTGCGCGTGTTCCGCGGCGGGCACTTGGTGTCGCGGCGCGCGTTCGACATCGCGTATCGCCGGGACGACGAACACGCGCGCTCGCTGCTGCGCTTCACCGCGCCGACCTACCTGCGCGGCCACGCGCTGCTCGTCCTCGAGACACCCGACGGCGTGAGCGATACGTGGCTCTACCAGACCGAGGAGCGCCGGCCGCGGCGCGTCGGTACCGCGCACAAGGGCGATTCGTTCTACGGCAGCGATCTCAGCTTCGAGGAGCTGGAGCACCAGCGCTTCGAGCATTTCGCGTTGCGCCGGTTGCCCGACGCAGAAGAGGCGGGCGCAGCGTGCGTGGTGATCGAAGCGATTCCGCAACGCGAGTCGCAGTACAGCCGGCTGGTCGCGTGGATCGACCGCGCGCGCAACGGCGTCGCGCGGGTCGATTTCTACCGCGGCCGCGACGCAGAGCCGAGCAAGCGGCTGCGCATCGCGCTCGCCGGCGCGGTCGAGGAAGCGGGCTTCCTGCGCATCGAGCACATGCGCATCGAGCAGATTGGGCGCGACGCATGGACCGACATCGAGACGTCGCGGATGGAGATCGACCCGGCGATCTCGGCGGAGGTGTTCTCGGCGTCGCTGCTCGAGCGGGAGGGCGAGGATCTGTATGCGCTGGTTGGGCGGCATGCGGAACTCGGAGACGCGCGTTGATCGGCGCGCTGCGACGCCGGCCGCTTTACAGCGCGTGCAATGAAGACTCGCGTTCGGAGCTGCATGCGCTCGCGCCGGAATCTGGCGACACCATCGTCTGCATCGCGGCGGGCGGCGGCCGTGCGCTAGCGCTGCTCGGCGCGGGACCGCGCCGCTTGCTGGCGATCGATCGGCGCGAGAGTCAGCTCCACACGCTGGAGCTGAAGGCTGCCGCGCTCGACGCATTCGCGATGGAAACGCTTCGCGCGTTCCTCGGCGTCGACGCGGACGCTCACCGACTCGACCAGTATGCGCTACTGCGACCGAACCTCACGCCGCGCGCGCGACGCTACTGGGACGCGCGACGATCGCTGCTGCGGCGCGGTGTGCTGTACGCGGGCCGGCTCGAGACGGCGCTCGCGCGCCATTCCGCCTGGCTGCGCCGCGCGGGCGTGTTGAAGTGGCCGCGCGCCTGCTTCGCGGCGACCACACTCGACCAGCAGCGTGCCGTGCTCTCGCGCTCCGCAGCGGAGATCGTCCGTGGCGAGCGCTTGTGGCGCGCGTTCTTCCACCCAGTCGCGTCGGCGCTCGCGCTACAGGACCCGAGCTTCCGGCGCTCGACGGAAGGTCGCATCGGCACCTATCTGTACGGCCGCATGCTCGACTTCGCGCAGCGCCGGCTGGTGCGCGAGAGCGCTCTGTTGCATCTGATCTATCACGGCCACTACGACCCGCACGGCGCGCTGCCATTGTGGCTGACGGCCGAAGGAGCCGAGCGCGCGCGCAAGCACCTCGCGCGACTCGAATTTCGCTGCACCTCGATCGAAGAGCTGCCGCCGCGCCTGCTGCGCGACGCACCGACGAAATGGTCGCTCTCGGACGTCAGCGCGTGGATGCCGCAGCATCGCTTCCATGCGCTGGTCGCACGCATCACCGGCTCCAGCGTTCCCGGCTCGCGCATCTGCTGGCGTCATCTGGCTGCGCAATGGGCGACGCCAAGGGTGCCGGGTCTCGTGCACGACGCGCCGCTCGCGCGCCGCCTCGAGCGCGAAGACAGCTCGGTCTTCTACACGTTTGGTGTCGCGCAGATCGATGACGGCGATACGCTCCGCCGATGCCCACCCCCGCAACCGTGACGATCACCTACTGCACCCAATGCCGCTGGCTGCTCCGCGCCGCATGGCTCGCGCAGGAACTGCTGACGACCTTCGAGCAGCAACTCGGCGGGGTGACACTGGTGCCGGGCAACGGTGGGGTGTTCGAGGTGCGCGTGGGCGACGAGGTCGTGTGGTCGCGCAAGGACGCGGGGCGATTTCCGGAGGCGGCGGAGTTGAAGCGGCAGGTGCGCGATCGCGTGGCGCCCGGGCGCGATCTCGGTCACAGCGAAGGTCGATCGACCGAGTAGCACGATTCAGCTGAGCGCGATCCCGAGTTTCGCGCCGTGGTCGCGCAGGTAAGTCTCGAGGTCCGCGATCGTTGCCGCGTCGTAGCGGTCTTCCATGTTGTGGATGCGATCGCCGTCGAGCCAGACGGTCATGTCGAGTTCGAAGTAGAGATCGGGAACGCCCGGCGCGACGTAGCGTGCGAAGCCGCGCAGCGACACCGAATCGCCTTCTTCGCGCGGTCCGCTCACGAGACCGATCTCGCGCGAGGCAAAGCGGCGGTCGAAGTTGTCGAGCACGAACTTGAAGTACGCGAGGATCGCGGCGGGGCCCTCGAAGCGTCCGCCGAGCGGCACGGGGAGCCGTGCCTCGTAGACGGCGGCGTCGGTGAAGAACGGCGCGACTTGCGACCAGTCGTCGCTCGCGTAGGCCTCTTCGAATGCGGCTGCGTACTTGACGAAGTGCGGGATCATGGACATTGGGATGACTCCTTGGGGTGGGGGACTCGAAGACGAGCTTCGAGCTTGGTGCGAGTGGGAGAAAAGGGACGGTCCTCTCGGTCCACTTTGGGGCTTGGTGGATGAGTTGATCTTGGTTGCAAACTAGACCGAGAGGACCGTCCCTTTTCTCCCGCGACTATCGCGCCGGTCGATAGACGTCCTTTGCGTAGTCGTCGAGCATG
>CAYGWM010000061.1:0-17790 GCA_964353555.1 uncultured Spirochaetales bacterium
CCGGCGCGCGCGACTTCGAGCTGCAGGATCCGATACGCGCGATTCGCGCACAGCACGACGACCACGTCGAGCGATTCGCGCGCCATCGTCCACAGCGCCTGCGCGGTGTACATGCCCGAGCCGTCGGCCTGCAGCGCGATCACCTTGCGCTGCGGACACGCGATCGCGGCGCCTGCCGCCGTCGGGAGGCCCTGGCCGATCGCGCCGCCGGTGAGACCGAGCACGGTGTGTCGGGGCGCGCTGCCGGCGAGTGCGAACCAGATGGCGCCCGAGGTCGCGGCTTCGTCCACGACGATTGCGCCTTCCGGTTGCAGCGCCGCGACGGCCTGCCCGAGCGTCGCGACATCGAGTGTGCCGCTCGGCAGGCCGGGAAGCGGAGCGCGCGGCGGCGCAGGGATGTCGCGCGGCGCACCGAGCGCATCGGCCAGCGCTTCGAGTGCGCCGACGCCGTCTTCCTCGGGCGCCGCCAGCAAGATGCGTTCGCAGCCTTCCGGCGCGAGCCGGCTCGGCACGTTGGGATACCCGAAGAAGGAAACCGGCTCGCGCGTACCCACGAGGATCAGCGAGCGCACGTTCGCGAGCGATGCGATCGCCTGCTCGGGGAAGTAGGGCAGCCGCTCGATCGCCGGCAGATCGGCGCCGCGTTCGAGTCGCGCGACGAACACGTCGTGCAGCAGCCGCGCGCGCGAAGCCGCGCGCACGCGGGCGGCGGCGCGCAGTCCCGCGCCGCGCAGCGCGACACCGCCGAGAAACAGCGCGGCGTCGCCGCGCCGCAGCGCGCTCGCGGCCTGCTCGATGCGATCGCTGGAAACGCTCACCGGCGCGACACGTCGCATGGTCACGGCGGCGCCCGGCGCTTCGCTCCACTGGCAGTCCGCGGGTACGATCAGCGTGGCGACCTGCCCGGGCGGCGCGAGCGACGCTTCGATCGCCGCGACGGTGTCGCCCGCGACGTCTTCCGCGCGGCGCACCGAGCGCACCCAGCCCGAGACGGGATTCGCGAGCGACACGATGTCGCTGGTGAGCGGCGCGTCGGCCGCGAGGTGCCAGGTCGCGTGATCGCCGATCACGTTCACGATCGGCGAGCGCGCGCGCCGCGCGTTGTGGAGGTTCGCGATGCCGTTGGCGAAGCCGGGACCGAGGTGCAGCAGCGTCATCGCCGGGCGATCGCTGAGGCGCGCGAAACCGTCGGCCGCGCCGGTGCATACGCCTTCGAAGAGCGCGAGCACCGGGCGCATGCCGGGCGCGCGATCGAGCGCGGCGACCAGCGGCATCTCGGTGGTGCCCGGATTCGCGAAGCAGACGTCCAGCCCCGAGGCGACTGCGGTGCGAATCAGCGCTTCGGCCCCATCCATGGCCGGCCATGCTACCAAGCAGGAAACGGAGGTCGACCATGTCGGAAGTCAAAGTGAGCGAAACGATCGCGGCGCCGGCGGCGAAGGTGTGGGAGCTGCTCGGCGATTTCGGCGGCGTGACGAAGTGGGGCGGCTCGATGCTGCAGAGCTGCAAGGTGGAAGGCGAGGGCGTCGGCGCGGTGCGACGCATCGGCCTGCCGGGCGGCCTGGAGATCGCGGAGCGCTGCGAATCCCATGACGCCGCGAAGCGCTCGTTCTCGTACGCGATCATTGGCAAGAGTCCCATCCCGATCAAGAACTACGTGTCGGTCTGCACGGTCGTCGAGACGGGCGCGAACGCGTGTCGCGTCGATTGGAGCGGCACCTTCGAACCCGACGGCGTCGCCGAGGACCAGGCGCAGGGAATGGTGCGCGGCATCTACACGGGTGGCATCGCGGGCGTGAAGAAACTGCTGGGAGGCTGAGGCACGCGGCCGCTGCCGCGCGACGATCCAGAATCTCGGATGAGCTGCGGGCCAAAGGCCCGTCAGCTCCATCGGAGATCAACTCGGCCTTGGTAGCCCCACCGCTTAGTAGATGACTTCGCCGAACGGCAGCAGCGCCAGATGCCGGGCGCGCTTCACCGCTTCCACCACTTCGCGCTGCTGGCGGGCCGTGTTGCCAGAGATGCGGCGCGGGAGCACCTTGCCCGTCTCGGAGAGGAACATCCGCAGCACGCGCGGATCCTTGTAATCGATGACGAGGCCCTTGTCGGTCGTGAGCCGCGAGACCTTCGGTCCACGGAAAGACTTCTTCTTGAGCTTGCGCGCCTTCTTGCGCGCCTTTGCGCGCAGGCGGAACTTCAGACCGCGCGGCTGCGGACCCTCGTCGCGATCGCCGTAGCCACCGCCACCGAAGCCGCCGCGATCCCCGCGGTCGCCACCGCGGAATCCACCGCGGTCGCCGCCGCCGAAGCCGCCGCGATCCCCGCCGAAGCCGCCTCGGTCACGGTCGCCGAAGCCACCGCCGCCGCCGCCGCCGAAGCCGCCTCGATCTCGATCTTCCTGCATCATGGGGCGCGCAAACTATCCCACGGCTTCCGGGGTCGCAACCGGAGCGAGGGTCAAGTCCGAAGCGCCGGCAGGACCTCGCCCGCGAACAGCTCGAGGGTCGTTTCCAGCTGCGCGGGCGGCAATCCACCTAGATCGAACATCGAGAGGTGGAGATCGAGCCCGAGTGTCTCGCGCGTGGCAGCGATCCGATCGACGACCTCCGCCGGGCTGCCGCAGACCGCGACGCCCGCGAGCAGCCGCTCGTAGTCCAGCATGGCGCGAAGCGCCTGGCCCTCTCGATCATCAGGTGCGAAACGCGCCTTGGCGTGGATCAGCTCACGGCGCGTCCAGATCCGATCGACGAAGCGCAGGTAATTCAGGTAGTAGGGCCGCCACGATTCGCGCGCTTGCTGCGAGGTGCGAGCGACGTGCACGTGATTGCAACAGCCCACGTGCGCGGACGCCGGATCGCGGCCCGCGGCGGCCCAGCGCTCGCGATAGCGATCGACCAGCGGCAAGAAGCCGGCGGGCGGCGCGAGCACGCTCGGCAGCATCAGCGGCAGGCCCAGCTCGACCGCGAGATCCACCGACGCGGGCGACGAGCCGCCGCCGACCCAGATCGGCGGATGCGGTTGCTGCACCGGCCGCGGCTCGACCGTCACGTGATCGAGCGGCGCGCGAAAGCGTCCCGACCAGGTGACGTCGCGCTCGCTCCACAGCCGTCGCAGCAGCTCGAGATTCTCGCGGAAGCGCTCGCGACTCTGGTCGGGCTTCTGGCCGAACACTTCGTAGGTGTCGACGAGGATGCCGCGCCCGACGGAGAGTTCGACGCGTCCGTTCGAGATCGCATCGACCGTCGCGTAGTCCTCCGCGACGCGCACCGGATCGAGATTCGCGAGCAGCGTGACGCCGGTTCCGAGTCGAATCCGCGTGGTGCGTGCGGCGATCGCGGCGAGCACGACCGGCGGCGCGGCGAGCACGTAGTCGCAGAAGTGATGCTCGCCGAGCCAGACCGAATCGAAGCCGAGCGTTTCGGCGAGCACGCCTTCGTCGACGATCGCGCGATGGCGCTCGGCGGGCGATGTGACCGCACCGGAGACGGGGTCGTCGAGGCAGTCGCCGAGCGAGAGGACGCCGATCTTCATGGCGACGGACTCTACCGCGCCCGGATCCCCGTCACGCGGTACTCGCCATTCACCACTTCGATGTCGAACTCCACCTTCGCGCCGGGCGCGACGTCGTCGAGCAGCTTCTTGTCGGGCACCGAGTAGGTCATCGTCATCGCGCCCATGATGCCGGGGATGTCGCCGTGATCGAGCGTGATCTCCGACTTGGCGAGATCGACGCCCGCGACGGTCGCATCCCCCGTGCCGTGGGTCGGGTTGTCCTTGCAGGCGGCGAGAGACGTGGCGAGAACGACGACGAGCGCGAAAGATCGGAACGTCACGAGACTTCTCCTTGTGGCAGCGAACGTCGTTTCCAGATCGCGAAGAGCGCCGGGTACACCATTAGCTCCAATGCGAACGACGTGACCAGACCGCCTACCATCGGCGCCGCGACGCGCTTCATCACGTCGGCGCCGGTGCCGTGACTCCAGAGCAGCGGCAGCAACCCGACGATCATCGCGACGACCGTCATCGCCTTCGGCCGGATGCGGCGCGCCGCGCCTTCGACGATCGACTCCTCGAGATCGCCCAGATTGCGCATCCGATCCGCCGCAACGTGAGCGCGATGGGCAAGGGTGAGATACAGCAGCATCACGACGCCGGTCTGCGCATCGAGGCCTGCGAGCGCGATGATGCCGACCCATACCGCGATCGACAGGTTGTAACCGAGCGCAAACAGCAGCCACACCGCACCGACCGCCGAGAAGGGTACCGCGAGCAGGATCATCGTGGTCTCGACGCCCGAACCGGTGTTCAGGTAGAGCAGCAGCGTGACGAGCAACAGCGTCAGCGGCACCACCACATAGAGCCGATCGCGCGCACGCTCGTAGGCCTGGAATTGGCCGGCCCACTCGAGTCGCACGCCGGCCGGAAGCTGCACCTGCTCCGCGACGGCGCGGCGCGCGTCGTGCACGTAGTCGACGATCGGGCGATCCGCGACGTCGACGAACACGAAGCCGGAGATCTGTCCCGCTTCACTGCGCACCATGTCGGGACCCATCGTGAAGTGGATCGTCGCGAGCTGCTCGAGCGGCACTTGCGCGCCCGCAGGCGTCATCACCAGAATGCGTTTCAGCGCATCGAGATCTTCGCGGAAGTCGCGCGCGTAGCGCACCGCGATCGGGTAGCGCTCGCGACCTTCGACCGTCTGCGCGACGTTCATGCCGCCGAGCGCGGACTCGATCACCTCCGAGACG
The DNA here is from genome assembly GCA_964353555.1 of uncultured Spirochaetales bacterium. GTDB lineage: Bacteria > Myxococcota_A > UBA9160 > UBA9160 > PR03 > PR03. Next base: position 4,749 of record CAYGWM010000061.1, read on the forward strand.
TCGCGCACGCGCAGGCCCTGTCGCGCGATGGCGTCACGGTCCACTTCGATGTCGAGGTAGAAGCCACCGGTGAGCCGCTCGGCGAACGCGCTCCGCGTGCCCGGCACCGGCTGGATCGCGCGCTCGATCTCGAGCGCCGCCTTCTCGATCGTCGCGAGATCGGGTCCGAACACCTTGATGCCGAGCTGGCTGCGAACGCCGGTCGAGAGCATTTCGTTGCGCGTCTGGATCGGCATCCACCAGGTGTTGGGCATCCCCGGGTAGCGGAGCTTCGCGTCCATTTCCTGCACCAGCGACGCGTAGGTCACACCGGGCCGCCATTGCGATTCGGGCTTCAGCGTGACGACCGTCTCGACCATCGACAGCGGCGCAGGGTCGGTCGACGAATCGGCGCGACCGATCTTGCCGAACACGCGCTCCACTTCGGGAAACGCCTTCAGCTCGCGGTCCTGCAGCTGCAATACCCGTTGCGCTTCGGTGATCGACAGGCCGGGCGGGGCGGTCGGCATGTACAGGATCGTGCCCTCGTTCAGCGGCGGCATGAACTCGGTGCCGAGCGATAGGAACGCCGGGATCGTCGCGAGCGTGATCAGAATCGCCGCGATCACGACCGGCACGCGATGTCGCACCACCCAGCGCACCACCGGCGAATACAGCTGGATCAGTACGCGGCTGACCGGGTTCTGCATTTCGCCGCGGATGTGACCGCGGATCGCGAGCGCCGCGAGCGCCGGCGTGAGCGTCACCGACAGCAGCGCCGAAAATCCCATCGCGTAGGTCTTGGTGAACGCGAGCGGCTTGAAGAGTCTCCCCGCGGTTTCGTGCAGCGTGAAGATCGGCAGGAACGAGACGGTGATCACCAGCAGCGCGAAGAACACGCTCGGACCGACTTCCTGCATCGCAGCGACCACGACGTCGCGCCGCGGAGAAGGCTGGCCCGCATGCTCCCAATCTTCGAGCCGCTTGTGGACGTTCTCGACCAGGATGATCGACGCGTCCACCATCGCGCCGATCGCCACCGCGATGCCGCCGAGCGACATGATGTTCGCGGTGATGCCCTGGAACAGCATCGGCACGAACGCCAGCACCACGCCGACCGGAATCGTCAGGATCGGGATCAGCGCCGAGCGTGCGTGGAGCAGGAACACGAAGATCACCAGCGAGACGATCGCGAGTTCCTCGACGAGGGCGCGGCGCAGCGTCGCAGTTGCCTTGCGGATCAGCTCGGAGCGGTCGTAGGTCGGGACGATCTCGACGCCGGCCGGCAGGCCGACTTTCAGCTCTTCGAGGCGCTGCTTCACCGCGTCGATCACCGCGAGCGCGTTCTGCCCGTAGCGCATCACGACGATGCCACCGACGACCTCGCCGTTGCCGTCGAGCTCGGCGATGCCTCGGCGCATGTCGGGACCGAGCGTCACGACGCCCACGTCGCCGACGGTGATGGCCGCACCATCGCCAGCGCGCAGCGCGATGTTTCGCAGATCGTCGAGGTGTCTTACGTAACCCCTTCCGCGCACTACGTATTCGTGGCTCGCCAATTCCAGCACGCGCCCGCCCGAGTCCTCGTTCGACGCGCGCACGGCCTCGATCACTTCCATCGTCGAGACGCCGAGCGCCGCAAGGCGCGCCGGGTCGAGCTGGATCTGGTACTGCCGCACCCAGCCGCCGAGCGTCGCGACTTCGGCGACGCCCGGGATCGACGCCAGCGCGTAGCGCAGGTTCCAGTCCTGCAACGAGCGCAGCTCCGCCAGGTCGAGGTTCCCGCTTCGGTCAACGAGCGCGTACTCGAAGACCCAGCCGACGCCGGTCGCGTCCGGACCGATCACCGGGACGACACCGGCTGGCAGCTGGCCCTGCACGCCGCTCATGTATTCGAGCACGCGGCTGCGCGCCCAGTAGAGGTCGGTGCCGTCGGCGAAGATCGCGTACACGAACGAGAGTCCGAAGAACGACTGCCCGCGCACCGCGCGCACGCCCGGCGCGGCGAGCAGCTTCGACGAGATCGGGTAGGTGATCTGGTCTTCGATCAGCTGCGCCGAGCGGCCGGGCCACTCGGTGTAGACGATTACCTGCACGTCGGAGAGATCCGGAATCGCGTCGAGCGGCACATTGCGCACCGCGTAGATGCCGAGCGCCGCGCTGGCCGCGACGAAGAGCAGCGTGATGCCCGGATTGCGCGCGCAGGCGCCGATCATCCACGCGATCGGGCCGCGCGCCGGAGCGGCGCCCTCGGTCGCCATCACCAGGACTCCAGCGCCGCGCGCAGTCGGCTCTCACCGGCGACCAGGAAGGTGCCCGCAACGACCACCGGTTGTCCGGCTTCGAGTCCCGACGTGATCTCGATGCGGCCATCGCTCGTGATGCCGGTCGTGACGCGCTGCGGCCGCAGGTGTCCTTCGCCGAGATCGAGGAACACGAAGCTCTTGTCGCCCGCGCGCAGCACCGCGGTGTCGGGCACGGTGAGTCGTTCGCCGAGCGGCTTGCGCAGCAGCACGGTCGCGAACATGTCGGGGCGCAGTGTGCGCTCCGGGTTGGCGAGCACGAGGCGCACGCGCGCGGTGCGGCGATCGCCCTGCAGCGACGGATACACGTACGCCACCTTCGCCTCGAAGCGCTGATCCGGCAGATACGGCAGCGTCAGTTCCGCCGGCATGCCGACCGAGACGCTCGCGAGTTCCGCCTCGTAGACCTCGGCTTCGATCCAGACGTGATCGAGCGGCGCGATTCGATAGACGCGCTGGCCCATCTCGATCGCGCTGCCTGCGACGATCTCCTTCTCGACCACGTAGCCGCTCACCGGCGCGGTCACGGGCAGATATTCCTGCGGCGTTCCGCGCCGCGCGATCGCGGCGATCTCGCCGGCGTCGACGCCCCAGAGCCGCAGTCGCCGCTCCGCCGCGCCGACCATCGCGCTCGCCCGTTGCGGCACGCTGGTGCCGCGTGCGCTCGCATTGGCGCCCAGCGCAGCGAGGTACTCGCGCTGCGCCGCGAAGAGTTCCGGGCTGTAGAACTGGAACAGCAGCTGTCCCTTCGTGACGGGTGCGCCGAGCGAATCGGCTGCGACTTCGCCCGCGAAGCCGCCAACGCGCATCGCGACGTCGCGCAGCGAGGTCTCGTCCCACGTCACGCGACCGACCGCGCGCACCGTCGTGTCGAGCGTTTCGAGCTTGGCCGCTTCGCTGTGCACGCCGACCTGACGCAGTCGCGATGGATCGAAGTGGAACTCGCCGGGGTGCGACTCCGCTTTGGCCGTCGCCGCGGTGGGCCCTGCCGCTCCGCCGACCGCTTCGAGACGCAGGCCGGGCGTGCCGATCGTCAGCGAGCCCTCGGCGCTCGCCATCGCGCCCGACTTCGGTTTCGCATGCACCGCCACCTGCCATGTGCCGCCCATGTCGAGTTGGAACTCGGCGCGGTACTTCCCGTCGCCCATCGCTTCGACGCTCGCGGGCCCGCCCATCCCGGACATCGCGCCCATCGAAGGCATCCTCACGGCCACCTCGACGTCGGCGTCGGCGATCGGCGCGCCCTTTGCGTCGCGCAACTCGACGATGAGTTCGTTCTTGCCGACGCGCAGCTCGGGCGGTGACACCGACGCGGCGATCTCCACGTCGCCCGCGCGCACGCGCACCGGCGTCGAGTGATCGCTGCACGCGATCGAGAAGACACTCACGAGCAGCAGCGGGGTTGCGAGACGAAGCGAGCGATCAATCATGGCTTCCTCCGTCGGTGTGGGGAGACGTGGGCTCAGGCGCGGCGGTCTCTGGTGGAGCGCCGGGCGGGACTCCGAGCGCTGCCAGCAGCTCGCCAGCGCGGCGACTCTGTTCGGCGACGGCGCTTCGCTCGGCAAGCTCGGCGCCGCGCAGCGCGCGCTCGGCTTCGATCAGGTCGCGGAATGGGGTCTCGCCCGTCCCGTAGCCGGCGCGGGCGGCGGCGAGTCCGTCGCGCGCGGCGGGGATCATCCGGTCGCGCGTGATGGACAGCAGATGATGGCTCTCGCGAAGTCGCGCGGCGGCGCTCTCGACTTCGGCGCGGATCTCGTCGGCCGCGCCCTGGCGCTCGAGACTCGCCTGTTCCGCTTCTGCGCGCGCCTGCTCGAGCGCTGCGCGGCGGCGCCCGATCTGCAGCGGCACGTTGAACTCCAGGCCGACGAACGGCCGCTGATCGGGAATCTCCCAGAACGTGTCGTAGGCGCCGACGACTTTGAAATCCGGAAAGAACTCCCGGCGCGCGAGCGACTCCGCGGCGCGCTTCGCATCGATGCGCGCGTCCGCAGCGCGCAGCTCGGGGCGTTCCTGGAGCGCGCGATCCGCGAGCATCTCGCTCGGGTCGGACGGCGCCGCGAGGGCCGGGAGCTCTTCAGGCAGCGGTGGGATCGCCGCGCCGTCACCCATGTGTAGCAGTGCGGCGAGCTGCGCTGCGCTGACCTTCTGGGCCGTCTCGAACTCCACTTGCTGGTGCAGCAGCTCGGCCTCTTCCAACTCGGCGCGCAGCGGGTCCTGCTGCGAGCCGCCGCCGCTCTCGTAGCCACCCAGCGCTGCCGCGTGGTCCTCGCGCACCAGCTCGATGTGGCGCAGCGTGATCTCGAGCGAGCGCGCTTGCAGCCAGGCTTCGTCGTAGAGCGCAGATGCCATCGCGGCGAGTCGCACGCGCACGGCCTGGTAGTCGTGCGCCATCGCCTCGGCCTCCGCGAGCGCGGTCGCGCCGCGCAGCGCGAGCTTGCCCGGGAACGGAAACGCCTGACTGGCATCGATGCGGTACGCATCGCCCACCTGGCGCGAACCGAACGAGCGCGGTCCGAGACCCGCGCCGACCATCGGATCTTCCAGCGCGGTTTCCTGCGGATAGCGCGCCAGCGCCGCGCGCCACGCCTTGCGCGCGGCGGCGATCGTCGGGTTGCGACGCAGCACCTCGCCGACCAGCGCGCTGCGATCGAGTGTCGCTGCGCCGCCAAACGGGACGTCGCTCGCGACGACGGTCGCGCCTTCGCTTTCGCGGGCGTAGTCGCGCGACATCGTGTGGTACCGGGCGCGCGTTTCGAACAGCGCGCAGCCCGGAAGCGCGAGCAACAAGATGACGACAGCGACTAGCGCGCTGCGTCGCGGAAAGGACACGACCATGAAGAGCCTCGCTGATGCGGGACGATGCAGCGCATAGCTGCGCGTCGCCCGTTGCGGTCAACGGAACGCATTCTGAGCGAAACTGGGATCAGAGCTGTCGGACGACGGTGAGGCGCGTGGCTGCGATGCGTGGGGCGAGTGCGGCGTCGTCGTGACGCGTGATCGCCGGGCGCGGTGTCGCCGCGATCGTCGTGATGACGGTCAACGCAAATTCCGCAGGCGTCTGCATCGAGGCGTGATCGCCGCCCGGCAGCGCGGCGGCGTGGCAGCAGGTCAGGGGCAGGAACCCATTGCAAGGAGCGTCGGGAGCGGTCAGCGAATCAGCGGGAGCCGAGCGATGACAGCAGGAATGATCGAGCCGAGCCGCCGCCTGTGCGACGTTCGCGCCCGCGCCCAGCACACAGAGGGCGAGGATCGCAGTGCAACAGATACGGCGAACGACAACGCTCATTGCAGGCCCATTATCTCCCTCGCGAACGGGGCGTCAACTGATCGGCGGATCGCGGGGGCGACACGAGGTGGGGCCGCGATCGGAATGCGGTCGTGCGGTAAGGTGCGCGCGCGGGGCCTCGTGATTCGATGCTCCACCACGGTGGGAGGTGACGATGCGACGTCTGGAGAGGGGTTGGCTCGGGTTCCGCGCGACACCGCTGGTGTTCGTGCTCGCGCTGGTTGCCTGCGCGGGGGGAACGGGATCGCGTGATGGGGCGGGCCCGAAGGTGCCATCCGCGCCGTCCGAGCTGGCCGTCGAAGCCTACGTCTACGCGTATCCGCTGCTGGTCTTCGATCGCGAGCGGCAGTCGCAGTTCCAGGCGCTCGGCGCGAGCAACCAGCTCTCGACGCGCACCACCACGTCGACGCCGTTCTCGCACGACGTGCTCGCGCCCAACGCCGACACCGTCTCCACCACCGCGCTGCTCGATCTGCGCGGCGGTCCGCTCGTGCTCTCGGTGCCAGACAGCGGCAAGCGCTACACGCGCATCGATCTGCTCGACGCGTACACGAACGTCTTCGCATCGCTCGGCCAGCGCAGCGAGGGCAACAAGGCCGCGAACTTCGCAATCGTCGGCCCGCAGGGGACGAGCTCCGTCACGGGCGTCACCACGGTGCGTGCGCCGACGAACTACGTGTGGCTGCACGGTCAGGTCGCCGCGCAGGGTGAACGCGACGTGCCCGCCGCGTCGGGGCTGATGCGGCAGTGGTCGCTGACGCCGCTCGCCGAGTTCGCGGCCGGCAAGCGCAGGCTCGCGGCCGAGCGGCCGTCGGTCGCCGACGTCGATGGCAGCGCGGCGAATCGCGTCGAGGCGCTGGCGCCCGCCAAGTACTTCGAGGAAGCCGCGCGGCTGTTGCAGATCAATCCACCGGCGCCCGCGGACGGTCCGCTCGTGAAGAAGTTCCCGTCGATTGGACTCGACTTCAAAAGCGGCAACTTCAATCCGACGAAGCTGAAGCCCGAGACGTTGGCAAAGGCTGTGAATGACGGTCGCGCGCGCATTCAAGGCGCGAAGACGGTCGCTGCGCCGCAGAATGGCTGGAGCTTCGAGGAGGCCGGCGGGAACTACGGCGTCGACTACCTGTCGCGCGCCGCCGCCGCGCGCACCGGCATCGGCGGCGCGCTGCCGCAGGACGCCGTCGAGGCAAGCGCGCGCGTCGATGCGTCGAACGCGCGTCTGCACGGCAAATCACAGTACGTGCTGCACTTCTCGAAGGGCGACCTGCCGCCGGTCAACGCGTTCTGGTCGCTGACTCTGCTCGACGACGAAGGCCGCATGGTCGACAACATCCTCAATCGCTACGCGGTGCGCGGCGACCGCCTGGCGAAGGACGGCGACGGCGGCGTAACCGTCTACGTGCAAGCGCCACCGCCCGGTGAAGGCAAGGAAGCCAACTGGCTCCCCGCCCCGAACGGCAACTTCCAACTGGTCCTGCGCCTCTACTGGCCAAAGGACGAAGCCGCGACCGGAACCTGGAAGCCCCCCGCAGTGAAGCGCAACTGAGAGTAAGAGGTGCCGGGCGTCAAGTTATTTCTTGTCAAGTTATTCAGCGACTCGGCAGATGTGCGTCGGTTCCTCGAATAACTTGACAAGAAATAACTTGACGCCCGGCACCCCCTCGGGCAGGCATTCGCTACGGCCGCACCACGTAGAACGCGTTCACAGGATGCCCGAGTTCGAGCGCTTCGAAGCGCGTGAAGCCGGCGTCGGCGGCGAGCTTGCGGGCGAGATCGGTGTGCAGGCCGAGCGTGCCGAGTCCGAGGCCGCCGGGCTCCGACAGCGCCGACGACATGCAGGTCAGCACGCTGGTGCCGTACATCATCGCGGCCATCGGGTTCTTCGCGACGTTCTGCTCGTAGCTCGGCAGCGCCTTGATGTCGGCGACGAACCAGGTGCCGTCGTCGCGGATCGCGCGGCGGATCTTGTGGATCACGCCGCCGGGGTCCGTCATGTCGTGCAGGCAGTCGAAGGTGGTGATGAAGCCGAAGCGGCCATCTTCGGGGAGCGGGTCGATGAGGGCGTCGTGGAACTTCGCGTTGCCGAGCCCCGCTTCCGTGCGGTTGGCTTCAGCGCGCACGAGCGCGTGCTGCGAGATGTCGTAGCCATGGAAGCGCGAGCGCGGGAACGCCTTCGCCATCGTCAGCAGCGCGACGCCGGCGCCGCAGCCGACGTCGGCCACGTCGATGCCGGCTTCGAGCATCGCCACGACACCCGGGACGCGCGGCAGCGCGAGCGGCACCAGCAGCGCGCGGAACCACGGCGCGAGGCCACGCTCGATGCCGCGCGCGCCTTCGGGCCCCATCGCGTCGTAGGGCAGTCCAACGCCGCTCTGGAACGACTCGGGCAGCCGCTCGGCGATCGCCATCATCTGCGGGATCTGCGAAAAGAAACCCACGCCGTTCGCGGGATGGCTTTCCTCCGCGAGCACCGCGACACCCTCGGGCGGCAGTTCGAAGCGGCCGTCTCCGCGGTGCAGCAGCACGCCGGCCGCGCCTTGCTGGTGCAGCCACTCGCGGAGCCAGCGCTCGTCGAGCCCGGTGCGCTGCGCCAACTCGGCGGAGTTCGTTGCGCCCGCGCCGGCGAGCGCACGGTACAGGCCCATGCGATCGCCGAGATAGATCATCGCCGAAGTCATCGCGCCGCCGAGCGCGCCGAAGACGAGTTTCGCGTATTCCTTGAAGCGTTCGGGATCGATCGGAGCCGTAGCCGTCATCGTAGATTCCTCCGGATGTCGCGGCGCAGCATGGAGCGGAGCGGCTGGCTCGGCAACGCGCGGTACAGTGCCGCGCGTGCGCGATCCGGAGCGGGCAGGGGCTTCCACCGAAGCAGTCGAGACGCTCTCGTCCGGCGAGCAGCGCTTCGAACGGGTGCGCGGCACGCTCGGTCTCGCCCTCGGGCCGTTGCTCTTCGCAGCGCTTCTCGCGTTCCCGCCGCCGGCGCCCAACGAAGCCGCCGCGCGACTCGCGGCGATTCTCGCGTGGGTGCTGGTCTGGTGGATCACCGAGGCCGTGCCGATTCCGGTGACCGCGCTGCTCGGGCCGGCGCTCGCAGTGGTGTGCGGCGTCGGCACCGCGACCGAGTTGTTTGCCGCATTCGGCGATCCGATCGTGCTGCTGTTCCTCGGTGGCTTCGTGCTGGCGAGCGCGATGGTGAGTTCGGGACTCGACCGCCGCATCGCGTGGTCGATCCTGTCGCGGCCCTCGGTCTCCGCGTCGCCGACACGCATCCTGGTAGCATTCGCACTGCTGACCGGCAGCGCCTCCGCGTGGATGAACAACACCTCGACGACCGCGATGCTCTACCCGATCGGCCTCAGCGTGCTCGGCGCGCTCGCGCGCCAGGCGGGCCGCCGTGATGCGAAGGGCCTGCGCTTCGGCACCGCACTGATGCTGGCACTCGCCTGGTCAGCCTCGATCGGCGGCATCATGACGCCGGTCGGGAGCGCGCCGAACCTGATCGCGCTCGGCCAGCTTCAAAAGCTGGCGGGCACGCGCGTCCCGTTCTTCAGCTGGATGGTCGTCGCGGTGCCGATCGCCGTGGCAATGCTGGCCGTGCTGGTGAGCTATCTGCGCTGGGCGCTGCCGCCCGACGTGCCGGCCGCGCGCGATGCCACCGCCGAGATCGCGGCGGACCGCGGCGCGCTCGGCCCTGCGTCACGCGCCGAGCGCAACGTGCTGTTCGCGTTCGGCGCGACGGTGACGATGTGGGTCGTGCCGGGACTCCTGGCCGTCGTGCTCGGCACCGACGCGCCGCTGGTCGTGACGCTGCAGCGCTTGCTCCCCGAATCCGTCGCCGCGGTGCTCGGCGCGGTGCTGCTCTTCGTGTTGCCGGTCGATTGGAACGCGCGGCGCTTCACGCTCAGCTGGGCGGAGGCGTCGCAGATCGACTGGGGCACATTGATGCTGTTCGGCGGCGGGCTCGCGCTCGGCGGCGCGATGTTCCGCACCGGTCTCGCGGAGTCGATGGGCCGCGCGCTCGTCGAGTCGACCGGCAGCGACTCGCAAGTCGCGCTGACCTGTCTGTTCTGCTGGGTCGCGATCGCGCTGACCGAGACCACGTCGAACACCGCGACCGCGACGATGCTCGCGCCGCTCGCAATCGCTTCGGCGCAGGCCGCCGGGGTCTCTCCGGTTCCATCTGCGATGGCGGTTGCGCTGGGCGCGAGCATGGCCTTCATGCTGCCGGTCTCGACGCCGCCGAACGCGATCGTCTACGGCTCGGGCTGCGTGCCGATCACTGCGATGGCGCGCCACGGCGCGGTACTCGATCTCGCGAGTGCGGTGCTGGTGCCGGCGGGCGTGCTTGCGGGTTGTTGGTGGCTCGGGCTCGCGTAGCCGCCGTGTGTCAGGGACGCGCGCTGCCGCGCACCATGGCGGTGAAGACGCGCGGGCCCGGCTCGACCCAGCGCTCGTAGTCGACCAGCGTGAAGCCCGCACTCGCGATCAGCGCGTCGATGCGGCGCGTGAGGTGACAGCCGCCGGCGATGCGTTTGTGCAGCGGCTCGAGGCGCCGCTGCCAGCGAGCGACGCCGGCGTCGTCGCTCGCCCCATGCTCGATGAACAAGTAGCGGCCGTCCGGTCGCAGCACGCGCCGCATCTCGCGCAGCGCCGCGGGGGCATCGAGAATACTGCACAGCGTCCAGGTCGTGACGACGCAATCGAAGTGGGTGTCGTCGAAGGGCAGGCGGCCGTCGGCTGCGAGCGCGACGCGCCGCACCGGGAAGGGCGCCGCGGCGATGCGGGCCTCGACGCGCCCGCGCAGCGCGTCGAGTGGATCGAGCGCGGTGAGCGAACGCACCGCAGCCGGGTAGTACTGGAGGTTCAGGCCCGTCCCGAAGCCCACTTCGAGAACGTGGCCAGCGGCCGTCGCGAGCGCGCGCGCACGCAGTCGGCCGATCTCCGGTCCGCGCATGCTCCAGTCCATCAAACGCGCAAAGCCGTGGCGTTCCCAGAGGCTCATCGAGACCTCAAGCGAGGAATCGCGCACGCCACTCGGGGCGGGGCAGGGGGCAAGCGTCCTTCTTTCCGAACCAGCGGTAGCGGTGGCGTGCGATGAAGTCGTAGGCGGCGTCGCGCAGCGGGCGCGGAATCGCGATCAGTGCAAACGCCCAGCTCCACGGAGCACCGAGCGCGCGCACGAGACGCAACGCGGCGTCGCTACGCGTGTGCGCACCCGCAGCGTCGATCAGCACGACGGTGTCGATGGCGTTCGGGTCCAGCGCGAAGCGCGTCAGCAGCGCGCGGCCTGGTTCCGATTGCAATGGGGCGAAGCGGAAGCGCGCCGCGCGGTCGCGGTCGAGCACGAAGCGCACCGTGCCGTGGCAGAGGTTGCAGACGCCGTCGAAGAGCAGCACCGGATGCGCGTCGAGATCGGCGAACGGCGGCGTTGCGTCAGTCGCCATCGCAGATGTCCACGGTCGTTTCGTCGACTTCGACGCCGGTTGCGATGGGCTTCAGCGCCGATCGCTCGCGCAGCCACTCGATCGCGTCGTTCGTCTGGGCGCGCTCGCGCTCGAGGTAGCGCGCGACGGCGTGGGCGAGTCGCGGGTCGGCGAGGAAGTGCGCGCTCCAGGTCGGCTGCGCGTCGAAGCCGCGCACCTGCTTGTAGTCGCCGCCGGCGCCGGGTTCGAAGCGCGCGAGGCCGTTGAGGATGCAGTGCTCGATGCCCGCGTAGTAGCAGACGACGAAGTGCAGGTGCTTCACGGTCTCGCTGGCGCCCCAGTAGCGACCGTAGAGTGCGTCGCCCTTTTGCACGTTGAAGGCGCCGGCGATCGGAACGCCGCCGCGCAGCGCCATCACGAAGCACAATCGCTCGCGAAAGCGCTCCCGCACCAGCTCGAAGAATCGCCGGTTCAAATAGAGCCGACCCCACGGATTGTTGTCGATCGTCGCGCGATAGAAGCGCCACATCGGCTCGAACCAGTCGTCGGGGATCTCGGCGCCGGTGCGGACCTCGATCGCGACGCCCGCCTCTTCGACCGCGCGCATCTCGCGCCGGACTTCTTTGCGACGCTTGTGACGCATGGACGCGAGGTATGCCTCGAAGTCGGTCCAGTCGCGGTTGATCCAGTGGTACTGCAGGCCGAGACGCGGCAGCCAGCCGGCGCGCTGCACTACCGCCAACTCGTCGTCGCGGCAGAAGTTCACGTGCGCGCTGGATAAATCGTTGGCGAGCGTGATGTCGCGCAGCGCCGCCGCAAGATTCTGGATCCACGCGCAGCGATCCTCGCCCGCCGCGACCAGGAAGCGCGCGCCGCCGACCGGCGTGAACGGGACGCCCACAAGCAGTTTCGGGTAGTAGCGGATGCCCGCGCGCTCGGCGGCGTCGGCCCAGCCGTGATCGAAGACGAACTCGCCCTCGCTGTTGCCCTTCAGGTAGAGCGGACACGCGGCGACGATCCGATCGCCATCGCGTGCGACGAGCGGCTTCGCGAGCCAGCCGCTCTCGGCGCCGACCGCTTCCGACTCCTCGAGTGACGCGAGCCACTCCCATTCGAGGAAGGGCGAGTCGTCTTGCACCAGCGCGTTCCACGCGTCGCGCGGAAGCGAGCGGACGCCCTCGGCCATTTCGATGTTCGACACGGGGGCAGTCTAGCCTCGTGCTGCGATGCGCTGGTGGGACTGGGATCGCTACGGTGTTCGAGTCTCGATGCTGCGCGCCCGAGGAGAAGCGACATGAGTGAACGAGCGGCGATTGTCGTGGGCGTCGGCGCCCAGGCCGGGCTCGGCGCGCGGCTGTGCACGCGCTTTGGTCGCGAGGGGTTGCACGTGCTGGTCGGCGGTCGCACCGCGGAGCGCATCGAGGGCGTCGCCGCGGCGATCCGCCACGCTGGTGGCGCGGCGACGGCCGTCGTCACCGACACGACGCGCGAGGCGGATGTGCTGCGGATCTTCGAGTGCGCTGACGCCCTCGCGCCGGGCGCGCTCGAGGTTGCGATCTTCAACGCCGGCAACAACGCGATGGTGAACTTCGTCGAGATGGAGGCGGCGTTCTTCGAGGACACCTGGCGCGTGGCCTGCTTCGGCGGCTTCCTGGTCGGTCGCGAGGCGGCGCGGCGCATGACGAAGCAAGCGCGCGGCACGGTGCTCTTTACGGGGGCCTCCGCCTCGCTGCGCGGCAAGCCGCCGTTCGCAGCGTTCGCATCGGCCAAGGCGGGGCTGCGCGCGATCGCGCAGTCGATGGCGCGCGAGTTCGGGCCTCGGGGCGTGCACGTCGCGCACGTCGTCATCGATGGCGGCATCGCCGGCGAGCGTCTGCAGCGCTTCGCCGAGTTCGTACGAGCGAAGGGCGAGGATGGCATGCTCGACCTCGACGCGATCGCGGACACCTACTGGATGCTCCACCAGCAGCACCGCACCGCTTGGACGCACGAGCTGGATTTGCGCCCGTTCAAGGAGCCGTTCTAGCCATATTGATCTCGCCGCTCGCCGT
>CAYGWM010000061.1:17890-24982 GCA_964353555.1 uncultured Spirochaetales bacterium
GGTCACGCGCTCCGCCGCCGCTATCCTGCTGCGATGGCCGATCCGGAAGGACCCAAGCGACCCGAAGCCCCGCACGACGCGCCGGTACGCGAGCGTGGGGTCAAGACGCAGACGCGTCCGAGCGTGCAGCGGCCGCCGCGTTTCAAGGTCCTGCTCTACAACGACGATTACACGCCGATGGAGTTCGTGGTCACGCTGTTGGAGCAGGTGTTTGGCAAGAGCCCCGCTGCGGCGACCGAACTGATGCTGGTGATTCATCGCACCGGGATGGCCGTCGCGGGTGTCTTCGTGCTCGAGGTGGCCGAAACGAAGGTCGCGACGGTGCACAAGCTGGCGGAGGAACGGGGCTACCCGTTGCGCGCTGGCGTCGAGAAGGAGTGATCCGTTGGCCGAGATCGGGCGCGAGTTGGAACTGACGATCCAGGCAGCCTTTCGCGAGGCGGTGAGTCGTCACCATGCCTACGTCACGGTGGAGCACTTGCTCTTCGCGCTGCTCCACGACGTGCGCGGCGCCGAAGTGCTGCGCAACGCCGGCGCCGATCTGCCGGCGCTGAAACTCGCGATCCAGCGCTTCTTCGACGAAGACGTCGAAAAGCTCGAAGACTCGAAAGCGCCCACGCTGCAGACACTCGCCTTCCATCGCGTGATGCAGCACACCGTTCAGCACGCGGAGAGCGCGGACAAAGAAGAGATCGAAGCCGGCGATCTGCTCGCGGCGATCTTCCAAGAGCCCGACTCACACGCCGTCGCGTTGCTGCGCGAGCAGGGCATCTCGCGACTCGACGTGCTCAACTACATCTCGCACGGCGTCTCGAAGCGCGGCGCCGCGCCAGGCGAACCCGGCACCCGCGATCCCGCAATTCCGGCTGGCGGTGTCGATGCGGACGAAGCTGGCGTTCCGGCCGATCCGCTCGCCGCCTTCGCAAGCAACCTCTGCGAACGCGCGGCAGCGGGCAAACTCGATCCGCTGATCGGTCGCGATCCCGAAATCGAACGCGCCATCCACATTCTCGCGCGCCGGCGCAAGAACAACCCGATCCTGGTCGGCGAGACGGGCGTCGGCAAGACCGCGATCGCCGAGGGACTCGCGCAGCGCATCACCAGCGGCGACGTGCCCGACGATCTGCGCAACGCCGAGGTCTTCGCGCTCGACCTCGGTGCGCTGCTCGCCGGCACGCGCTATCGCGGCGACTTCGAGGCGCGCTTCAAGGCGCTGATCCACGCGATCCAGCAGCGCCCGAAGCCGATCCTGTTCATCGACGAGATCCACACCATCCTCGGCGCCGGCGCAGCGTCGGGCGGCACCGTCGACGCGTCGAACCTGCTGAAACCGCTGCTCCAATCCGGCGAGCTGCGCTGCATGGGCTCGACGACGTATCGCGAGTATCGCCACTTCGAGCGCGACCGCGCGCTGGCGCGCCGCTTCCAGCGCATCGACATTACCGAGCCGTCGGTCGCCGACACGGTGAAGATTCTCGAAGGCCTGCGCGCCCGCTACGAAGAGCACCACGGCGTCAAGTACACGAGCATCGCGCTGAAGGGCGCCGCCGAGCTGGCTGCCAAGCACATCACCGATCGTTTCCTGCCCGACAAGGCGATCGACGTGATGGACGAGGCCGGCGCCGCGGTGAAGCTCCGCAAGCGGCCGAAGGCTGCGCGCAGCGAGCCAAAGGCGAGCGAAGGTCATGAGGCTGGGGGCAAGGCGCGCGATGCCGACAAGCGCACCGTCGGTCTCGGCGAGATCGAGGCGACCGTCGCGCGGATGGCGCGGATCCCGCTGGCGCGTGCGTCGACGAGCGAACGGGCGCGGCTCGAGCATCTCGAGGACGATCTGAAGAAGGTGGTGTTCGCGCAGGACGAAGCAGTCGCGGTGGTCGCGCGCGCGGTGCGTCGTGCGCACGCGGGGCTCTCGGGCGTGAATCGGCCGATCGGCTCGTTCCTGTTCATGGGTCCGACCGGCGTCGGCAAGACGGAACTCGCCAAGCAGCTCGCGAATTGTTTGAGCGTCCCGTTCCTGCGCTTCGACATGAGCGAGTACATGGAGAAGCACGCGGTCGCAAGGCTGATCGGCGCGCCGCCCGGCTACGTCGGCTACGACGAGGGCGGCCAGCTCGTCGAGCGCGTCCGCAAGCAACCGTATGCGGTGTTGCTGCTCGACGAGATCGAGAAGGCGCACCCGGATCTCTTCGACATTCTGCTGCAGGTGATGGATCACGCGACGCTCACCGACAACCAGGGACGCGAAGCCGACTTCCGGCACGTGACGTTGATCATGACGTCGAACGTCGGCGCGCGGGACATGCAGGCGAACGCGATCGGCTTCGGCGATGCGCGCCGCGGCGACGGCAAGAAGGACGCCGAGAAGCTCTTCAGTCCCGAGTTCCGCAATCGCCTCGACGAGATCGTCACGTTCCGCACGCTCGACCGGGCGGTGATGGAACGCGTAGTCGAGAAGTTCATCGCAGAAGTCGAAAGCCAGCTGCGCGAGAAGAAGGTGGCGCTGGTGCTGGCGCCCGCCGCGCGCGCCTGGCTCGCCGAACAAGGCTACGACAAGAATTTCGGTGCACGGCCGCTGGCGCGCGTGATCCAGCGCGAAGTGAAGGATCCCATCGCCGACGCGGTGCTCTTCGGCGCGCTCGCAAAGGGCGGCGTTGCGAAGGTCGATCTCGGCGACGACGGCAAGCTACACTTCGACTACGAAACCGGGCCGGGCGCTGCGAGCGGCGCGCGGCAGAGTGCGGGCGAGCGCAGCGCAGCGGAATGAGCGAGCGCGTCGACATCGCGCCGGTGCGCGCATATCTGCAGGATCTGCAAGACCGCATCTGCGCCGCGCTCGAAGCCGAGGATGGCAGCGCGCGCTTTCGCGAGGAGCGCTTCGAATCCACGACCGGTGGGCTCGCGCGACCCCGTGTGCTCGAAGGCGGTGCGGTGATCGAGAAGAGCGCGGTGCACTTCTCGCACACGGTCGGAAACGCGCTGCCGGCCGCGGCGACCGAGCGGCGACCCGAACTCGCGGGCCGCGGCTACGAAGCGGCGTCGGTTTCGCTGATCGTGCACCCGCGCAATCCGTACGTGCCCACGTCGCACATGAACGTGCGCTGTTTCGTCGCGCACGGCGACGAGCCCGTCTGGTGGTTCGGCGGCGGCTTCGATCTGACGCCGTATTACGGATTCGAGGAAGACGCGCTGCACTGGCACCGCTGCGCGCGCGACGCCTGCGCGCCGCTCGGTCCCGAAAGCTACCCGCGCCTCAAGAAGTGGTGCGACGAGTATTTCCATCTTCCGCACCGGAACGAGCCGCGCGGGATCGGCGGGCTGTTCTTCGACGACCTCGACCAGGGCGGTTTCGAGCACTGCTTCGCGTTCCAGCGCAGCGTCGGCGATCGCTACCTCGCCGCGTACATCCCGATCGTGCAGCGCCGCAAGGCGACGCCGTACGGCGACCGCGAGCGCGAGTTCCAGCTCTATCGCCGCGGTCGCTATGCCGAATTCAATCTGCTCTACGACCGTGGTACGCGATTCGGTTTGCAATCGGGCGGGCGCGTCGAGTCGATCCTCGCGTCGATGCCGCCGCTGGTGGCCTGGCGCTACGATTGGCGCCCCGAGCCGGGAACGCCCGAAGCGCGGCTCTACAGCGAGTTCCTGCGCCCGCGCGATTGGCTCGGCGAAGCGCGCTGAGCGCGCATATCGAGCTTGGCGATCGCGAAACGACGCGGGCACGAAGGCCTGTCGGAGAAGAAGGTCGCGGCTAGACTACTCCGTCCCTTACGCGGAGGTGTCTCATGGCGGCGGAATCGGGTGGTTCGCGTGTGGTTGCGGCGATCGTAGTCGGCGTGGCGTTGGTGATCGGGGCTTGGATCGTCGGCACCGCGATGGATCGCCAGTCGGAGCAGCTCGGCGCCGTCGTGGGCGCGGTCGGCAAGCTCGCGGAGGCGACAGGCGCAGCAGCAGGCGGCCGACCCGTGCCGCAGCGCGCCGAAGGGCCGCAGATGCCGGATCCGGGCAAGCGCTACACGGTCGATACCAGGAGCGCGCCGATTCGTGGCAATAAGGATGCGCCGGTCACGATCGTCGCGTTCAGCGATTTTCAGTGCCCGTTCTGCGCCCGCGTGAACCCGACGCTCGCGCAGATCCTTCAGGCCTACCCCGACAAGGTGAAGCTCGCGTTCAAGCATCTGCCGCTGCGCATTCATCCCGACTCGCCGGCGGCGCACGCGGCCGCCGAGTCGGCCCACCGCCAGGGCAAGTTCTGGGAGATGTACGACAAGATCTTCGCCAACCAGCGCGAGATCAAACCGGACAAGCTCCGCGAGTACGCCAAGGAACTCGGGCTCGACCTCGCGATCTTCGACAAGGACGTCGCATCGCCCGACGTGAAGAAGCGTATCGATGACGATTCGCAGGAAGCCGACAAGCTCGGCGTTTCGGGCACGCCCGCGTTCTTCATCAACGGCCGCTATCTCTCGGGCGCGCAGCCCTTCGAGAACTTCAAGAAGATGATCGACGAGGAACTCGCGAAGGGCTGAAGCCTCCGCCCAAAGCTCCTCCCGCGTAGCGAGCCAACGGCGAGCGGCGAGATCATGAGTTGATCCCGCGTAGCGAGCCAAAGGCGAGCGGCGAGATCCATGAGGCTCGCGCTCGCACCTTCATCGCACTCAGGTTCTCGCGCGCATGTGCCAACGGCCCCGCGCGAAGACCACGCCGACGATCGCGACGCGCGCGATGTGGTCGAAGACCAGCGCGACCCACATCCAGACGATCGGCATCCCCGCGTGCGAGAACGCCCACGCGAGCGGCACGCGGAACGCCCAGTTCCCGATCGCGGCGGCAAGCAGCGGCGAGACCGTGTCGCCTGCTCCGCGGAGTGCGCCGGAGAGCGTGAAATGCAGGCCGAGCAGCGGCTGCGTGAGCGCGAGCGTCAGCATGAAGGGGCCGAGTTCGGCGAGTACGCCCGCGTCGTTCGTGAAGACGCGCGCGAGCGGACCGCGGCCGAAGCCGAACACGACACCGAGCAGGATCGAGACCGCCACCGCGAAGCGCGCGGCGCGCCAGCCGGCACGCACCGCGCTGCGCGGGTCGGCCGCACCGAGTTCGTGGCCGACCATCGTTGCGGCCGCGGCGGCGAAGCCGATGCCCGGGATCCACGAGAAAGACATCATCCGTACGCCGACCGTGTAGGCTGCGATCGCGGTCGAGCCGTAGTCGCCGAGCATCCGGAAGTAGTCGAGCAGCGCGAGGTTCAGAACCAGGCGCTCCAGCACCGCGGGTGCCGCGATTCGACCCACCTCCCGGAGACTCCCGCGCGACGGCAGTCGATCCCGCGTAGCGAGCCGCAGGCGAGCGGCGGGGTTCATCGAGCTCGCGGTCGCACTGGCACGCATCTCCGCAACCTCATCGTCCCGCGTAGCGAGCCGACGGCGAGCGGCGAGATCATGTGATCGCGTCGCCGCCGCGAGCAACGTCACCGCGACCGCCTGCGCAACCAGCGTGGCGATGCCGGCACCAGCCAAGCCGAGCCTCGGCAGCCCGAACGGCCCGAAGATCAACAAGTAGTTGACCGTTGTCTTCACCGCCGTCACGACGACCGCGACGGCGAGCGGCGTGCGCGTGTCGCGCATCGCGCGGAAGCCGCACTCGAGCGTGATCGAGATCGCGAAGAGCAGCGTCGATGCCATCGAGAAGCGCAGATACGGAAGCGCAGCCTCGATCACCTCGGGCTTTGCGTTGAGCAGCCCGAGCAGTTCGCGTGGCGCGGAGAGCACCGAGCCGGCAAGCACGGCCGCGACGGCGATCGAGATGCCGAGGCAGCTCGCGAGCGTCGTGCGCGCGCGTGCCAGATCGCCGGCGCCGATCGCGCGCGACATCAGCGCAACGCCGGCGACACCGATCGCGAACAGCACCGCCTGTGACAGCAGGAAGATCTGCGTGACGTAGCCGACCGCGGCGAGCGACGAGGATCCGAGCCGCCCGAGCATCGCGATGTCCACCAGTGACACGGCGCTGGCCAGGATCTGCGACAGGATCACCGGCCACGCGAGCCGCCAGATCTCGCGGTCGGTCGCGAGCAGGTCGGCGCGCCGCAGCGCTGCGGCGTGTCCTGCTACGGCGGCGGCGGGAATTGCGGGAGCGGACTCCGGGTCGTCGGGCTCCGCGACTTCGGTGGCGTCGTCGTCGCCGTCGCGCGGCGCCTCAGGCATCCGCAGTGCGGAGTTCGGCGGGTACCTGGAACACGACGCCTTCATCGACCGGCGGCAACGAATCGACGATCGTGTCGGCGCCGCCGAGTTCGCGCAGTCGCGTGATCACGTCCTGCACCAGCACCTCGGGCGCCGACGCGCCGGCCGTCACCGCGACGCAGCGCGCGCCGGCGATCCAGCTCGGATCGATCTCAGCGGCCGTCTGCACCATGTAGGCGCGCGCGCCGGACTTGGCGCCGAGCTCGACCAGCCGATTGCTGTTCGATGACTCCGGCGCCCCGACCACGATCAGCACGTCGGCCTCTCGCGTCAGCTGCTTCACGGCGTTCTGACGATTCTGCGTGGCGTAACAGATGTCGTCCTTGCGCGGCAGCCGGATCGCCGGGAAGCGGCGCTTCAGCGCGTCCATGATCTCGCGGGTGTCGTCGACCGAGAGCGTCGTCTGCGTGAGGACCGCGAGATGCTCGGGATCGCGCACGACGAGTCGCTGCACATCCTCGACGTTCTCGACCAGATGCATGCGCTCCGCTCCGTGGCCCATCGTGCCTTCGACTTCGACGTGGCCGGCGTGGCCGACGAGAACGATCTCGTAGTCTTCGCGCGCAAAGCGCAGCGCTTCGACGTGCACCTTCGTCACGAGCGGGCAGGTGGCGTCGAGCACGCGCAGCTTGCGCGTTGCGGCGGCGTCGCGCACCGCCGGCGAGACGCCGTGCGCGCTGAACACCAGCAGCGCGCCTTCGGGCACGTCGTTCGGATCGTCGACGAAGATCGCGCCCTTCGCGCGCAGATCCTCGACGACGTGGCGGTTGTGCACGATCTCATGGCGCACGTACACCGGCGCGCCGTAGCGAGCGAGGCACAGCTCGACGATCTCGATGGCGCGGTCGACGCCGGC
>CAYGWM010000062.1:0-11559 GCA_964353555.1 uncultured Spirochaetales bacterium
CCGAGCCTCACCGCGCGCGAGAACGTCGCGCTGGTGACGGAGATCGCGCCGCACCCGCTCGACCCCGCCGAAGCGCTCGAGCGCGTGGGACTCGGCGACCGCATCGACCACTTCCCGGCGCAGCTCTCGGGCGGCGAGCAGCAGCGCGTCGCGATCGCGCGCGCGATCGCCAAACGCCCCGATGTGTTGCTCTGCGACGAGCCGACCGGCGCCCTCGACTTCGAGACCGGCGTGCGGGTGCTCGAAGTGCTCGAGCGAACCAACCGCGAACTCGGCACCACGACGGCCGTGATCACGCACAACGCGTCGATCGCGGGCATGGCGGATCGCGTGATCCGGATGCGTAGCGGACGCATCGTCGACGTGCGGCACAACGAACGGCGGCTCTCGCCCGCGGAGCTTTCCTGGTGAGAGCGCTCGACCGCAAGCTGGTGCGCGATCTGTGGCACCTGCGCGGCCAGGCGGTCGCGATCGCGCTGGTCGTGGCCTGCGGCGTCGCGACCGTCGTGACCGCGCGCGTCGGCTACGAATCGCTGCGCGAGTCGCAGGCTGCGTACTACACCGAGTATCGCTTCGCCGATGTCTTCACCGCGCTCGAGCGCGCCCCGGAGTCGCTGCGCGCTGCGCTGGCGGCGGTTCCGGGGGTGGCCGCGGTCGAGACGCGCATCGTCGCCGAGGTGACGCTCGACGTCCCGGGCCTCGCCGAGCCGGCGACCGGACGACTGGTCTCGATCCCCGCATTGCGAGCGCCGATCCTGAACGACGTCCATCTGCGTCGCGGCCGCTGGATCGAGCCGGGCCGACCCGACGAGGTGATCGCGAGCGAGGCCTTCGCCGACGCCAACCGACTCGAAGTGGGGGACCGTCTGGGCGCCGTGCTGCGCGGCCGTTGGCAGTCGCTGCGCATCGTCGGAATCGGGATCTCGCCCGAGTACGTCTACGAGATCCAGGGCACGAATCTATTCCCCGACAACAAGCGCTTCGGCGTGCTGTGGATGAGTCGC
The DNA here is from genome assembly GCA_964353555.1 of uncultured Spirochaetales bacterium. Classification (GTDB taxonomy): domain Bacteria; phylum Myxococcota_A; class UBA9160; order UBA9160; family PR03; genus PR03. Next base: position 1,005 of record CAYGWM010000062.1, read on the forward strand.
GATGCGCTGGGCCCAGCGTTCGATCTCGACGGCGCCTTCAACGACGTCTCGCTGCAGCTCGCCCCGGGAGCGCGCGAACTCGACGTGATCGACCGCACCGACCGCCTGCTCGATCGCTACGGCGGGCTCGGCGCCTACGGGCGCAAGGACCAGATCTCGCACAGCTTCCTGTCGGACGAGATCCGCCAGAATCGCGTCTTCGGCACGATCATGCCGGCGATCTTCCTGGGTGTGGCGGCGTTCCTGCTGCACATCGTGCTGGCCCGGCTGGTCGCGACGCAGCGCGAGCAGATCGCGGTGCTGAAGGCGTTCGGCTATTCGTCGCGCGCCGTCGGGCTGCACTATCTCGAGTTGGCGCTCGTCTGCGTGCTCGCGGGCTCGCTGCTCGGCGCGGTGCTGGGATTGTGGTGGGCCTCCGCGATCAACCGGATGTACGGCGAGTTCTACCGCTTCCCGCTGCTGCGTTTCGCGCCGAGCGTGACCGTCGTCGCGATCGGGATCGGGGTCTCGGCGGCCGCGGCGTTCGCGGGCGCGCTCTCGGCGGTGCGCCGCGTCGTCGCGTTGCCTCCCGCCGAGGCGATGCGGCCCGAGCCGCCCGCCAGCTTTCGAGCGGGTCGCCTCGAACGCACGCGGCTGCAACGACGGCTGCCTGCGTCGCTGCGGATGATCTGGCGCAATCTGACGCGACGCCCTGCGCGCGCGGCGCTCTCGGTGCTCGGCATGGCGCTCGCCGTGGCGATCCTGATCATCGGCTACTACTTCGTCGACGCAATCGACTACCTCGGTACCTTCCAGTTCCGCAGCGTGCAGCGCGAGGACGTGACGGTGCTGTTCCATGATCCGCGGCCCGCGCGCGCACGTCACGAGGTGCGCGCGCTGCCGGGTGTGATGCGCGTCGAGCCGTTTCGCGTGGTACCGGCGCGCTTGCGCCACGAGCACAGCCAGCGCCGCGTTGCGCTCTTCGGGCTCGAGCCGGGCAGCGAGCTGCGCCGCATCCTCGACGCCGATGGCGGCGTCGTGCCGGTGCCCCGCGAAGGCGCGGTGCTGACCGCAAAGCTCGCCGAGATCCTCGGCGTGAAGGCCGGCGATGAGCTGCGCGTGGAGGTGCTCGAGCAGGGGCGACCGGTGCGCACGGTACGCGTCGCGGGCATCGCCAACGAGCTGATCGGCCTGAACGCCTACATGGACGCGGGCGCGCTCCACCGGCTGATGCGCGAGGGAGATTCGATCTCGGGTGCGTTCCTGACCGTCGATGCGGCGGCGGCCCCGACGCTCAACGCGGAACTGAAGCGCATGCCGGCAGTCGCGGGCGCGACGACGCGGCTCGCCGCGCTGCGCGGCTTCGAGGACACGTTGGCCAGGAGTCTCAACGTCTTCACCACGGTGCTCGTCACGTTCGCGGCGGTGATCGCGGCCGCGATGGTGTACAACGCGGCGCGGATTGCGCTCAGCGAGCGCGGGCGCGAGCTGGCGAGCTTGCGCGTGCTCGGCTTCACACGCCGCGAGGTGTCGGTGCTGCTGCTCGGCGAACAAGCCATCCTCACCGTGGCCTCGATTCCGCTCGGCTTCGTGATCGGGTATCGGCTCTGCGCCGCGCTGGCGAGCGCCTACCAGTGGGAGTTCTTCCGGCTGCCGCTCGTGGTGAGCACGCGCACCTACGGATTCGCTGTCGCGGTGTTGATCGCGTCGGCACTCGGCTCCGCGCTCGCGGTGCGAAGGCGCATCGACCGCCTCGATCTGGTGGCGGTGCTGAAGACGCGGGAGTGAGTCGATGACGGACGCGCGGCGCAAGGCTTCGCTGCTCACGCTCGGCGCGCTCGGGCTCGGGCTTGCGTTCTGGCTGTTGCGCCCGGCGCCGCTCGCTGTCGACATCGCGGCAGTGCGGCGCGGCCCGTTGCGTGTGACGATCGACGAGGAAGGCGAGACGCGCGTACGTCAGCGTTACACCGTCGCCGCGCCGACGGGCGGGCGCCTGCTGCGCATCGAGGTCGACGAGGGCCAGAGCGTCGAGGCCGGCGCGGTCATGGCGCGGATCGAGCCGGCGCCGCTCGACCCGCGCGATCTCGCGACTGCGCGTGCGCGGCTCGAAGCGGCGGAGGCCACGCAGCGCGCCGCCGACGCGGGCGTGCGCCGATCCCAGGCGGCGCTCGTCCAGGCAAAGCGTGACGCCGCCCGCGCGGAACAGCTGCATCGTGCCGGCACTCTCTCCACCGACGCGCGGGAGAAGGCGAAGCTCGCCGAGACCAGCGCCCTGCAGGAGTCCGAGGCGGCGCGCTTCGCGGCCGACGCGGCCGCTCACGAAGTCGAAGTCGCGCGCGCCGCGCTGATGACGACGAGCGGACCGAACCAGCCAGGCCCGCGTGCGCCGGGCGAAATCTGCGCGGGCGGGCGGCCCTGCGTCGCGGCGCGCGCACCGGTCGCCGGCCAGCTGCTGCGTGTCTTCGAAGAGAGCGAGCGCATCGTCGCGCCCGGCACGCCGCTGGTGGAGATCGGCGACCCGGCGTCGCTCGAGATCGTGGTCGACATCCTATCGACCGACGCGGTGCGCGTGTCCCCCGGCGCGCGCCTGCTGGTCGAGGACTGGGGCGGCGCGGGCACGCTCGAAGGCCGCGTGCGGCAGATCGAGCCGTCGGCATTCACCAAGATCTCCGCGCTCGGCGTCGAAGAGCAGCGCGTCAACGTGATCGCGGACCTCGGCGCACCCGAGCCGCGCCTCGGCGATCGCTATCGCGTCGAAGCGCGCATCGTAGTCTGGGAAGGCGAAGACGTGATCCAGGTTCCCGCAAGCGCACTGTTCCGGCACGGTGCGGTCTGGGCGGTCTTCGTCGTCGACCGCGGCGCCGCGCGCTTGCGCGAGGTACAGGTCGGCCACCAAGCGGCCTTCGACGCCGAGATCGAGCGCGGCCTCGACGCCGGCGATACGGTGATTCTGCACCCGAGCGACCGCGTCCACGACGGCGCCCGGGTTGCTCCCGCGAAGAGTTGACCGCGGCAGCGCCGTCGCGGGCGATTCACTCCGAGCTGGATGACTCCGCTGCAGGCTCACGCGGCGCCGAGATCGCCTCGAGCAGCTGGACCACCTCCTTCTCGCTGATCCCAGGCTGCTTCTTGCCGCGCTGGCTCTGCGCGGCGCGAGCGAGATCCGCGAGCGACAGGATTCCAGCCAGGTTCCCGGCGTCGTCCACCACCGGCAGCCGGCGCACCTGGTTGCGCCGCATGATGGCCTCGGCGTCGCGAGCCGTGTCTCCCGGCTTGCAGGTATGCAGTTCCCGGGACATCGCTTCGTACACCCGCAGATCGGCCAGCGGGCGTCCCGTCGTGTACGCGGCCATGCAGATGTCGCGATCGGTGATCATTGCCACCACGCGCCCGTCTGCCGACCTCGCGACCACCGGCACGCCACCGCAATCGCGCTCCCACAGCGTCGCCGCAACGTCATTCAGCCGGTCCTCTGCGTCACACGGCGCCACATCCTTCGACATCAGTTGCTCGACACGCATGCTCACCCCTCCTGATCATACGCCCGCCGAAGCGTGGCGTGGATTGGTGCCCGCGATCCAATGATGTTCAGCAAGTTCCGGCGCGGCAGCACGCGGACACCGGTTGCAAAAGCACGATGCATGCCAGCTCGCCGGTGTCAGCGAGGGCCACTGCCTCATTGGGGTCGCCAAAGCGCCTCAGTCCGGGTGCACGAGCGGGACATCATGTCCGTGCGGTTCCCGGCGAGCGTACGCACACTCTCGCTCTGCAGTGGTACGGACAGTGCAAGGGCATGGCCTGGCTACCAACCCAACGCGAAGGAGAGCCGATGAGTCCGTCGAAGAACGCAAAGAACGTGAAGGCAGACCTGCGCAAGCTGGCGGATGTCGTGCAGCGCGAGGTGGACGCCGGCGCGAACACGGTGGAAGAGATCCACCGCTCGATCGCGCGGATGCCGCTCGAAGTCTTCGCCAAGCTCGATATCTTCGAGCAGGCGACGAAGGAAGTGCGGAAGGTCCAGGACACCTCGATCGGCGCGATCTACGACCTGATCCGCAAGGTCAACCATGAGGTTGCCGCGCTCGCGAAGGAACTGCTCGACGGGCGCGAGTTGCGGCCGAAGGCGGCGAAGCGCCCCACAGCAAAGAGGGCCGCGGCGACCAGAAAGCCGGCTGCGCCGAGCAAGAGAGCCGCGCCGTTGCAGCCGCAAGCCTGAACTGCGGTCGCGAGGCGGAATGCAACAATCCGAGATCACGCTGCACGGTCACCGCGTGAGCTACCGCAGCGCGGGCACGGGACCGCTGTTGCTGCTGCTGCACGGCATCGCCGGCACATCGTCCACGTGGGAAGAAGTCGGCCGGGGGCTACAGAGCAGCTATAGCGTGCTCGCGCCGGACCTGCTCGGGCACGGCGAGACGGCGAAGCCGTGGCGCGGCGACTATTCGCTCGGCGCGTACGCAAACCTCGTGCGCGATTTGCTGAGCGCGCTCGGTCATGAGCGTGCGACACTGGTTGGCCACTCGCTCGGCGGCGGCGTTGCGCTCCAGTTCGCCTATCAGTTCCCCGATCGTTGCGAGCGCCTCGTGCTGGTCTCGAGCGGGGGACTCGGACACGAGGTCCATCCTCTGCTGCGCTCGGCAGCTCTGCCAGGCGCCGAGCTGGTGCTGCCGCTGCTGTGCGGCCAGGGAGCACGCAATGCGGTGGCGCGCGCGACGCAATGGCTCGGCCGGCTCGGCCTGCGCGCGGGTCCCGACCTCGAGGAAATCTGGCGCGGATTCGTGTCGCTCGGCGACGCCGACACGCGGCGTGCGTTTCTCGAGACCGCGCGCGGTGTGCTCGACGTGCGCGGCCAGCGTGTCTGCGCCGGCGACCGTCTCTACCTGGCCGAGGAGATTCCGACGCTGATCGTCTGGGGCGAGCGCGATCCGCTGATCCCGGTGCAGCACGCGTACGCGACACACGAGCGCATCGCCGGCAGTCGTCTGGACGTGTTCCGGCGCGGCGGCCACTTCCCCCACCGCGACGATCCGCGACGCTTCGTCGATCTGCTGCTCGACTTCATCGCGACGACGCAACCCGCGCGCCTGGCCGACTCGCGGCTGCGCGACCGGTTGCGTGGAGGAGTCGAACGAGACGCGACTGCGAGGGATCGCGAACGGCGCGGCGGACGCGCCGCGTCCGCGCTCGGCTAGTTCCGCAGCGCCGCCTGCGCGGAGCTCGCGCGGCGGGCATCGAGGAAGCGCGGCTTGCAGATCAGCACCAGTGCCGGGATCACCGTGAGCGTCGCGAGGCAACTGGTCATCATCATCAGCGCCACGTAGCCGCCGAGCTGGCGCCACAGTGCGAACTTCGAGGCGAGCAGCGTGGCGTTGCCGGCGGCGATCGCCGACGCGACGAAGAAGATGGCACGGCCGGAGCTGCGCATCGCGGCGAGGATCGCGCCTTCCAGCGTGTCACCGATGCGCACCTCTTCACGCAACCGGAACAACAGATAGATCGCGAAGTCGGCGCCGAGCGAGACACCCATCGCGGTGTAACTGGCGGTGGCGAAGCTGAGCCAGCTCCCGATCCAGCCCATGATGCCGAGATTCACCAGCGCAGCGCAGACCAGAGGCGCCAGCACCAACAAGCCCGCGGCCAGCGACCGGAACACCAGCGCCGACAGCACGAAGATCACCGTTGCGATCTGCGCCATGTTCTCGAGCTTGTGGCGGATCACCGTCGTGTTGGTGGCCGCCGCTTGCCCGAGTTCACCGCCACCGATCGAGACCCGGATACCAGGCGGAAACGTGCGCGCCGCGACGACGCGTAGCCGCGCAAACAGCGCTTCGACCCACGCGACGCGGTCCTTGCGCGAGAGCGCGTGGATTGCGCCGGTCTTGAAATCGGAGCTCACCACGCGCGAGAGATCACCAGGCTCGAAGAAGAGCAGGAATTGCTCGATCGCCTCGCGGCTGTCGGGCACTGCATAGGCTTCCGGCGCGCCGCCGTTCAGTGCACGGTTCATCACCTGCACGTAGTCGGCGAGCGAGACGGTGCTGGTGATCGCCTCCTCCTCGCGGAAACTTCGCTGCAGCGCGTCCATACCGCGAATCACCTGGGGATCGAGCAACGCGTCGGGCGCGTCGCCTTCGATCAGCACGCGGATCGTCGAGGTGCCGGTGAAGCGCGCCCGGATCGCGTTGTCGGCGGCGATCACCGGGGCATCCGCGTCGAACCACGAGCGGAACGCGCTGTTCACCTCGATCCGAAGGATGCCGAGCGACGCGACCAGCACCGCGACCAGCGCGACCGCGATCGTCGCGCGCGGCTTCGCCACGACGGCGGCCGCGAGGCCATCGAGTGCCGGATCGAGTCGTGTGTGGCTGCGCTCACGCAACGCCTCGGCCGAGCGCGGCGCGCGAAGTAGCGCGCGACACGCGGGGATGAAGGTCAGCTCGAGCACGAGCGTGGACAGAATTCCGAACGCCGCCATCAGACCAAAGTCGCGCACCGCCGGGATCCCGAAGGTCGCGAGCGAACCAAAGCCCGCCGCCGCGATGCCGCACGCGATCGCCATCACCGGACCGATGCGCACCAGCGAGGCGGCCACCGCCGCGCGGTTGTCGCCCAGTTCGTGGTAGCTCTCGTAGTAACGCTTCAGGATCTGCACCGCATGGCCCGCGGCGACCGAGAGCACCAGCACCGCGGTGATCGCCGTCCACGGCGTCAGGTTGAAGCCGAGCGCTGCGGTGATCCCCATCGCCCACACGACCGAGAGCGCTGCGGTGACGAGCGGCAGGATCACCGCCTGCGCGGTGCGGAACGCCTCGTAGTGGACGAGTGCGATCACCGCGAGCGCGAGCGCGATCAGCGGGATGATCCCGCGCGTCGCACCGTTCAACGCCGCGAGCGCGGGCGGCTGTCCCCCCACCCAGATCTCCGTCTGGGCATCCCGCTCCTGCGCGGCCAGCGCTTCCATCGCATCGGTGATCGCCTCGGTATGCGCGTCGTTCTCGAAATCGGCGAGAACCATCGCGCCGCTCGCGTCGGGCGTGACGATCGTGCCGATGTACATCGGAAACGAGAGGATGCGTTCGCGCAACTGGCGCAGCGACGCGGCGTCGCTCGGCACTGGCGTCGGCACGAGCGCCTCGACGCGCACGCCCTCGCCTTCCGCCAGAACTGCCTTCGCATGCGGCGCGGTAAGCGACAGTACGCTCGACGGCACCACGCCCGGAATCTTCGTGATGCCGTCGGTCAAGCGGCGGATGCGCGCCAGCGTGTCCGGATTCACCACGTCGCCGCCGCGCACGCCGATCGCGACGATCGCGGTCTGATGGGCGCCGAGCCGCTCGCCGAGCCGGTCGTCGATCTGCGTGTACGGGTGCCCCGCCGGCACCTCATCGGAGAGGCGAACCTCGAGGCGCAGATGGCGCAGCTCACGCGTCAGCGCGAGCGACAGCAGCAGAACGACTGCGACCACCCAACGCGGATGCTTCGTGACGAGCCGCGCGATTCGATCCACCGGCGGCAAGGCATACCCGTTCGCCGGGACCGCTGCCATGCGCAGCGTGGTAGGTTTGCGCCGATCGAGTGGTCTGGAAGCGAGAGCGTGCCCAGGGATTGGACGCGCTCGGATCCGGCCACGCTTTGCGAACGAGGAGAACGACATGAGCGAGAAGATCCGCAAGAGCGACGACGAGTGGCGGCAAAAGCTGACACCCGAGCAGTTCGCGGTCGCGCGCCAGAAGGGCACCGAACGCGCGTTCAGCGGTGCGTACTGGGACAACCACGACGCCGGCGTCTACCGCTGCATCTGTTGCAATGCCGAGCTCTTCGCTTCGGACGACAAGTTCGAATCGGGCAGCGGTTGGCCGAGTTTCACACGCGCCGTCGCCGAAGGTCGCGTGCGCACCGAGACCGATCGCAGCCACGGCATGCAGCGCACCGAAGTGCTGTGCGCGAGCTGCGACGCCCATCTGGGTCACGTATTCCCGGACGGCCCGAAGCCGACCGGCCAGCGCTACTGCATCAACTCGGTCGCGCTCGACTTCGATCGCAACGCGGAGAAGGCATGAGTGCGGCCGCCGCGTCCGCAGGGTTCGACGGACGCGCCGCGCTGGTGACCGGCGGCGGCACCGGCATCGGTCTCGCCTGCGCGAGGGCAATCGCCGCGCGCGGCGCGCATGTGATGCTGGCCGGACGCCGCGAAGAAGTCGTCGCGAAAGCGGCGGCGGAGATCGGCGCGAACGCCGCGTTCGTCTGCTGCGACGTCACGAACGACGCCTCCGTCGAAGCGGCGGTCGCCGCCACCGAGTCGCAGTTCGGCCCTTTGCGGCTCGCCGTGAACGCCGCGGGCACCGGCAACATCGGCAGCGTGCTGAACGGCCCGGTCCCCGAGTTCCAGGCGATCCTCGACACCAACCTGACCGGCGTCTACCGCAGTCTGCGCGCGGAAGCGCTCGCGATGAAACGAGCCGGCGGCGGCGCGATCGTCAACATCTCGTCGATCGCCGGGACGCTCACGCACCGCTGGATGAGCGCGTACTGCGCGTCGAAGGCCGGCGTCAACATGCTCACGCGCTGCGCCGCCGACGACCTCGGCGAACACCAGATCCGCGTCAACGCGGTGATGCCGAGCCTCGTTCCGACCGAACTCACCGGCATGATGGTCGGCAACCAGGCCGTCGTGGACGAATACCTGCGCCGGATGCCGATCGCGCGACTCGGCACGCCGGAAGACGTCGCGGCGCTCGTCGCGTTCCTGCTCGCGGACGAAGCGGGCTGGATCACCGGCCAGGTGATCGGCGTCGACGGCGGCCACACGATCCGCCAGGGCCCCGACCTGGTGCCGATCTTCGCGCCGCTGATGCCGGTGGAGCGCTGAAGGAACAATTCCTGCCACCCGCGCCCCGTTCGCGCTCACTTCTGTACGATGGGCAACTACCGCGTCGCCGACCCGAGCCGGTCGATCCCTGGACCCGACCTGCTCGGCCGCGGTATGCCGCGGCGCGACTTCCTGCGCGCGCTCGCAGCAGCGGGCGCCGGCGGCGTGCTCGCCGCCGCGCTCGGGCCGGCGCAACGCGTTTTCGCGGGACGACCGCGCGGCGCTGCGACGCCGACCGAGGCGTTTCCCGACGGCGTCGTCGCGGGCGATCCGCTCGCCGACGGCGGCGTGATCTGGGTGCGTGTCGCGCCGCCCGACGATCGCGGCCTGGTGGCCGTGGCCTGGATGGTCGGCGAGGACGACAGCTTCGCGACGGTCGTCGCGGGCGGCCTCGAGACGGTCGGCGCCGACACGGACTGGTGCGTGAAGGTGCGCGTGCGCGGCCTGCACCCCGATCGCTTCTACCCGTACCGCTTCACCGCCCATGGCCTCGACTCGCGCACCGGACGGCTGCGCACCGCGCCGCGCCCGAGCGCGACACCGGATCGGCTCCGCTACGCGTTCGCCAGCTGCCAGCAACGCGGCGTGCGCGGCGTCGCCGGCACCGAGAGTCTCTACGTCACGCACCGCGCGATCGCTGCCGACGCGCCCGACTTCCTGCTGCACCTCGGCGACTACGTCTATGTGAGCGACGGCGGCACCCTCACGCTCGACGACTATCGCGGCGTCTACAAGCGCTTCCGAACCAACCCGCTGTTGCAGGATCTGCAAGCCGCGGTGCCGCTCGTCGCGGTGTGGGACGACGGCGAGTTCTACAACGGCGTCGACCGCACCGGACCGGCTACGCGGCTCGCCGCGGCGCGGCGCGGCTGGTTCGAGGGAATGCCGGTGCTGAACGACGGCAGCGACCGCATCTACCGCCGGCTCCAGTGGGGCAAGCTCGCGGACGTGTTGCTGCTCGACACGCGCCAGTATCGCGATCCCGAAGTGCCGGCGAATTCGAAACTCGGCTTCCTGGAGGCGCAGGATTCGCGCATTCCGCCCGGCGAGCAGATGTTCGCACCGGGTCGTACGACACTCGGCGCCGCGCAGCGAGCCTGGCTCGAGACGGAGCTGGTCGCGTCGCGCGCGACGTGGCGGATGCTCGGCAGCTCCTACAACGTGACGCCCTGGCGGCTCAACGACCTCGACGACCACACCGGCATGCTCGCCGGCGATCCGCGCCTCGCGCAGAACGCCGGCATCTACGTGTCGAACGAAGCCTGGGACGACTACCAGGCCGAGCGCCGCGCGCTGCTCCGCTATCTGAACGACCGCAACATCCGCAACAACGTCTTCACGTCCGGCCACACCCACTTCTATCTGGCGTCGGAGCTGATGCCCGACTTCGACGATCTCGCATCGCCGACGGCGGCCTTCGACTTCACCACCGGTTCGCAGACCGCCGACCCGGATCCGCGCGAGCTGGCGCCCGAAGGCATCCTGCGCGGGACCGAGACGTTCTTCCTGCGCGCGAATCGGCCCTACATGAAGTGGATCGATCTGGTGTACCAGGGCTACGCACTGGTCGACGTCACGCCCGAGGAGTGCGTCGTGCGCTTCCGCGGCGTCGACACCTTCGACCCCGACGCGGAGGCCTTCACGTTCGCGAAGTTCCGCGTCGCGAACGGATCGCGCGTGCTCGAGGTGCTGCCGCTCGACGGCGAG
>CAYGWM010000062.1:11659-20769 GCA_964353555.1 uncultured Spirochaetales bacterium
GTTCCGCGTCGCGAACGGATCGCGCGTGCTCGAGGTGCTGCCGCTCGACGGCGAGCCTTGATGATCTCGCCGCTCGCCGTTGGCTCGCTACGCGGGACGATGGGGTTTCGGGGTTGGGTGCTGGGGCGACTGCGAGCCTTATGGATCTCGCCGCTCGCCGTTGGCTCGCTACGCGGGAGAGGGGTGGCGGCGCTTCGCTAGGAGTGCGAGACCGAGCGCGAGTGAGAGTGCTGTGCCGGGCTCGGGGACTTCGGTCAATGCGAAACGGAAGCTGGCGCCGAAGTTCGCGCCGATCTCGCCGTCCAGCGCGTCGCTGCCCGCGCGCGTGAGTGCGAGCAGCCGATACGCGACGCCCGCGTGCAGCGCGGCGATTTCGTCGATGTCGAGGCTCTCGCCCGGTCCGACTTCGAACAGCAACAGCAGCGGATCGAGCGTCGCATCGACGGCCGACAGCTCCAGCAGCGCGTTCGCGTCGCCCGCGCCGCTGCCGTTCGCGTCGACGCGACCCAGCAATCGTACGAGCGAATCGGCCGTCGCGGTGAAGACGATGCGCAGGCGTGCTTCGGCGCTGGCGACCGAGAACGCGCCGTCAGTGGGCGCATCGGCGTCGCTCGAAACGGCGCCGGTGCCGCTGAGCTGTGCCGTCGCGACGCCACCCGCTTGCGAGGCAGCGGCAGTCGCGGCGGAAGGGGCGACGGATGCGGCCGCATCGGCAGCGAGTGAAGCAAGCCCCGGCGACAGCGTCGCTTCGCTGTCTGCATCGGAGTCCGCGGCAGCGGTCGTGGAGGCCGAAGCCTCGCTCGCGACGCTGCGATCCTGCTCGCCGAGCGCGATCTGGAGCGCGCCCGCATCCGTCGCCAGAAACCCGACACCCGCGCAGAACAGCGCAGCAAACGCGCAGCGGCGGAACCGGAGCAGCGGAGCCATCACAATAGAAGTGGCGCGTTCGGCGATCGCGTGGCGCGATCCATCCTGCGATTCCGCGCTTCAGCCGCGGCTCAGGCGAACCATCCCTTGCGCGCGGCGAGTCCCTCGGCGATCCCGGCGCGGATCGCGTCCTTCACGACGTCGACCTTCTTCTCGATCACGGCGTCCTCGTCGTTGGCATCGCCGTCGAAGCGCAGCGGCTCGCCAAAATGGAGTCTGAACTTCACCGGCAGCGGCAGGAAGCTCGCAAGGCCGAGCCAAGGGAAGGTCAGCGTGATCGGCGCGACCGGTGCGCCGACCAGCTTGCCGAGCCAATGCGAGCGCAGCAGGCCCGGCGACTGCTCCTCGCTGCCGACGATGCCGACCGGCACGATCGGCGTATCGGTTTCGAGCGCGAGCCGTAGGAAGCCGAGCCCGAAGCGCTGGAGCTGATAGCGCTGCGTGTACGGCTTCACGAAACCGCGCTCGCCTTCCGGAAACACCATGATCGCCTCGCCGCGATCGAGCAACTGCGCGCAATTCGACGGCGTGCCGACCACCGACCCCATCCGGTGCATCATCGTCCCGAAGAACGGCAGCGTGGGCAGGTAGTACTCGGCCATGCCGCGCACCACACGCGGCGGGTCGGCGTCGAGCAACATCGACATCGTCAGCATCGCGCCGTCCCACGCGAAGGTGTTGCCGCCGTGGTTTGCGATCAATAGGACCCGGCCTTCGGGCACGCGCTCGATGCCGGTGGTCTCGACGCGCAGCCAGTGGCGATAGGTGAGCGCGAGCGGCAGCAGCATCTGCGCGGCATAGCGCGGCTCGTAGCCGAACGGGTCGACGCCGAACTCGTTCACCGCGGTGGGGATCCGCGCGAGCCGCGTTTCCAGATCGTCCTGCACTTTGCGCAGCGCCGGCGGGAGCAGACGCTTCACCAGGCTCGACGATCCGACATTGCGCGCGCGCGAGCTCGCAACGAGCGCTCGCTCGCGCGCGATCTCGCCCGGCGTCGTCACGAAAGCTCCGCGCGCAGGAACGCGACGATTTCCGACCACGCGCGCGCGGCGGCGTTCGCGTCGTAGACGTCGGCGCGCGTGTCGTTCAGGAATGCGTGGTCGACGCCCGGGTAGATCGTACAATGCGCGCGCTTGCCGGCGGCGCGCAGCTCGGCTTCGAGTTTGCGCACCGCTTCGGCGGGTACGAAGGCATCGCGCTCCGCGAACACGCCGAGCACCGCGGCCTCCAGTCCAGCGAGATCGAGCGTCACATTCGGGTGCACGCCGTAGCAATCGACGACCGCGCCGATCCTCGCATTCCGTGTGGCCGCGAACAACGCGAGTTGCCCGCCCATGCAGAAGCCGATCGCGCCGACTTTCGCGCCGACGACTTCGGATTGGCTCTGCAGCGCGTGTACCGCGGCGTCGAGATCACGCGCGGCGCGCGGAATCTCGAGTCCCATCATCAAGCGTCCGGCGCTGTCGGGATCGCTCGCAGTTTCTCCGCGGTACAGATCCGGCGCGAGCGCGACGAAGCCCTCGCGCGCGAGCCGATCGCAGGCGTCGCGGATGTGGTCGACGAGGCCCCACCACTCCTGGATCACCACGACGCCCGGGCCGCGGCCGCCGGCCGGTGTGGCGACGTACGCCTGCACGCGATCGCCGCCGCTCGCGAATTCCAATGCGCGTCCCATCGAGTCCTCCGTCATCAGCGGCGGCAACATACCCCAGCGACCCATCGGGCCCGCGAACGAGTACCCGGTAGACTGCGCGCAATGACGAGTCCGCTGCGCGCTGAAGCCGTTCCCGCGTCCGTTCGCGATGCGTTGCAAGTGCTGCAAGCGGCAGGACACGAAGCGTGGCTGGTGGGTGGTTGTGTGCGCGACCTGCTCCGGGGCGTCCCAGTCGGCGACTTCGACGTCGCGACATCGGCAGCGCCGGAAGCCGTGCTCGCGCTGTTCCCGAAAGCCGTGCCGATCGGGATTCGACACGGCACCGTGATGCTGCCGATGCCGGGCGGTCCGCTCGACGTCACCAGCTTCCGCGCCGGCTCGACGCTGCAGGGCGACCTCGCCCATCGCGACTTCACCGTGAACGCGATCGCCTGGAATCCCGCGAGCGGGGAACTCGTCGACCCTTCCGGCGGCGCGCAGGATCTCGCCTCGGGACGCTTGCGCGCGGTCGGCTCCGCCAGCGATCGCTTCGGCGAGGACCCGCTGCGCGCGCTGCGCGCCGCGCGCATCAGCGCGGCGCTCGGACTCGAACCCGAGGCATCGATCGAGCCCGCGATGCAGCAAGCCCGGACCGCGTTGCGCGGCGTCGCGCGCGAGCGCGTACGTCGCGAGATCGAGGCGTTGCTACTGGCGCCGGGTATAGCGACCGCGCTCGCGCTGCTGCGTCGCACCGGCATCGAAGCCGACATCGCACCGGGAACCGCGGCCGACACGGGCCTCGTAATCGCGGTGCTGCCGCGCGATCTGCCGCTGCGCCTCGCTGCGTGGCTGCGCGGCACACACGCCGAGTCGATCCTGCTGCGGCTGCGCTTTCCGCGTCGCGTCGTCGCAGAGGTCGCGCGAATCGTCGCGCTGCACCCGATCGACGGCCGCCGGCTGCGTGGCGACGTCGACGTGCGACGTCTCGTCGCCCGCATCGGCGAAGCCGGCATCACGCAACTGCTGACGCTGCGCGATGCCGAGATCGCCGCCACCACCGCCCACAACGCCGAGATCGCCGCCACGCAACGAAGCGCGCTCGCCACACTGCGCGATCGCATCGACCGCGTCCAGCGCGCCGGCGCCCTCGCCATCGACGGCGCCACCGTGATGGCCATCCTGAGCTGCCCCCCCGGCCCCGCCGTCGGCGCCGCCCTCCACTTCCTCACCGACCGCATCCTCCAAGACCCCACCCTGAACACCCGCGCCTCCCTGATCGCGTTGCTCGAGGAGAAAGGGGACGGTCCTCGGCGAGGACTGGCTGTGGACTTGGGGGACACACCTCATCACGCTGGCCCCGCAGAGAAAGAGATCTGATGACGACCCATGACACCACATCCCTGCACGGCAAGACCTGTGTAATGACCGGCGCGACCTCGGGCATCGGGCTCGCCGCGGCCGGCGAGCTGGCCGCGCGCGGCGCGCGACTGGTGCTGGTCGCGCGCAATCCCGCGCGCGCCGACGACACGATCCGCGCCGTCCATGCGCGAACGCCGCACGCCGCGGTCGAAATCGTCCGCGGCGACCTCGCCCGGCTCGCCGAAGTACGCGACGCCGCCGACGCGATCCTCGCGTGCTGCCCCGAGATCCACCTGCTCTGGAACAACGCCGGCATCGTGAAGCTGCGCCGCGAACTCACCCCCGACGGTTTCGAGGCGATGTTCGGCGTGAACCACCTCGCCTACTTCGTGATGACGAACCGGCTGCTCGATCGGCTGCGCGCAACGCCCGGCGCGCGCATCGTCAGCACCGCTTCCGAAGCGTATCGCTTCGGCGGCGCGCTCGACTTCGACGACCTGCAGAGCGAACGCGGCTTCGGCGGCTTCAAGAGCTACGGGCGCTCGAAGCTCTGCAACATCCTCTGGACGCGCGAACTCGCGCGACGCCTCGACGGCTCGGGCGTCACCGCCAACTGTTTTCACCCCGGCGGCGTCGCAACGCGACTCGGCCAGACCGACGCCACATGGACCAAGCTCGTCGGCAAGCTGATCGGGCTCTTCATGCTGACACCGGAACAGGGCGCGAGTACCGGCATCTATCTCGCGACCGCGCAGCAGATCGCGGACGTGAGCGGTCGGTACTTCGCGAAGTCGCGCGAGAAGAAGCCCGCGGCCTACGCGCAGGACGACGCGGCGGCGAAGCGGCTGTGGGACGTCAGCGAGGAGCTCGCGGCGGGCGTGGGCTGAGTCTTCGCGACCCGCGCCGGCTCCGCTTCGATCAGAGCCGGAAGCTGCGGATCCGCTCGCCGATGAAGGCCGCGATCGTCGCGCACTGCGCGTCGTCGAGACCGCGAAACGCGACACCCATACCACTCTCGCGTACCGCGCGGCCGGCGGCCCCGGTCGCCTGGCTGTAGGCGACGTCGGCCGCCACTTCGAGCGGACGGTCGCCGATGGCGAGTGCGACACCGATCCGCGTGCCGGCATCCGGCGGCGCGTCGATTGCGATGTAGACACCGCCGATCGACACATTGCGCACGAAGCCGTCGCGACGGTCACCGCCAGTCGTCACCACCACCGGCATCGAGATCGGAACGCGCAGCCCGCTGCGCGGATCGAGCTTGTCGTCTGCTGCGAGCGCGGCAGCGACGACGAAGCGGAACTCCGCCGCGTCGTACGGCTCGCGCAGCACCCACGAGAGTTCGCGATCGCGCAGCGCACGGAGCAGCGCGCGATCCGCCGGCGGATCGACGACGACCACCGACGCGGCGCCGGCCCAGAGCTGCGGGCTGATGCGGTCGATCAGCAGATCGAGCAGCGTCAGCGGCAGCGTTCCCGGAACGATCAGCGCGCCGACGCGGCCGGTCTCCTGCAACGCGAGCAGGTGCGCTTCGTCGGGATCGCTGGTGAAGAGCGGATCGATGCCGCGCAGGGCCAGCCCGAGCGCCTCCGTTCCGAGCCGTGAGTGGCCGGGGTCGAAGATCAGCGCATAGCGTTCGTAGCGGGTCGCCGCGTCCGGGTTCGAAGACACGTACGCAGATCGGCGGTCCGGCGAAAGGGATTGAGCGCGGCCGGCGCCCGGCCCTGGCCGCTGGCGTGGCGTGAGGCCGCACGTTCGCCGCTGACGCGGAGAGGGGGTCGCTTAGAATCGCGACTGCTACCCGGAGGTCCAGCCCATCAGCGCGTGTGGCTGCCGTTCGCTGGATCGGGCCCGAGCGAATCTTCTCCCTCGCCAGCGACCACACCGGGGCTCGCTACGACTCGCCGCTGCGCTCCGTGAGGTAGGCGCGCAGCGCGGCCGTGTAAGTCGCCTTCAACCACTCCGGCACGTAGTTGCCGAGCTTGCGGATGCGGCCGCGCTCGAAGGTCGCGACATGCGTAAAGCCGCGGTCCAAGCGACTGTTGTCGAAGACGTAACAGCGATCGGCGCGCAAGGCGGCTTGCTGCAACAGCGCGAGCGTCCGAGGATGGCGGGCGATCACCGTGGCGGTCGGAACGTCGTGGCCACCCGCGGAGACTCGCGTTCTCACGCGTTCGATCGCCAGTTCCGGAGTCGACACGTGGATGTGATGGAGAACGACGGTAAAACCCGCTACCTGGGCGCGTTCCAGCAGGTCGAGCTTCGAGCGATGCGAGAAAACCGTCTCTGTGACGAACGAAGTGCCCGCTTCGATCAGCTCTTCGCGTCGACGGGCCGCGAGTTCAGCCGCCTCATACGAATGCCGCCCGATCGCGTCGGGCCAGCGATCGCGCTCGATCTCGTCGGCGTTGACGAACTCCGCGCCCGGCGTGCGGCGCGCGAGGTAGTCGTAGTAGAAGCTGGTCTTGCCGGCGCCATTGATGCCCGCGATGAGGTGCAGGACCGGCGGCGTGTCGGCGGTCGTCACCGAAGACTCAGCGGGACCTCACGATGAGCTTTCCCGCGTCGTCTTCGCCCGCGACCGGATGACCGGCTTGCGCGAGCTCACGGATTCGGCGGGTGTCCGAGCCGTCGAGACCTTCGAGTGTGTCACCCAGCACTTCGAGATGGAGCTTCGTCTCGATGGGCGTGAGTCCGTGGACGGAGCCCTCTCCGGAGAGCGCGGCGCGCACATGCTCGTAGTCGAGAAGTCCCGCGGCCTCGACCGAGCGACCCAGTTGCGCCCAGAACTCGACCTGGCCGGCAATCGAGCGCTTCATCAGAACGGCTTCCTTGCGAGCGACTGCGACGATCTCGTCCGAAAGCTTGACGGCGCTGGGCACGGGATGTCCTCCGGGGGGGCGATGAAGCGCAGATTAGTCCCATCGGTTGCATTTTGCAACCACTTTAACCGTTTGATTTTACTTGGCTTCTCATCCGGTCAGCGTCGCGTGCGAGACCCGTTTCCAGCCGGCCCCCGGGCCGCAACGCGCCGTCAGCTCCCCCGCAGCTTGGCGATCTCAATCGCGTCGAGGCCCGCCTCGCGCAGCACTGCTTCGCCGTCCGCATCGACGTCCGAGCAGGCCTGCCGCGAACCGAGCTTCAAGCCTTCCATCCGGAACGGCGGCCCCAGGCTCTCGAAGCGCCCGGCGCCCGGATGATCGAGCGGCTCGAAGTAGCCCATCGCGCGGGCCTGCGGATCATCGAGCACTTCGTCGAGGCGATTCACCGGTGACCAGATCAGCCCCGCGGCGTCCAGGCGCGTGCGCCACACCGCGAGCGGATGCTTCGAGAACTCCGCCTCCAGCTCCGCGATCAGTGCGGCCCCGTTCGCGGCGCGTGTGAACGGCTCGGCGAAGCGCGGGTCGTTCACTAGGTCCAGTCGCTCGACGGCCGCGCAAAGACGGGGCCAATACACGGTCGGATCGATCATCACCAACATGATCCAGCGACCGCCCGCGACCTCGTAGCTGTTCCACAGCGCGTTGGGGGCGTGCTTGCGGTCGTGGCGCCTGATCGGTTCGCGCGCGACGAGCTCCATTGCGACGTCGCAGCCGAGGATGTAGAGCCCGGTCTGCAGCAGCGACACTTCGACGTAGCGGCCCTGCCCGGTCGCATCGCGCATCCGCAGCGCGGCGAGGATCGCGATCACCAGGTTCGAAGCGGCCGCGTGATCGCCGACACCGGGTCGCAGCATCGACGGCGGCACGCCCTCGTCGCGCATCAGATCCATCATGCCGCTGCGCGCCCAATAGGCGGCGTAGTCGAAGGCGGGGCGATCGGCTTCCTCGCCGCCGTGGCCGTAGCCGTTGATGCCCGCGTAGATGAGGCTCGGCTTGCGCGCGAGCAGCGACTCGTGATCGAGGCCGTACTTCAGCCGGCGGGCCGGCAGCAGATTCGTCGTGACGACGTCGGCGCCATCGACGACGCGCAGCAACGCGCTGCGCGCATCGGGGTTCGTCAGGTCGAGCATCAGCGAACGCTTGCCGCGGTTGTCGAAATGGAAGCCGGGGCCTTCCGGGAACTCGCTCTTGAAGCCGGAGAATGCCGGACGCGAGCGCCGATAGATCTCGCCCTTCGGCGGCAACTCGATCTTGATCACGTCGGCGCCGAGATCAGCGAGCAATGAGCCCGCGGCGGGAACCGCGACGAAGTGCGCGATCTCGATCACGCGCACGCCTTCGAGCGGAGCGTTCATCCGGGCCTTCCCTCGCTTGCGGTCGCGGCAAGGTTCATCAACCAATGATAGTCCGCCAGCAGCGTGCGCGGAGTGGTCCGCAGAATCGCAACGCGGCCTTTCGGCAACTCGCCCCCCTCGATGCACCCCGACTCGTGTTGGCGCCCCGCCGTCCGGCGGAGGTGCGGGATCATGAGGACGGCCTTCGACGACCGCCGAGCGCTTGCTTCTCTTCTGCCACGCAACGCCTCACAACGCCACCTCCCCCAATGAAGAACATCGGGAGGGGTGCGCCGTGAAGTTGCTCGCTTCGGGATCTCTGGTGGCCTGGGTTGCGCTAGTCGGAGTTGCACTCGGGACGCCGGCTCGGGCCATGGTGATCGCCAGCAACGTGGTCTCGGTCGAGGATCCGAGCGGCACGATCCGCGTCGCCTCGACCGTCGAGGACGACTTCTTCGGCGACCCGACCCGCTGGCTGTTCCAGTACCAGTTGTCCGGCAACTACGAACCGTCTCCGCCCGATACCAACGGGATCAGCTCGCTCCAGATCCTATTCGGCGGCCTCGTGCCGGACGTCACCGGCCAGACCGGCCCCGCAGGCTGGGACTCCAACGCGACCGGCGTCGCGCCGCCGTTCGGCGCGGGTTGGGATCTGCCGAACTCGGAAGGCTTGGGCGTCGGCCCGACCAGCGGCGACGTGTTCTTCTCCTTCGCGGTTCCGGCGGAGACCGCCTTCACCAGCGAGGACCAGGGCAGCTACGCGGCTTCGCACTCGCTCGACGTCCCGTTCGGGCTCGTCCCGCTGGTGGACGACGCGAGCGGAGAGGGTCCGATCGTACCGGTGCCCGAGCCGACATCGCTGCTGCTCGGGCTCGGCGCTGGCCTCGCGGTGTTCGGCCGAAGGCGACAGGCTCGATGAGCCTCGCCGCTCGCCTGCGGCTCGCTACGCGGGACGGGGTGCGGTGACGGTCGGAC
>CAYGWM010000062.1:20869-24942 GCA_964353555.1 uncultured Spirochaetales bacterium
CCTCGCCGCTCGCCTGCGGCTCGCTACGCGGGACGGGGTGCGGTGACGGTCGGACTGGTCGTCTACTCCGATTTCCTGTGTCCGTGGTGCTGGAACGCGGCGACCAGGCTCGCGTCGGTGCAACAGCAACTGGGCGACGATCTCGAGATCGAATGGCGCAGCTACCTGCTGCGACCGAGCGGGCAGCCGGGCCGCAGCCTCGAGAAATTCCGCGCGTATACGCAGAGCTGGCTGCGCGTCGCCGAGGACGAACCGCGCGCGCCGTTCCAGGTCTGGGCGAGCGACGCGGGACCGCCGTCGCACAGCGTTCCACCCCATCTCGTCGCGAAGGCCGCGGCGGCGCTCGGCGCGGACGAAGGCCGCCGGATCCGCGAGCGGCTGTTCCGCGCGTACTTTGCCGAGAGCCGCGACATCAGTGACCGCGCGACGCTGCGCGCGTTGTGGAGCGAAGCAGGGCTGCCGGACGACGCGTTCGCGCACTGCGACGATCCGGTGCACGCGCGCCGCGTGCTCGAAGATCACCAGGAAGCCCAGGCGCTCGGCGCGAATGGCGTTCCCGCCGTACGCCTTGCCGACGAGGACTTCGTGCTCGTCGGCGCGCAACCCGAGGCCGTGTATCTGCGCTGGCTGCGACGCGTCCTCGAAGCACGCGTCGCCACGGCGTAGCCGCGCCGAGTCGCCACAGATCCGATGCGCGCCCCGCTCTCGATCGCAATCGCAGTCCTGCTCGCCGCCTGCCAGCGGGCGGAACAGCCCGGCAAAGCGGCGGGACAGGTATTCTGTCGCGATCTCGACACGCACTACGAGGCGACCTATTCGGGCTACGCCGCACTTGCCGACTGCGTCCGAGATCCGAAGATGCAGAGTGAGGGAAACCGCCGCGTCGCACAGGTCGGTCCGGGCGACTTCGATTTCGGCGACGGCCGCCGCTTCGAGCTGACCCGCGGTTTCGCCGTGCAGGGCGCCGGCCCCGACGCGACGCGGGTCCACGCGAGCCGCCCCACGCTGAAGGTGTTCCAGGATGACATCTACTCGGCGTTCTTCGTGCGCGGCGCGAACGTGCGGCTCGCGGACTTCACGTTCGACGGCTTCTGCCACGATGGACCGAGCCCCGCGCCAGGTTGCGAAGCGAAGGACGAGCACACGCTGCTCGCGATCGTCGTGGCGTGCGGTTACGGCATGGAGCGCGCGCCCGACTGCGACGTCGACGGGCTCGTCGTCGAGAACGTGCGCGTGCTCGGCGTGAAGACGCCGTTCCTCGCCACCTCGGCGCCGGCGCATCCCGAGCGCAACCAGAAGGGCCTATTTGCGAACTTCCGCGATCTGCATTGGACGATCCGCCGCTTCCAGGTGTCGGGACGCGATGCGGCGTTCCGCTACGCACGTATCTTCGAGCTCGGCAACGGCGCCACCGCCGACATCTCGCGCGGCCCGGGCGTTGGCGTCGAAGCGCCGCGTCGCTACGTAGTGGACATCGAGGACACCGACATCGACAGCCACGTCGGCATGTGGGGCGGCCAGCTCGCCGGTATCTTGACGATGGCCGTGAACGACGACCGCATCGATCTGCGCGTGAACCTGCGCAACTCGCATTGGCGCGGCGCCGAGCGGCTCGTCGGGATCGCCAATCACAGCGCCCCCGGCGACGACGACGGCGGCGACGACGGCCGTGTCACCTTCAGCTGCATCGATTCGGCGCTGCACGCCGATCCGCGCGAGTTCGCCGGCCGCGACTTCGGCGCAGCGGGTTCGACGGCGTGTCCTCCCTTCGCCGCGGCCGTCTACGTCGGCGAGTTTTCGCGCAGCGGTGGCAACTTCACGTCGCGCGCGAACCTGGTGCGCTGCCCCGTCGCGATCGAGGCGGGCCTCGCGCTGTGTCCGAAGCCGGGTTCGCTCGACCTCGGCGACGACGCGATCTCCGCGCACGTGTCGGCGTGTCTCGAGGAGAGTCCCATCGAGCCTCCGGCGCGCGGCGGCGGCCGTATCGTGCCACCGCCGTGCCTCGAGACGATGGAGCCGATCCAATGAAGCGCGCCGCGCCGGGGGAGGAAACGCATGACGACCGTTCGCTGTGAACTCGAAGGGCCGATCACCGTAGTCACGATCGACCGTCCCGCCGTACGCAACGCGGTGGATGGCGCGACCGCCGCCGCGCTTGCCGACGCCTTTCGGCGTTTCGATGCAGACTCGGATCAGTCAGTCGCCATCCTTACCGGCGCGGGCGGCACATTCTGTTCGGGGGCGGATCTGAAGGCGCTCGCTGCAGGAAGCGGCAACCCCTTCGAAGCGGACGGCGACGGCCCGATGGGCCCGACACGCATGCTGCTCTCGAAGCCGGTCATCGCGGCGGTCGAAGGACACGCCGTCGCCGGCGGTCTCGAACTCGCGCTCTGGTGCGATCTGCGCGTCGCCGCGCGCGACGCGGTGTTCGGCGTGTACTGCCGTCGCTGGGGCGTTCCGCTGGTGGACGGCGGCACGCTGCGGTTGCCGCGCCTCGTCGGCATGAGTCATGCGCTCGACCTGATCCTCACCGGCCGCGGCGTTTCCGGCGACGAAGCGCTGCGCATCGGACTCGCGAACCGGATCGTCGAGCCTGGTGGCGCGCTCGCCGCCGCGCGCGAGTTGGCGCTCTCGCTCGCTCGCCTGCCGCAGCGCTGCCTGCGCGGCGACCGTCGCTCCGCGTACGAGCAGTGGAGTCTCGACCTGCCGGCCGCGCTCGCGAACGAAAGCCGCATCGGCTTGGACGTGATTGCGTCCGGCGAAACGCGCGAGGGCGCGGCGCGCTTCGCGCACGGCGCCGGACGCCACGGTCGCCCCGAATGAGCGCCGCATCGAAGCTCGGCAACCGGAGAACCCATGTCTGAGAATCCGACCGAACAGTTTCAGCACCTCGGGGGTCGCTCGCCCGAGGAAGCGACATTCTTCTGGAGCGGCGGTCCGATCGAAGTCGCGCCGCGCACGTTCTTCCAGTGCGCGTTCTCCTCGTGCACCGGCTTCGAGACCGACGAGGGCCTGGTGCTGGTCGACACCGGACTCGCGCGCCTCGCTCCGAATCTCGCCGCGCGGCTGCGCGAGCGCACGCAGGCGTTGGTACACACTGCGATCTACACACACGGACACGTCGATCACGCCTACGGACTCGAGGCGTTCCTGCTGCCGGGTCAGCCGGCGCCGCGCGTCGTCGCTCAGCGCGCGGTGCCCGAACGCTTCGCGCGCTACGCGCAGACCGCAGGCCACAACGCCGCCGTGAACGCGCGCCAGTTCGGCGGCACCGTCAGCGACGCGAACCGCAGCGCCTACGAGAGCTTCCGGATCGCGCCGACGCCGCCCACGCTGCTCTACGACAACCGCCTCGAACTCGAAGTCGGCGGCGTGCGTTTCGAGCTTTTCCACGCGCGCGGCGAGACCGACGATCACACCTGGCTCTGGTGTCCTGAGCGCGGCGTGCTCTGCACCGGTGATCTCTTCATCTGGGTGATGCCGAACGCCGGCAATCCGCAGAAGGCACAGCGCTATCCGTGGGACTGGGCGCGCGCGCTGCGCGACATGGCGGAGCTCGGCCCATCGACGCTGTGCCCGGGCCACGGCGGTCCGATCGTCGGTGAGCCCGCGAGGATCCAACACATGCTGACCAGCAGCGCCGACTTCCTCGAGGCGCTGGTCGCACGCACGCTCGCGGTGCTCGAAGACGGATCACCGCCCCACGTCGACATCGTGCGCCGCGTCGAGATCCCGCCGCACGACACACCGTGGTTGCAGCCTCTCTACGACGAAGCGGAGTTCATCATCCGCAACGTGATCCGTTACTACGGCGGCTGGTGGACGGGACGGCCGAGCGAGCTGAAGCCGTCGCCGCGCGACGCGGTCGCGCGCGAGATCGCGGCGATCGCAGGCGGCGCGCGTGAGCTGGCCGAGCGCGCAGCGCGCGTCGCCACCGCCGGCGATCTGCGCAGCGCTTGCCACCTCGCGGACTACGCGCTCGAAGCGGATCCGCAGGACGCGAGCGTGCGGGACGTGGTCGCAGCGATCTACGAGAAGCGCGCGACCGGCGAGTCGAGCCTGATGGCGCGCAA
>CAYGWM010000063.1:0-24742 GCA_964353555.1 uncultured Spirochaetales bacterium
GGTGCGGCGCGATCTCCGTCACCAGCGCGACGTTCTCGCGCGCGGTGAGGCTCGGAATCAGGTTGTAGAACTGGAACACGAAGCCGACGTGTTCGCGGCGGAAGGCGGTCAGCGCGCGGTCGTCGCCGATGCTGAGGTCGTGGCCGAGGAACGAAACCCGTCCGCTCGTCGGGACGTCGAGTCCGCCGAGGATGTTGAGCAGCGTCGACTTGCCGCTCCCCGATGGGCCGAGCAGCACCACGAACTCGCCGCGGTAGAGATCGAGGTCGACCTCGCGCAGCGCGTGCACTTCGATCTCGCCGACGCGGTACACCTTGGCGATGCCGCGCGCGCAGAATACGACCTCGGCCAAAGCTCGAACCTCGCGTGTCTCGCCCCCATCCGTCTCGCGTCGATCCAGCGCGCAGGCTATAGAAGCGATCGATCATCGGGAGGCGCGGCTGTGAAAATTCTATGGGCGTTCAATCCGTTCGATGTCAATCGGAAGCTGCAGCGGGTCGCGCTCGCGACTGTAAAGGCAATTGCCGGCGCCCGCGATCAATTGGAGGCGGTCTATGTCGCGTCGCCGGTGGAGATCGACCTCGCGACCGCGTTCGACGTACCCGTCGGGCTCCGATTCTCCGTGTACCCGAAGAAACGGGTCGAGCAAGCGCTCCGGAAGCTGGGATTCAAGCAGATTCGGGCCACGGTTCTCACACACGACAGCTTGTCCATGACGGTGTCCGCGAGAGCCCTCGCAGCCCATGCAGCGCGCGAGAAGGCGGACATCACGCTGGTGGCTTCCCACGCCCGCACGGGTGTTTCCCGGCTCTTCCTCGGCAGTTTCGCAGAGACCCTCGTTCACCTGTCCAAGACCGATCTGCTGGTCTTCCATGAGGGCACGCGCGCCGGGAAGCGCGCGCCCAGGAACCTGCTGTTCGCGCATGATCTCTCCCGCGACGGCGATCGCGGCTTCGAGAAGGCGTTGGCCTACGCGAAGCGATGGAAGTGCGCGCTGCACGTGATCCATGTCCCGGAGCCGGCCTACGGCATTCACTTCGATGACCAGAACCCGAAGGTGGAGTCGTACCGGAAGCGCGTGCGGAACAAGATCCAGGGGATCGAGTCCAGGCTGAAGCGATCCAGACTCGAAGGCTCCGTGGTGATCGACATGCGTTGGGCTCCGATCTCGGAGTTGATTCTCTCGCAGGCGCAGCGAGTCCATGCCGACCTTCTGCTCGTCTTCGCAAAATCGGGACGCCTTGCGGGCTTCATGGGCGGCAGCGTGACCCGGCAGGTGCTGCGTGCGTCCGTGGCTCCGGTGCTGGTCCTCAAAGCGGGCTGAGGTCGGCGAGCCGACGCACGCAGGATTCGGTACGGCGGTTGCAGTCGAGACCCGGCGGGAGCAACGAACCCGCACGCGGCCGCGCTCGACGTCTTTGCGTCTCACGCTGTGGCCGTTTCGGTCGTTGCCGTCGCTGGGATCGGGACAGCCAGATTCGGGGCAACTACATCGGTACCGAGATCACGGGCCTGCCCGCAAGGGAGCAAACACATGACCGCGTCTCTCGTCCTTCGGACCGCAATCGCCCTCGCGTTCGCCGTGCTGGCGATCGGCATCGGGCCGAGCCGTCGCGCGGCCGCCATGGACCTCTTCCTCACGGTCTCCAAGACCGCGGACACGTCGGACGGTGTCTGCAACGCGGACTGCTCGCTGCGCGAGGCCATCGCCGTCGCCAACGGCGCGGCCGGCCTCGACTACATCACCTTCGGAATCCCGAGCGAAGGCAGCCCCGTCAAGATCGCCCTCGCCGGGCCGCTGCCGACGATCACGAGTCCGGTGGTGATCGACGCCGAGAACCAGCTCGGCGCGACCTGCTTCGGGCTCTACGTCGCCGTGGAGCTCGACGGAACCGGGTTCTCGGCCGGAGCCGACGGCCTCGCCTTCAGCGCCAACGCGGCGGGCAGCGTCGTTCGCGGCCTCGCGATCGGCGGCTTCCCAGGCGACGGGATCGATCTCGGGAGCACCGGCAACACGATCGCTTGCAATCGCATCGGCACCGACGCGACCGGAACCGTCTTGCGCCCCAACGGGCAGGGCATCCGCGTTTCCGAGGCGAACAACGAGATCGGCGCCACGGGAGGCAACATGTCGAACCAGATCTCGGCGAACCTCGGGGCCGGGATCCATGTCATCGAGACGTTTGGCACGCTCGTGCGCAACAACACGATCGGCGCGCCGATCGGCGGCTCCGCGTCGCTCGGGAATCTCGGAGCGGGCATCTTCATCGAGGACGCGAGCAGCTCGACCATCGGCGGCGCGGGGGTCGGCAACGTGATCCGCGCCAACGACGGGCCCGGCGTGCTCGTGTCCGGTTCGAGCCCGGCCAGCAACCGCATCACGCGCAACTCGCTCGCCCAGAACAATGGTGAAGGCATCGACCTGCTGGGCACGGCCGGGCAGGATCCCGTCGATCCCGGCGACGCAGACACCGGCCCGAATAACCTGCAGAACTCGCCGGCGATCGAGCGCGCGGCCTACGACGCGGGCGCCAATACGCTCTCGATCGCGTTTCGGGTCGAGAGCGACCCGGTCAATGCGATGTATCCGCTGACCGTCGAGTTCTTCGAGGCCGACGTCGACGGCGACGAGGGCGAGACCTTCCTCGGCTCGGCGACCTTCACCGAGACGGACTGGATGGCAGCGCCGCCGCGGACCGCGATGTTCACGCCGGCAGCAACGATCGCCGTGGACGACTCGATCGTCGCGACGGCGACCGACGCCGACGGCAACACCTCCGAGTTCCCGTCGGTCGCGACGCTCGTGCCCGAGCCGGGCGCGCCACTCGCCGGCGTGGCCGCGCTGCTCGCGACCGCCGCGCTGGCGCGCCGTCGAGCGCAGACCCGGGTTCGGAACTAGCGCCGCGGCTCCAGACTCTCCCAGCGCGCGTAGGCCGCCGCGAGTTCGGCGGAGATTTCGGTGAGTCGGGTCTGCACGCTCGCCTGATCGGCTGCATCCCGCTTGTAGAACACGGGCCGGCTCACCGTCTCGTTGAGTTCGCTCTGCTGCTTCTCCAGAGCCTCGATGCGCCCGGGAAGCTGCTCCAGCTCGCGCTGCTCCTTGTAACTGAGCTTCGCGAGAGGCGGCGCGGTCGATGCGGCCGAAACGGCCCCGCCGCGCGATTGCGGCGCGACCGCGGCGAGCGCCGTCGCCGTAGATCGGCGCTGGCGCAGCCAATCCGTGTAGCCGCCGACGTACTCGAAGACCTGGCCGTCGCCTTCGAATGCCAGCGTCGAGGTGGCGACGTTGTCGACGAACGCACGGTCATGCGAGACCAGCAGGATCGTGCCGCTGAACTCCATCAGCCGTTCTTCGAGCAGCTCCAGCGTCTCGATGTCGAGATCGTTGGTCGGCTCGTCGAGCACCAGCAGGTTCGCAGGCTGCGAGAACAGTCGCGCCAGTAGCAGTCGGTTGCGCTCGCCACCGGAGAGCGTCGCGACCTGCGTGCGCGCGCGGTCGGGGCTGAACAGGAAGTCCTGCAGGTAGCCGATCACGTGGCGACGTTCGCCGCCGATGTCGATGTAGTCGCTGCCTTCGCCGATGTTCTCGATCACGGTCTTTTCGAGCGCGAGCTGCATCCGGAGCTGGTCGAAATACGCGATCTCGAGTTTCGTGCCGAGCCGCACCGTGCCGGTGTCGGGCGTGAGCTCGCCGAGCAGCAACTTCAGCAGCGTGGTCTTGCCGGCGCCGTTCGGACCGATCAGCGCGATGCGATCGCCGCGCAGGATGCGTACCGAGAAGTCACGCACGACCGGCGCGCCGTTCCATCCGAACGAGATCTTCTCCGCTTCGGCCACCAGCTTGCCCGACGCCTGGGCCTCGTCGACGCTGAATTGCGCCCGGCCTTGCACCTCGCGCCGCTGCTTGCGCTGCTCGCGCAGCGCGAAGAGCGCGCGCACACGGCCTTCATTGCGGGTGCGGCGCGCTTTGATGCCGCGGCGGATCCAGGCTTCCTCTTGCGCGAGTTTCTTGTCGAAGAGCGCGGCGTGGCGCGCCTCTTCTTCGAGCGCCGCTGCCTTTTTGGCGAGAAAGTTCGGGTAGTCGCCGGGCCAGGAGGTGAGGGCGCCGCGGTCGAGTTCGAGGATCCGCGTCGCGAGGCGCGTCAGCAGCGCACGATCGTGCGTGACGAAGAGCACGCCGCCGCGGAACTCGAGCAGCGCATCCTCGAGCCACTGGATCACCTCGACGTCGAGGTGATTGGTCGGCTCGTCGAGCAGCAACAGATCTGGGTCGCCGACGAGGGCGCGCGCCAGCGCGACGCGACGGCGCCAGCCGCCCGACAACTCGGCGATGCTCGCGTCGGCAGAAAGCCGGTGGATCTCGAGGATGTCGTCGATGCGTTCGTGCATCCGCCAGCCGTCGCGCGTCTCGATCTCGTGTTGCAGCCATTCCATCCGGCGCAGCAGCGAGGCATCGCGGCCGACCTCGTGCGAGACGTGGTGATACTCCGCGAGCAGCGCGCCGATCTCTTGCAGACCGCCGGCCACCACGTCGAACACGGTGTCGGTCTCGGAGGCGATCAGCTCCTGCGACAGTTGCGCGATTCGCAGTGCGGGCTGGCGCCAGATCTCGCCCTCGTCCGGTTTGATGGAGCCCTCGGCGAGTTTCAGCAACGTGGACTTGCCGGCGCCGTTGCGACCGATCAGGCAGACGCGTTCGCCCGGGTCGATCTGGAAGCTCGCGCGCTCGAGCAGGGCTTCCGGGCCGAAGGCGATCGAGACGGAGTCGAAGCTCAGTAGGGGCATCTGGGGCTAAGGAGTAGGCAAAGACGGCCCGCGGTTCCGCCCATGCCGGGCCGGAATCGACTGCGGGGCACTTCGCCACAGCTTCCGGGGCCTCCGATCGGAACTGAGACGAATCGCCCCTCCGGGCGCATCGCGCGCGGCGCCTGTCACATGGCACGACGGCTGCACCCCTCGGGCCCCGGGCAGCGTTGCGTGACGCCGCCTCCCTTCGCCAAAGGAGCGCCGTGGCACCGAGCATCGCTTGTATCGATGGCAACGAGGCGGCCGCGCGGATCGCGCACCGGCTTGCCGAGATCATCCCGATCTACCCGATCACGCCCGCCTCGACGATGGGCGAGTTCGCCGACGCCTGGAGCGCCAAGGGTCAGCCCAACCTTTGGGGCACCGTGCCCGAGGTGATCGAGATGCAGAGCGAGGCGGGTGCGGCGGGCGTGCTGCACGGAGCCGTGCAGCGCGGCGCGCTCGCGACCAGCTTCACCGCGTCGCAGGGCCTGCTGCTGATGCTGCCCAACATGTTCAAGATCGCCGGCGAGCTGTCGCCGATGGTGTTGCACGTCGCGGCCCGCGCAATCGCCACGCACGCGCTCTCGATCTTCGGCGACCACAGCGACGTGATGGCCGCGCGCACGACCGGCTTCGCGATGCTGTGTGCGTCGTCGGTGCAGGAAGCACACGACTTCGCGCTGATCGCGCACGCCGCGACGCTGCGCGCTCGCGTTCCGTTCCTGCACTTCTTCGACGGATTCCGCACCTCGCACGAAGTGAACCGGATCGCGTTGCTCGACGACGCCGACCTCGCCGCACTGATCGACGAGTCCGCGATCCTCGCGCATCGCGCGCGCCGACTTTCTCCGGATGCGCCGGTGCTGCGCGGATCGGCGCAGAACCCCGATGTGTTCTTCCAGGCGCGCGAAGCGAGCAACTCGTTCCATGCCGCGGTGCCGGCGATCGTCAGCGACTGCCTCGAGAGCCTGGGAGCG
Organism: uncultured Spirochaetales bacterium; assembly: GCA_964353555.1. Classification (GTDB taxonomy): domain Bacteria; phylum Myxococcota_A; class UBA9160; order UBA9160; family PR03; genus PR03. The sequence continues at coordinate 5,766 of CAYGWM010000063.1, forward strand.
CGCACCGGGCGCAGCTATGGCCTCGTCGACTACGTCGGCCCGTGCGACGCCGAACGCGTGATCGTGTTGATGGGCTCGGGTGCGGGCGCCGCGACCGAGTGCGCGCTGGCGCTCGCGTCGCGCGGCGAGCGTGTTGGGCTCGTCGTGGTGCGGCTGTTCCGGCCGTTCCCGGCGGCGGCGCTGCTGGCGGCGATCCCGGATGGCGTGCGCGCGATCGCGGTGCTCGATCGCACCAAGGAACCCGGCGCGCTCGGCGAGCCGCTCTACCAGGACGTGGTGACGGCGTTCGCCGAGTCGGAGCGCGCGATGCCGCGCATCGTCGGCGGTCGCTATGGCCTCGCATCGAAGGAGTTCACGCCCGCGATGGCGAAGGGCGTCTTCGACGAACTTCGTGCCGCGCCGCCGCGCAACCACTTCACGGTGGGCATCGTCGACGACGTCACGCATACGAGCCTGCCGTGGGAGCGCGATTTCTCGACCGAGGGCGAGGGCGTGCGCGCGCTCTTCTTCGGCCTCGGCAGCGACGGCACCGTCGGCGCTGCGAAGAGCACGGTATCGATCATCGCCAGCGAGACGCCGCTCTTCGCGCAGGGCTATTTCGTCTACGACTCGAAGAAGTCCGGCGCGGTCACGGTGTCGCACGTGCGCTTCGGTCCGCAGCCGATCCGCTCGACGTACCAGATCGAGCGCGCCGAGTTCGTGTCGGTGCACCATTTCGATCTGCTCGCGCGCCTCGACGTGACCGGTCGCGCCGCGGACGGCGCGCGGCTGCTGCTGAACAGCCCGCATCCGGTGGACATGCTCTGGGATCAGCTGCCGCGCGTCGTGCAGCAGCAGGTGATCGCTCGCAAGCTCGAGGTCTGGGCGATCGACGCCGATCGCGTGGCGCGCGATGTGGGCATGGGACGCCAGATCAATACCGTGATGCAGCCGTGTTTCTTCGCGCTGTCGGGCGTTCTGCCGCGCGACCGGGCGCTGGCGGCGATCCGCCACTCGATCGAGAAGGCGTACGCGAAGCGCGGTCCGGCGGTGGTCGCGCGCAATCTCGCGGCGGTCGATCGCTCGCTCTCCGAGCTCCACCAGGTCGTGATTCCGGCCGCGGCGCATTCGCAGATCATGCGGCGGCCGTTCGTGACCGACAGCGCGCCCGACTTCGTGCAGCGCGTCACCGCACGACTGCTCGAAGGGGAGGGCGATCTGCTCCCGGTGTCGGCGCTGCCGCCCGATGGAACCTTCCCGACCGCGACCGCCCGCTACGAGAAGCGTTCGATCGCGCCGGAGATCCCGATCTGGGATCCCGCGCTGTGCATCGACTGCGGCAAGTGCGCGGTCGTTTGTCCGCACGCGGCGATCCGGATGAAGGTGTATCCAGAGTCCGACGCGGCCGGAGCGCCCGAAGGTTTCCTGTCGAAGCCGTTCCGCTCGCGCGAGCTGCCCGGCTACGCGCTGACGATCCAGGTGGCGCCGGACGACTGCACCGGCTGCGGCGTCTGCGTCGAGATCTGTCCCGCCCGGTCGAAGAGCGAGGTGAAGCACAAGGCGATCGACATGGCGCCGGCTGCGGATCGACGCGAGGGGGAGCGTGTCAACTTCTCGTTTTTCCTCGATATTCCGCAGCTCGATCCCGCGCTTCTCGATCCCGGCACGATCAAGAACGCGCAGACGCGCGAGCCGCTCTTCGAGTTCTCCGGCGCGTGCGCCGGCTGCGGCGAGACGCCGTATCTGAAGTTGCTTTCGCAGCTCTTCGGCGATCACCTGCTCGTCGCCAACGCCACCGGCTGCTCGTCGATCTATGGCGGCAATCTCCCGACGACGCCGTGGACGACGAACGCCGCGGGTCGCGGACCGGCGTGGGCCAACTCGCTCTTCGAGGACGACGCCGAGTTCGGCTTCGGAATGCGGCTCGCACTCGAGCGCCAGATCGACGAAGCGCGCCGACTTCTCAGCGAGCTGGCGCCGCGCGTCGGCGAAGCGCTCGCGCAGCAGATCCTCGCCGAGAGCGAGCACGACGACGCGGCGATCGCGCGCCAGCGCGTGCGCATCGCGGAGCTGAAGCGCCGGCTCGAAGCGCTCGCGGAACCCACTGCGCAGCGGCTCGCGTCGCTCGCCGACGATCTCGTCCGCAAGAGCGTTTGGATCATCGGCGGCGACGGCTGGGCCTACGACATCGGCTACCCGGGTCTCGACCACGTGCTCGCGTCGGGTCGCAACATCAACGTGTTGGTACTCGATACCCAGGTCTACTCGAACACCGGCGGGCAGGCGTCGAAGGCGACGCCGCGCGGCGCGGTGGCGAAGTTCGCCGCGAGCGGCAAGTCGTCGCCGCGCAAGGACCTGGGTCTCGTCGCTTCGGCCTACGGCAACGTCTACGTCGCGCAGATCGCGCTCGGCGCCGACGACGCGCAGACGCAGAAGGCGCTGCGCGAGGCCGAAGCCTGGCACGGGCCGTCGCTGGTGATCGCGTACAGCACCTGCATCGCGCACGGCATCGACATGCGCCAATCGATGACGCATCAACGCGATGCGGTACGCAGCGGCTTCTGGCCGCTCTGGCGCTATCACCCGGGCAGCGATCCGCACCAGCATCCGTTCCAGCTCGACTCGCGCGCGCCGCAGATCCCGGTGCGCGCATTCGCCGAGACCGAAGCGCGCTTTGCGATGCTGCTGCGCAGCGATCCGAAGCGGGCCGACGAGCTGCTCGCGTTGGCGCAGGCCGACGCCGACGAGCGCTGGCGGCACTACACACAGCTCGCCGGCCTCGAGCGGAGCGTCGTCGAAGCGCCCGCGAAGCCGGAACCGGAGGGCAAGCCGTGACGGACCTGTCGAGCCGCTATCTCGGTCTCACGCTGCGCACGCCGCTGGTCGCTTCGTCGTCACCGCTCACGGGTTCACTCGATGGTCTGCGAAGACTCGAAGATGCCGGCGCGGCAGCGGTCGTGCTCCCCTCGCTATTCGAGGAACAGCTCACGGGGGAATCGCTCGCGCTGCACCAGGCGCTCGAGGAGGGCACCGGCGTCTTTGCGGAAGCGCTCGACTACCTGCCGGATCTCGATCGCTACGAAGTGGGTCCCGATTCGTATCTGGAGCGGATCGCCGCCGCCAAGCAGATGCTGCGCATCCCGGTGATTGCGAGCCTCAACGGTGCGACGCTCGGAGGCTGGGTCGAACACGCGCGCTTGATCGAACAGGCCGGCGCCGACGCGCTCGAGCTGAACCTCTACCAGGTCGCTTCCGACCCCGCGCACGACGCCACGATGATCGAGGCGCGCGACATCGAGCTGATCGAAACGGTGCGCGCGGGAGTCGTGATCCCGCTCGCGATCAAGCTGTCGCCGTTCTACACCGCGTTCGGGCACTTCGCGCGGCGCGTGGTGCTGGCCGGCGCGCAGGGGCTCGTGCTCTTCAACCGTTTCTATCAGCCCGACATCGACCTCGACGCGCTCGAGGTCACCCCGCATCTGGTGCTCTCGCGCTCCGAGGAGTTGCGCCTGCCGCTGCGCTGGATCGCGATGTTGCGACGCCGCGTGACGGCGTCGCTGGCGGCGACTTCGGGCGTCCACACGGCGGACGACGTGCTGAAGTTGCTGTTCGCCGGTGCGGACGTGACGATGCTGGCGTCCGCGTTGCTGCAGCACGGGCCTGCGCGGATCGGCGAACTCGAGCGCGCGATCGGCGCCTGGCTTACCGAGCGGGACTATGAGTCGGTCGAGCAGATGAAGGGCTCCGTGTCGCAATCGGCGGTGGCCGATCCCGAAGCGTTCGAGCGCGCCCAGTATCTGCGGACGCTGCGCTCGTGGTCGAGTTCAGCACGTCGTTGAGCGACTCCCCGCGCCGCTTGCCGTCCAGCATTTGGGCGCTCGGCTTCGTCAGCATGCTGATGGACGTCTCGTCGGAGATGATCCACAGCGTGTTGCCGATGTTCATGGTCTCGGTGCTCGGCGCGAGCGCGCTCACGGTGGGCCTCGTCGAGGGCGCGGCCGAGGCCACCGCGCTCGTCACGAAGGTGTTCTCGGGCGCTCTCTCCGACTACCTCGGCAAGCGAAAGCTTCTGGCGGTGATCGGCTACGGACTCGGTGCGATCACCAAGCCGCTCTTCGCGATGGCTTCCGGCATCGGTTTGATCCTCTCGGCGCGGCTGATCGACCGCGTCGGCAAGGGCATTCGCGGTGCGCCGCGCGACGCGTTGGTGGCGGACCTCGCGCCGCCGCAGATGCGCGGCGCGGCGTTCGGTCTGCGCCAATCACTCGACACCGTCGGCGCGTTCGGCGGACCGCTGCTGGCAGTGGCGCTGATGCTGGTATGGGCCAACGACTTCCGCTCGGTGTTCTGGGTCGCGGTGATTCCCGGTGCGCTCGCCGTAGCACTGCTGATTTTCGGCGTGCAGGAGCCGGAGCGTGCGCCGGGCGGCGCGCCGCCCACGAACCCGATCCGATGGACCAACCTGCAGCGACTCGGCACGCCGTATTGGTGGGTGGTGGTCGTGGGCGCGTTCTTCACGTTGGCGCGCTTCTCGGAGGCATTCCTGGTGCTGCGCGCCCAGCAGGGCGGGCTGCGCGTCGCGTGGGTGCCGCTGGTGATGGTGGCGATGAACGTCGTGTACGCGTTGTCCGCGTATCCGTTCGGCAAGCTGTCGGATCGCATTGCCCACACGCGTCTGCTGCGGGTTGGTTTGATCGTGCTGATCACGGCCGATCTGGTGCTGGCGTCGAGTAATCACTGGAGTGTCGTCGTCGCTGGCGTGGGGCTATGGGGCCTGCATCTCGGTATCACGCAGGGGCTGCTCGCGACGATGGTCGCGGACACTGCGCCGGAGGATCTGCGCGGCACCGCGTTCGGGTTCTTCAACCTGGTCAGCGGTCTCGCGATGCTCGTGGCAAGCGTCGTCGCCGGTCTGCTCTGGGACCAGCTCGGTGCGGGTTTCACGTTCTATGCCGGTGCGGCGTTCTGCGTGCTGACGCTGTTGGGTCTGGCACTGCGGCCTCCGCCCACACCGATCGCGACCGCGTGAGACAACTCGTCGCTCTGCGAGGCGCACCCGCACAACGGCGACCCGCTGCGAGCGCCGCGCGGCGCTCCGAGGCGGCACGCCGTTTGCGAACTCCGCTTCTGGCGCAGCGAGCCCGGATGCCCGCTGCACATCGAAACTGCTGACACATGAGGAGCGAGCGTGATCCATCTGGTGAGCGGCGACATCCTGCTGAGCTCGTCCCGTGCCATCGCACACGGCGTTGGACCGGGCGACCACTTCGACTCCGGACTCGCGCTCGCGCTGCGCGAACGTTGGCCTGCGATGGCGCGTGATTTCCGTCATCACTGTCAGCAGAGCCATCCCAAGCCCGGCGATCTGTGGGCGTGGGCGGGCGCGGACGGCGTTCGCATCGTGAATCTGATCACGCAGGAAGCGGCTCCAGGACACCACGCCCATCCGGGACGCGCGACGGTGGCGCACGTGAATCATGCGCTGCGCAAGCTCCGCGGCTTCGTGGAGACCGAGAAGATCGCTTCGCTGGCGCTTCCGCGGCTCGCCACAGGTGTCGGCGGCCTCGACTGGAACGAGGTTCGCCCGCTCATCGAGAAGCAGCTCGGCGACCTCGAGGTTCCTGTCTGCGTGTACGAGACGTACCAACCAGGCGTCGTGGCAAAGGAGCCGTCGGCCCGCTGATCCGGTCGAAGCCACCGTGGGCCAGGAAGTCGACCGCATCCGGTTCACCGAGCAGGAGTTCGTGCGCTTCGGCGAACGCGCGCGCGCGGAGTCCGTGCTGTTCGGCCGGATGGCGCGCGGCGGCAAGCTGTCTGGCAAGGGCTTCATGATCGGCTTCGAACTCGAGGCCTGGCTGGTCGATCACGGCCTCGCTCCCGCGCCGATCAACGAGGCCTATCTCGCGGCGCTCGCGGATCCGCTGGTCGTTCCCGAACTCTCGCGCTTCAACGTCGAGCTGAACGGAACCCCGCTCGCGCTGCGCGCGGACGCATTCTCGGCGCTCGAGCACGAGCTGACTCGAACCTGGCGACACTGCCTCGACGTTTCGCACGAGATGGACGCAGCGCTCGTGCTGATCGGAATCCTGCCGACGATCCGCCAGTCGGACCTGGTCCTGAAAAACGTCTCGGCGCTGCGCCGCTATGCGGCACTGAACGAGCAGATCCTGCGGCTGCGCGAGGGACGCCCGATCCGCCTCGCCATCGATGGCGACGAGCCGCTACGCATCGCGCATGCGGATGTGATGCTCGAGGCTGCGACGACTTCGTTCCAGGTTCATCTGCAAGTACCCGCCGACGCGGCGCTGCGCTTCTACAACGCATCGCTGGTTGCCTCGGCTCCGGTGCTCGCCGCCGGAACGAACTCCCCGTTCCTGTTCGGGCACCGACTCTGGCACGAGACGCGCGTGCCGCTCTTCGAGCAGGCCGTTGCGACCGAGTCCGGTGCTTGTTCGGCTGAGGATCGCCGCGTCACGTTCGGCAGCGGCTACCTGCGGGAGAACGTCGCCGAGCACTTCGAGGACGTCGTGCGACGCTTTCCGGTGCTGCTGCCATTGCCGAGTGACGACGATCCCTCGCGGTTCTCGCATCTGCGGCTCCACAACGGCACGGTCTGGCACTGGAACCGGCCGCTGATCGGCTTCGACGACGATGGCGCGACGCATGTGCGGATCGAGCATCGCGTGCTGCCCGCCGGACCGAGCCTGCTCGACATGGTCGCCAACGCCGCGTTCTACGTCGGCCTCGCGAGCGCGCTCGCAACGCTCTCGCGGCCGGTCGAAGCGGACGTGCCGTTCGACGCCGCGCGCGAGAGCTTCTACGCCGCCGCTCGTAATGGACTCGATGCGCAGATCGCATGGCTCGATGGCCGCATCCACCCGGTGCGAACGCTGCTGCTCGATGAGTTGTTGCCGATGGCGCGCCAGGGACTCCGCTGGCACGGCATCGACACCGACGAAATCGAGCGCTGGCTCGGCATCCTCGAGCAGCGCGTCCGCACGCGGCGCACCGGATCCGCCTGGCAGCGCGCGTTCGTCGAGCGCCACGGTCGTGATTTCCAACCGATGCTCGCCGATTACCTCGAACACCAACGAAGCGGTGCGCCCGTTCACGAGTGGCCCTCGTGACGCTGCGCACACTCGATCATGTTCCGGATGCGCTGCTCGAAGTCGGCGCGCGCGAGATCGCGGACGTGTTGCCGGGTCCCACGCTGATCCATCTCGACGGCCAGCGGCGGCCGGCGCTCTTCGTGTCGGCGCTACTCCACGGCGATGAGAGCGTCGGGCTCGTCGCGGTCCAGCAGCTGCTGCGGAAACACGCCGGCCATCCACTGCCGCGCGCGCTGTCGATCTTCATCGGCAACGTAGTCGCGGCGCGCGCGGGCTTGCGGCGGCTGCCGCAGCAACCCGACTTCAACCGCGTGTGGCCGGGTACCCAGATCGGCGCGTGCGACGAGGTGGCAATCGTGCGGGAGGTCGTCGATGCGATGCGACAACGCGGCGTCTTCGCGAGCATCGACCTCCACAACAACTCGGGCCTGAACCCGCACTACGCGTGCGTGAACCAGTTGGACGCGGCATTCCTACAGCTCGCCACGCTGTTCTCCCGCACTGTCGTCTACTTTCGCGAGCCGCGCGGCGTGCAGTCCGCCGCGTTCGCGAAGCTCTGTCCTGCGGTCGCGCTCGAATGCGGTCGCGCGGGGGACGCGGAAGGGGAGGCGCGTGCTTTGGCCGTCCTCGACGCGATGCTGCATCTCGCCGAGCTGCCGCTGCACGCGCCGTCCGTGGCCGACATCGATCTGTTTCACACCGTCGCGATCGTGAAGGTGCCGCCCGAGGTGTCGCTGAGTTTCGATGGCTCACCGGCGGATCTCGTCTTTCGCGAAGACCTCGATCACCTGAACTTCAGCGAACTCGTGCGTGGAACCGCGCTCGCGCGGGTGCGGCAGCGACGTGACGCGCCGCTATGGGTTCCCGGAGATGACGGAGCGAATCGCTGGCAGCTCTTCTTCGATGTGCGCGACGAACAGCTCGTGCTGCGCGCGTCGCTGATGCCGGCGATGCTGACGCGCAGCGTTGCGGCCGTGCGACAGGATTGCCTCTGCTACTTGATGGAACGGCTGTTGCCGCCGGCAGCCGGAGCTCGCTGAAGCGATCCGGGACCGGAGGTGCGCTACGACTCGCCGTTCGCGCGCAGCGGCGACGGCTTGCCGAAGAGCCAGCCCTGACCGAACGGGATGCCGAGTGTGTCGAGCATTCGCAGCTCTTCGAGCGTGTCGAGGCCCTCTCCGACGATCTGCGAGTTGAGTTCGCGCGCGAGGCTCTGCAGCGCGCGCAGGATCGTCTGGCGTACCGGATCCTGGTCGATCCCGTGTACGAAGACGCGATCGACCTTGATGAACTCCGGCGTGAGTTCGGCGACCGCTTCGAGGCTGGCGTATCCGACGCCGGTGTCGTCGAGTGCAAACTGGAAGCCGAGCTTGCCGTAGGCGTCGCGCGCTTCGCGGAAGATCTCGTAGTTCTCGATCGATTCCTGCTCGGAGATCTCGAACACCACGTCGCTCGGAGCGAGCCCGCAGCCGTCGAGCGTGCGCTGGAGCGCGTCGAGCTGGAAGTTCGGGTCGTGAAAGGAGGACGGGCGGATGTTCATGAACAGCTTCGCGCCTTCTGGGAAACCGCCTGCGCCGACCAGCGCCGCGCGGCGGCACAGGCAGTCGAGTTCGAAGAGCAGGCCTTCCTCGGTCGCGACGTCGAAGAGTTGCAGTGGCGATGCGAACGCGGTTCCGTCCTGGCCGCGGATCAGCGCCTCGTAGCCGAACACGGTCAGCGTGCGCGCATCGACGATCGGCTCGTAGACCGAGTGCACGCGCTCGTGGACCAGCACATCCTCGAAGCTTCGCCGGCGCGCGCGCGTGGCGATCTGCAGGTTCAGCTTCGCATCGCTGCGTGCTGCTTCGATTGTGTCACGAATCTGCGTCAGCTCGGCGAAGAGCGGGTTGCGCAGCACGTAGGCGCGGCCGACCGCGATCGGCGGCAGCTCGCGGAGGTACGGATACACGGCCCGCGCGCCTTGACGCGCCAACAGCACGCGGATCGCCCGTTCGATCGCAGGCAATCCCTTCGTGAACAGCTCGGTCTCGGCGCGTGCGCACGGGATCATCGCGACCAGTTCGCCGCGCCCGACCTCGCCGCGCGCGATCACCGCGCGTCCCGGCACGATCTCGTTGCAGGCGGCTCCGAGGATTTCCGCGAGCTGCGCCAGCGCTTGTTCGTGCGCCTCGCTCCCGTAGCGGCGCTCGAGTTCGCCGAGGCTGCTGGCGTCGGCCATCAGCACCGCGAGCGCCCCGGCTCGCCCAAAGGTGGCCGCGACCTGCCCGGCAGCCTCCGAGATCGGGGCCGCCACGCAGCGCTGCGCCGTTCCGTCGCCGAGGCTCACGCGGTTGCCAGTCACCAGTGGTGAATCGGCAAACGGGGGCGAGTCGTTGAGGCGAATCACCCTCCGAGGCGGGGATGGCCATCAGCCGGGCCTACCGTCCACCCGCGGCGCCAGCAGCATGCCCCCGAAGCCAACCAGGAACGCGACGAAGGCCCCCGACCAGAACACACCCGCCAGTGTCCAAAGGAAGAGGCTCGCGCCGGGCAGCGCCGCCACGGCGACCGTGCGCAGCAGCGCCCCGATCGTGACCAGCCCATACGCGACGACCGCGCTGCGCGGCGCCGCGAGCGGCCGCCCGGTGTGTCCGAGCGAGACGCGCGTCATCACCGCGAGGATCATCGTGCCGAACGCACCAGTCGTGAGCGCGTGCACCGCGATGCTGCGCGGCCACGCGGCCGCCAGGTCGGAGGCCGCGAAGCAAGCGAGTCCGATCACGACCCACAGGTGACCGAGATGGAGCGATCCCAGCAGCGGATCGCCCAGCACGCGCAGACTGCGCCAGCCACACATCCGAGCGACGAGCACGACGGCGGCGAGGCAAGCCGCCGCGCCGCTCCACGGCGAGCCCGGCGCGAGGACATCGGCGACCGCGAACAGCAGATAGGCCGGGATCGCAGTGCGTTCGGCCCACGCCGGCGCGCGCGCCTCGACCTCGTCGCCCGCGCGGAGCAATGCGTTCGTGGTGAAGGCGGGCACGATGCGGCCGCCGACGACGACGATCAACAGCGCGATTCCATCGACACCTGCTCGCAGGCCGGCGGTCGCCAGCGCGGGCGCGAGGCCGAGCGCTTGCGCGTGCACCGATGCATTTGCGATGGCGAGCGCGAGCAGCACCAGCGGGAAGCCGAAGTTGCGGCGCGCTCCGCTGCGGTAGATCGCAGGCCCGATCGCCGCGGCAAGCGCCGGCAAGAACGCGACATCGACGATCGCCGCCAGCAGCGGTGCGCGCCCGGCGGCGAACATCGCGGCGCGGCCAGCAATCCAGAGACCGGCGAGCATCGCGAGCCTCGCACCGGTGATGGCGGTCGTCCCCGTCCACACCGGCACCGACGTGAGTAGGAAGCCCGCGATCGCCGCCGTGCCAAAGCCGAAGAGCATCTCGTGCGCGTGCCAGTGCATCGGCGCGTTCCAGATGGGCGCGGCGAGCCAACCGTGGAGCACCAGCAGCCACAGCGGCACGAACACGGCGGCCTGCAGGGCCGCCAGCAGGAAGAACGGCCGAAAGCCACGCCCAAGGACGATCATCGTGTCGGCAGGCTACCGCGCAGCGCGGGGGATTGTGCGCAGCGATCCGGAACGAGATGATGCACGCCATGATGACCGGCTCCCAACGTGCGCAGCGATCGGGCGACGCGTTCGCGCTCGATCTCGAGCACGCGGAAACGATCCTGCCGCGCTACGAGGGGCCGGGCCCGCGCTACACGAGCTACCCGACCGCGCCGGTCTGGACCGAGTCGTACCGCCCCGAAGACTTCATGCGGGATCTGCCGTTGCTCGCGAGCGACGCGGAACTCTCGCTCTACGCGCACGTGCCGTTCTGCGCGAGTCTTTGTCACTTCTGCGCCTGTAACCGGATCATCACGCATGACGCGGCGCTCCCCGAGCGTTACCTCGATGCGATTGCGCGCGAGGTCGATGCGGTGCGCGCGCAGGTCGCCGCGCCCGCGCCGGTCGCGCAGCTCCACTGGGGCGGCGGAACGCCGACGCATCTGTCGCCGCCGCAGATCCGCCGGCTCTTCCACGCACTCACCGATGCGTTCCCGCTGCGGGCGGGCGCCGAAGTCTCGATCGAGGTGGATCCGCGCGTGACGACGCAGGAGCAGGTCGAGACGCTGCGCGAACTCGGCTTCGACCGCATCTCGCTCGGCGTGCAGGACGTCGAGCCGCGGGTGCAGCAGGCCATCCATCGCATCCAGCCCGCGAGCATGACCGCGTCGCTCGTCGACGACGCGCGCCGCGCGGGCTTCTCGAGCGTGAACCTCGACCTGATCTACGGGCTGCCGTTTCAGCGCGAGGAGAGCTTCGCCCGCACGCTCGACACGGTTGTCGCGATCGGGCCCGATCGCATCGCGCTCTACTCGTATGCGCACGTGACGTGGGTGGCGAAGCAGCAGCGCGGCTTCGAGCGCCAGGACCTTCCGGACGCCGCGACGAAGTTGCGGATCCTGCTGCTCGCGATCCGGCGCCTGCTGCGGGCGGGTTACGTCTACGTGGGCATGGATCACTTCGCGCGGCCCGACGACGAACTCGCGCGCGCGCTGCGCGATCGCACGCTGCGCCGCAACTTCATGGGCTACACGACGCAGGCCGAGTCCGTGCTGCTCGGCTTCGGGCCGAGCGCGATCAGCGAGCTGCCCGCGAGCTACGCGCAGAATGAGCGCGAACTCGGTGCCTGGGAAGAGGCTGTGCGCGCGGGCGGCGTCGCGACGCTGCGGGGCCACCGAATCAGCGCCGACGACGCCGAACGCCGCTTCGTGATCGCGCGGATCATGTGCCACGGCGAAATCGCCGCGGCGGAATGGAGCACGCGCTTCGGCCGTTCCTTTGCGGAGGCCTACGCCCGGGAGCTGGAGAGCCTCGCGACGCTCGAGGCCGACGGCCTGGTGCTGCGCGAAGGGGATGGCAGCCTGCGCGTGACGCCGCTCGGCCGGCTGCTGGTACGGAACGTCGCGATGGCGTTCGACGCGTACTTGCCCGAACAACAGCGAGCCGGCGCGCGGCTCTTCAGCCGCGCCGTTTGAGGGGAGGAACGATGGACTACCAGGACTACCGCGCGCTTCGCGTGACCGTGGGGGAGGGCGTCGCGCGCGTGGTGATCGATCACCCGCCGATCAACCTCTTCGACGCGGCGCTGATCGTCGAGATGGACCGCGTCGGTCGCGCGCTCGAGAACGACCCCGATGTGCGCGTCGTCGTCATCGAGAGCGCTGACCCTGCGTTCTTCATCGCACACGCGGATGTGAACCTGATCCTCGGACTGCCCGCCGCGGGGGCGCCGGCGAGCGAACCGAGTTTCTTCCAGCAGATGGTGGATCGCTTCCGCACGATGCCGAAGGCGACGATCGCGGTGATCGAAGGCATCTGTCGCGGCGGCGGCAGCGAACTCGCGCTGTCGATGGACATGCGCTTCGCAGCGCTCGGTCGCGCGGTGCTCGCGCAGCCCGAAGTGGCGGTCGGCATCATCCCGGGCGGCAGCGGCACGCAGCGACTGCCGCGCCTCGTCGGCCGCAGCCGCGCGCTCGAGATCGCGCTCGGCGCGGGCGACTTCCCGGCCGATCTCGCCGAGCGCTACGGCTACGTGAATCGCGCGCTGCCAGCCGAAGAGCTCGGGCCCTTCGTCGAGCGACTCGCGCGCCGCATCGCTTCGTTTCCCGCCGCCGCGATCGCACACGCGAAGGCGTCGGTGCTCAGCGCCGACACTGGCGTGCGCGAAGGGCTCGTCGCGGAGGCGCGCGCGTTCGAGGCGTGCGTAGCGCTGCCCGAGGCACGCCAGCGGATGGCCGCTTTCCTCGCGATGGGCGGACAGACGCGCGAGGTGGAGTCGAAGAGCGGCGCGTTCGGTTGATTTTCAGAACGCGTTCGTCATGCCCGCGACGATCAGCAGCACGTAGATCAGGATCCGGAACTTCGACTCGTCGAGTTGGTGGTGCGCCCAGTCGCCGGCGACGAAGGCGGTCGCGAGCACCGGCAGCAGCGCCGCCGTGGCGAGTAGCGACTCGCGCCCGACGCGTCCCTGCCACGCGTAGGCGATCGTCAGCGCGGAGGCGAGCACGACCCATACCGTCGAGAGCGTCGCGCGGAAGACGCGCTTCTCGATCGGAAGCCGCCCGAGCGCGTAGACCAGCAGCGGCCCGCCCGACGAGAAGAGGCCGTGGATCACGCCTGCGGCGAACAGCGCGGCGCGCGTCGCCAGCTCTGGTAGCGGCCGCGGCGCGCCGGTCGCGCGAAGCGTGCGCCAGAGTTCGGCGAGCGCGACGCCGACCACGAAGAAGCCGAAGACACGGCGCAGTCCGTCGTTCGACGCGCGCTCGAAGATCGCAAGTCCGACTCCGAGCCCGACACCCATCAGCGGCAAGATGCGGCGCACGACCAGCATGCGATCGACGTGGGCGCGGTTGCTCCACGCGAGCGAGACCGAGAGCACGAGACCGAGCGGAACGATCACAGGGAGCAGCGTCGTCAGTGGGAAGAGATGCACGCCGAACGTCACGATCAGGATCGTCGCGCCGAAGCCGCTCGTCGCCTCGATCGCGAAGGCGCCGCCGACGATCGCGGCGAGCAGCCAGAAATGCGGGTCGGCGATCTCCACGGTGCGTGGACCTTGGCAGATCAGCCGCTCCCGCGCCGCGCCGCGAGAAAGAGCTCGAACACCTCACGCGTGGTCTTGCGCGGCCGGTAGCCGAACTGCTGCTGCAGCCGCCGATTCGCGAGCACGGGGCGGTACATCAGGAAGCGCACCTGCTCGGGCCCGTAGCGTGAAAGCCCGAGCGGCTTCGCGATGGCGAGTGCCGTCGCGATCAGCGCCGGCGGGAGCTGCAGGTACGGCTTGCCGAGCATCCGCGCGATCTCGCGCATCGTGAGCTTGCCATCGCCCGCGAGGTTGAAGACGCCGGCGCCGCCATCGCGGATCCCTTTCGCAATCGCGCCGACGACGTCTTCGTCCCAGATGAAGACGAACGGCGAGTCGCTGCCGCGCAGGCCGAGCACGAAGCGGCCGTCGAAGAGCGCGGTGATCTGGTTCCGCGTCCGTGCGCCCAGGATCGTGCCGGGCCGGAACACCAACTGCAGCAACTCGGGGTGCTCGGTGCGGTAGCGCGCGAGCAGCTCCTCGACCTGGCGCTTGTGGTCGGAGTAGGCGAACTCGGCGTTGCCGCGCAGCGCGTCGTTCTCGTCGAGCGACGAAGGGTTGTCGGCGTGATAGCCGTAGGCTGCGCCACTCGAGGTGTAGATGAGCTTTCGGACGCCAGCCGCGACGCATGCCTCGAGCACGCGCCGGGAGCCGACGACATCCACCTCGTACTCATGCTGGCGCGAATCGCCGGGGCCTGGTGTGACGATTGCGGCGAGGTGCACGCAGACGTCGGTCCGGTGGCGGCGAAACGCGCCCGCGAGATCCGACGTGCGCACGTCGGCGACTTCGTAGCTGACACCGAGCAGCCGCGCGTCCGCTTCGGGAAGGTGCAGGTCGGTCGCGATGATCGTTTCGAGTGCGCCCGGTTCGCGTGCGAGCGCCGTGACGAGCAGTCGTCCAATGTAGCCACCGGCGCCCGTCACCAGCACCGAGCGATACGGCAGCGCTTCGCCGCTCATTCGCCGGCCGGCTCCGCGTGCATGGCCTTGAAGTGAAGCAGCGCGGGCGCAAAGAGGTGCGCGCCCGGATCGACGTCCACGTGCACGACCGCGCAGCGCTGCGCCGCGACACAGCGCCGCAGCGCGGGCACGAGTTCGTCCGGATGCGCGACGCGTTCGCCGTGCGCGCCCATCGCCTCCGCGACGCGGTTCCACTCGATCTCGCCGAGATCGGTGTTGATGGTGCCTTCGTGGTCCGGCCCGAGCGCGAACTTGAAGCTCTCTTTCACGGGCCCGAGCGCCACCTTCTGGTTGATCTTCACCATGCCCCACTGGCGATCCGCGCACACCAGGAAGACCGGGCGCAGGTCGTTGCGGATGGCCGTCTCGATTTCCTGCATCTGGAACGCCATCGCGCCGTCGCCGAGGATGCAGAAGACCTGTTTGTCGGGTCGCGCGATGCAGGCGCCGAGCGCTTGGCCGACGCCGGCGCCGAGGTGGCCGAAGTGCGCGGTCGCGAGCGCCGTGCCCGGCGTGCGGATCTCGGTGTAGAAGTTGCCCCAGACGGCCGCATTGCCGCCGTCGAAGACCGCGATCGCGTCGTCGGCGAAGACCTCGCGCGCCGCGACACCGACGTGCGCGGTGACCATCGGCGCATTGCGATTGGCGAGCACCGCGTCGAGCGCGCTGCGGTCGGCTGCCTTGTCTTCGGCGAGCGCTGCGACCGCTTGGCGCCGCTCGGCGAGTGGCATCGTGCGACCGGTGAGCGCGTCGGCGAGTCGCTCGAGGAAGCGCTTCGCGTCGGCTACGACGGCCAGTGACACGGGGCGATTGCGACCGAGCACGCGCTCGTCGACGTCGACCTGGATCCAGCGCTGCCGAAAACTGGGAGCCCAGTACGGCGCCTTGCCCCACCAGTCGGTCTCGCCGACGTCCGAGCCGACGCAGAGCACGAGGTCCGCTTCGTTGCGCAGCTTGTTGTTGGCCTCGACGTGGACCATCGGCCAGGCGAGCGGCGACAGTTCCGAAAGCGCGCCGCGGCCGCCCCACGACGTCGTCACCGGCGCGTGCAGCAGCTCCGCGACGCGCGCCAGCTCGGCCGACGCATGCGCGTGCAAGACGCCGCTGCCGGCGTGCAGCATCGGGAGCCGGGCGCGCTCGAGCATCTCGGCGGCGCGCGCGACGTCGGCGTCGCTCGGCTCGAGCGGCTCGACGCGGCGGTAGGCGTGCGGCGGCGGCAGCGCGAGCGCCGGGCCGCTGCCGTTGATCAGATTCTCGGGCAGGTCGAGGTGCACTACGCCCGGCCGTCCCGTCCAGCAGACGCGGAGCGCGGTGCGCAGCAATTCCGGGATGCGCTCGTACGACTGCGCGGACTCGGACCACTTCGCCATCGGCCGGATCACCGCGCAGTGATCGAAGCACTGATAGGCGCCGCCGCGATCCGGGTAGGTGATCCCGGTGCGGCGCGAACTCGTCAGCAGCAGCACGCGGTTGCCTTCGCCGTTTTCCACCGCGACGCCGGGCAGCGCATTCGCGACGCCGGGTCCGTTGCTCGCGATCGCGACGCCGAGCTTGCCGGTCAGGCGCGCGTAGGCGCCCGCCATGTGCAGCGCGATCGACTCGTGACGCGGCGACACCATCCGTACGCCGAGCTCGACGAGCTGCGCGAAGAGCTGGAGGTAGGTGCCGTCGACGATCCCGAAGAAGTGATCGACGCCTTCCTGGTGCAGCGTGCGGGCGACGAGCGCTCCGCCGGTCGTCTCGGACATGCCTCTCCCTCCGTGCGGCAGCGCCGCACTCGTATGCGGCCACTGCTGATGATCGGCTCTGCAGGTTGCGCGCCGTCCGATTGCGGTCACTCCGAGCCGCGCGCGCTCGGCGCTGCGTCGATTTGGCGCAGTGGTGAGCAGAATGAGGTAACTCCGGCGCGCGGCGCAAGCGATGGTTGCCTGCAGCGGATCGGTTTCGCGCTGCGCAGCGGGCGGCGCTTGGCTTGCAGCACGACGGATGCGGGATTCACGGCGGAGCCGTGGGAGGAGAAGACGGCGCCATGCGCACTCGAATCGCACGGTCGCTCTGGGCTCCGCTGTTTGCGGGCTGCCTCGCTCTGGCTGGCGCCGCCGGCGCACAGACCGTGCCCAACGCGAAGGGAATCGAGTCGGCGGACTACGAGTGGAACGCGATGCACGTCGAAAAGATCGACGCCCTCGAACTCGTGGGCGACGTGAAGAACGGGGAGCTGGCCTACCAGCAGTGCTCTGGCTGCCATCTGCCGAGCGGATCGGGGCAGCCCGACGGCACGTTTCCGCAGTTGGCCGGCCAACACGAGACGGTCCTGATCAAGCAGATCGCCGACATCCGCGCCGGACGCCGCCGCAACGCGCACCCGCAAATGGTGAAGGTGTTGGGGGACTACACGGACGAGAAGTTGCAGGCCGTCGTCGACTCCGTGTCACGGCTGCAATGGCCGGCGCGCGCCGGGAAGGATCGCGGTCGCTGAGATTGCGGAAGCGGCGCTACTGGCACGCGCCCTGCGACGGCGCCGCGCAGATACGACCGTCGGTCCAGGTCGCACCGTCGAGTCGGACGGTTCCCAGTATCGCGCCACTGAGATCGGCGCCCAGCAGATTCGCGCCTTCGAGGTGCGCGTCCTGCATGTTCACGTTGCGCAGGTTGGCGCGTTGGAACTGGGTGCCGCGCGCGTCGTTGGCAAAGAGGTGAGCGCCCTCGAGATTCGCGTCGCGCAGATTCGCCTGCGAGAGATTCCCGACCTGCAGGTCGGCGCGCTGCAAGTTGGCGCCCTGTAGATCCGCTCCGGCGAGCACGACGCCATGCAGTGACGCGTCGGCGAGATCCGCGCCGCGCAGGTCGGCCTTCGCGAGCTTCTTGAACGAACAGTTGGTGGCGGGTTCGATCCGGCAGCCGCCCACGACCGGCGCGTCGGCCGCGGAGATCGGGCCGGCGACCGACAGAACCAACGCTGCAAGAACCGAGATCCGGCCGAGTCGAAGCATCTGGTGTCTCCTCTTGGATGCCAGGCCCTGCAGGTTGCGGGCCGCTCCAGCTTCGCGCACTCCGCACTGCGCACGCTCGGGGATGCGTCGATTTGTCGCAGGGGTGGGCACAAAGAGGCTCAGCGCAGCAAGATTGCGACTGAGGGTCACTTGTGTGGAGCGCACTAACCCATCGAGTGCAGAGCAGTTTCTAACTCTCGAAGCGGGCGGCTCACGGCTTGCACAGGAGCGGGCGCATCGACTCACGGACAGCAAGGGAGAATGCGATGACCCGACATGTATTTCGCCGAGCCTCGATGGCATGGGCGTTCCCGGCGCTCGCGGCGGCATTCCTGGGCTGGGCCCCAGGGATCGCAGCGGAGTCTCTGCAGGACGTGATGCAACGGCGCCAGCTGACGCCGGAAGACATGCTGGCCGCCGCGAAGACGTATGTGCCGACCGGCAAACGCGATGAGTTCATCGCGTTCTCCTCAGGTGGCCAGAGCGGGCAGGTGATCGTCTACGGCATCCCGTCGATGCGCATCCTCAAGTACATCGGCGTCTTCACGCCGGAGCCCTGGCAGGCCTACGGCTTCGACGAAGAGTCGAAGGCGGTACTCGCGCAGGGCCGCATGAACGGTCGCGACATCACCTGGGGCGACACGCATCACCCCGCGCTCTCCGAGACGGCCGGCGACTACGACGGCCAGTTCCTCTTCATCAACGACAAGGCGAACCCGCGGCTTGCGGTGATCGACCTGCGCGACTTCGAGACCAAGCAGATCGTCGTGAACCCCGTGTTCCAGAACGAGCACGGCGGCGCGTTCGTGTCGCAGGACACGGAGTACGTGATCGAGGCTGCGCAGTACGCCGCGCCGCTCGGCGGCGCCTACGCGCCGCTCGAGGAGTTCAACGACAAGTACCGCGGCGGCGTCACCTACTGGAAGTTCGACCGCACGAAGGGTCGCCTCGATCCGTCGCAGTCGTTCGCTGTCGAGCTGCCGCCCTATAGCCAGGATCTCTCGGACTTCGGCAAGCTCGGCAGCCACGGCTGGTCGTTCACCAATTCGTTCTGCTCCGAGCGCTACGTCGGCGGCATCGAGCGCGGCCGTCCGCCCTTCGAGGCCGGTTGCTCGGCCAAGGACACGGACTACCTGCATGTCGTCAACTGGAAGAAGGCGGCGGAACTGGTCGCGGCGGGCAAGGCCAAGAAGATCAACGGCTTCCCCGTCCTGATGATGGACGTCTCGATCGCCGAGGGCGTCGTGTTCCTGATCCCCG
>CAYGWM010000064.1:0-17169 GCA_964353555.1 uncultured Spirochaetales bacterium
GTATGGTCGGTTCACGGCGGGCGTCAGCTGATGCGCGAGCCGTTGGGCGGCCAAGCCGAACCGATACGGTATCTTGCCATGCATGCGAATCGCGACCGGCAAAGTGGTTGAAGGCAAACTCGAACTCGAGGGCGACGCCCTGGAAGAAGGAGCCACCGTCACGGTGCTCGTTCCGGAGCTCGACGAGACGTTCGAGCTCACGCCCGAAGAAGAACTCGCCCTTGAGGAGTCGCTCAAGCAGGCGGCTCAAGGCCAATTCGTCGACGCAGAGGCGCTTCTTCGAGAGCTTCGCCAATAGCCTTGGCTGCTCGGCTTCTCGTCAAGCCCACGCCTCGTGCTGCTGCGGAGATTCGGCAGGCCTCGGCGTGGTGGCGGGCCAATCGTCCTGCCGCTCCTATGGCCCTCGCAGATGACCTCGCTCGTGCCTTCGAGCTTCTGGTGGCTCAGCCCGGAATCGGTGCACGTGCTCGCAACGCGACGAAAGAGAACGTTCGCCGCTTGCTTCTTAGCCGGACTGGCTTCCACCTCTACTATCAGGTGAACGCCGAGGCGAGCCGGATCGAAGTCCTCGCCCTATGGCATGCGCGCAGGGGTGGCGGGCCAGGCATCTGAAGCGATTGCCGCCCAACACCTATGAGGCCTCTCCCTGTCAAGTGGGCAAACAAGTCCCGCTGACCACGGCTTGGTCCGCGATCGTTCCGCACTGCGCGTTCGTCTCGGCTTCGCACTCCATCTTCGCTTCGCTATGCGATGCAGCGTAAGCAATGGGATGGACTCCTCCTCACCCGAACGAATCGGCGTCGATGCGCCAGAATGGTGGGTGTTCGCCAACCATTCAGCAGATGAGGAGAAGTCCGGGATGAAGATTACGCGAGCTGGGGTCGACATTGCCAAGTCTGTCTTTCACGTCTACGCCGTGGATCGTCATGATCGCCCGCAATGGCAGGCGAAACTCAAGCGCAGCGAATGGCTCGCGATGATCTGCGATCGACTTGCGCCCGGGGCCGAGATTGGGATGGAGGCTTGTGCCTCAGCCCACCACTGGGCACGCGAGCTTCAGAAGCGAGGTTTTCGAGTGAAGCTCATCGCGGCGCAGTTCGTGAAGCCGTACGTGAAGAGCAACAAGAACGATCGTGTCGATGCGGAAGCAATCTGCGAAGCGATGGGACGCCCCGGCATGCGTTTCGTGACGATCAAGAGCGTGTCGCAGCAGGACGGCCAGGCCGCGCACCGGATCCGCGAGGGACTGATCGGCCAGCGGACGGCCAAGGCGAACCAGATCCGGGGTCTCGTGGGGGAATACGGTCTCGTCGCTCCCGTCGGGGTGCAGCACTTGCGGCGGGCGTTGCCCCGGTGGCTCGAGGATGCCGAGAATGGGCTGACGGACGAGTTTCGGCACCCTGGCCCGGGCGCGCGACGGGCCGGGGGCGCCGCGCTTCACGCTCGCCCACTGCTGGGCGCATGTACGACGCAAGCTCTTCGAATGCGAGCCCGCCTTCCCGCAGGCGGCCGAGGCACTCGATCTCATCGGACAGCTCTACGACGTCGAGGCCGAAGCCAAGAAGGCCACGGTCGAGAATCCGGGCGCCTCCCTCGCCCGCCTTCGGCGCGAGCGCTCGGCGCCGCTCGTCGAGCAGATCCGCGCCTGGATGCACGCGCAGCGCGTGCTCCCGCAATCGGGTCTCGGCAAGGCGATCGCCTACACCGATGGCTTGTGGCCCGGGCTCGTGCGCTTCCTCGGCGACCCCACCATCCCGCTCGACAACAACGCCACCGAGCGCGCGCTGCGCGGCGTCGTCATCGGCCGCAAGAACCACTACGGCTCCAAGTCGCTGCGCGGAACCCAGGTGGCGGCGCTCTTCTACTCGCTGCTCGAGTCGGCCAAGCTCATCGGCGTCGACCCGGCCGCTTATCTCGCCGAGGCTACGCGTCGCGCCATCGCGACGCCCGGCACCGTCACGCTCCCCACCGACCTCGCCACCGGCTGATCCCCGCATCCCGCGCAGGGTGCGCAATGCTCAACTGCACGGCGAGACGGGGTGCGGCGAGCAGTTACGTTGAATCGACAATCCGCGATGCGATGTTTCGAGACTACTCGTGTATCCTCTTGTCGGACTGCAGTGCCGAGCCTCTTGGTAGTGATCTATTTCGAACCAATCACGAGGCGAGTCTCTTGGTGATTCAAGCCCTGCTTGGTTGGGTCTCCGACTCTCGGGAGATTCTGCGTGCGCTCGGCGCGAGCGCTGGGTAATTCGAGTGCTTCTCTGCGGCCGGCTGCGAGGGCGACGTCCAACAAACCAATGGAGCCGACGTCCCTTGCGCTGGCGGTACGCCACGTTCTGGTGGCATCCCGAGCGCGGCTCCGAGCGGCCGGCTTGCTCCTCAGGTCGGGTCGCAGCTCAGCGGCCATCCGTTCGTGATCCGGTAGATACGAGACCGCAGGAACAGAGATGCTGCTGAATCGCGTCGAATACGCCCTAATGAACAACCCAGTTCGCGCCGCGATCCAGCGGCACTTTGAGGCGGCACGGCTTCTCCGCATGGGTGGTCCAGTGCGCGGCGGGAAGGCGCTCGAGATCGGATGCGGGCGCGGAGTCGGCACCGAGCTGATCCTCGACTTGTTCTGCGCAGAAACGGTGGACGCGTTCGACCTCGATCCTCGAATGGTCGCCCTCGCGCGAAGGCGGCTTCTGTCCCGATCCTCCCGCGTGCGCCAGTGGGTCGGAGATGCGAGCGCGATTGCGGCGGCGGATGAAAGCTACGACGCCGTCTTTGATTTCGGGATCATCCACCACGTTCCGGAATGGCGTCGCGTTCTCGCGGAGGTGCAGCGCGTGCTCAAGCCGGGCGGCCGGTTCTACGCGGAAGAGGTCCTTGAGCGGTTCATCGTTCATCCCATCACGCGAAGGCTTCTGGAGCACCCGCTCACCGATCGTTTCGAGACTTCCGGCTTTCTCATGGGTGTGTGCGCGGCGGGGCTCACGCCGATTGCATCCGAGGAGCGTTGGCACTCCTTCACTTGGGTTGTCGCAACGAAGCCGGAAGCGGTCTCACAACTATGAGCGACTGTCTGTCGAGTGGGCAAACAAGTCCCGCTGACCACCGCTTGGTCCGCGATCCTTCCGCACTGCGCGCTCGTCTCGGCTTCGCACTCCATCTCGCTTCCAAGATCTGGTGCAGCGTCTTGGACTCTGCACTCAACACGGATCGAGGATCACACTCGATCGCGCTTGGCGAATCGAGTGGGGAGGCGATCGCCTCCGCGTTCTAGACGCCCCATTCGTTCCCTCATGCCGGCCTCCTGATGGCGTCGACCTCGAAGGTCCGTTGTCGCAAGGCTGGGAGAAGGGGGCAGAGCGAAAGGCCGTCGAGATGCGATGTCGGGCTTTGAGGAAGCGCTCAAATGAACCCTCGCTCCGTCATCCATCATGACCGCGAGATTCTGTCCGGAACCCCGATCTTCATTGGTACGCGCGTTCCGGTGCTGATTCTGTTCGAGTACCTCGCCGCCGGGGACTCGCTCGAAGCGTTCTTGGACGCGTTCCCTTCCGTCAGCAAAGACCAGGTGGTCGCTGCTCTCGAGCTTGCTTCAGACATTCTGGAACACGGTGCGCGCTCTGCTGGATGCGTCGGTTCCTCGGCAGCTCGCGTTTCTTCTTCGCGGGCACGAGGTCACCACGGTCCAGCGCCTCGGGTAGGCGGGAACGCGGAACGGATGACTGTTTCGGCGAGCATCTCGAGAGCTCCACGTGTTCGTTACGGGCGATCAGGGCTTCCGGTTCCAGCAGAATCTCATCGGGGTGAGTTTCTCAACCGGCTGCACCTGACCGCCCTCCGTCGAACTCGGCATGCAGGTGGCCGCATTCGCGGCCGATGCGGCGGCGAACGAGAATGCAAGCGCGAGAGCCGTGACGAGGCGTATCGATGCTCCTCTTCAGTGCGGGAAGCGCGCGCGTAGCCACGCGGCGGTGAGTTCCATCGCCGGCACGCGATGGCCTTCGAGGTAGTGCGGCGCGCCCTTCATCTCGTGGTACGTGACGTCGTCACTGCCCGATTGATCGCGGATCTCGAGCGCCTGCCGCACGCGGATCTCGGTGTCTGCGGTGGGATGCAGGATCAGCGTCGGGATCTTCACGTGCGGCATCGTGCCCGCGAGTCGCGCGTGCGACGAGAGGCCCGACCAGGTGGAGAGCCAGCCGCGCGGTGTCATCGTGCGCGCGAGCCCGAGTCGCGCGTAGTTCGCGTCGAACGGATCGGGGAACGCGAACAGCGAACCCATCGGGCGTTCGTCGGGATCGATCGTGAGGTCGAGGTAGGCCGGATCGGCGAGCGTGCGATGGATCACCAGTGTCGGCTGATTCACTGCGCGCTTGCGGAAGGTGCGCCACTCGTTCGGCAGGCTCTTGTTGTCGATCGCCTTCAAGTGCTCGGCGGCGCGCAGTGAGGATTCGATCGCTTCGCGCGCGATCGCATCGAGCCGAGCGACGCGCGCGCGCTGCCCATCGCGGTAGGTCGCGAGCCACGCGCGGTCATAGCGACACGGCTCGGGCCACGGGCGCCAGCCGTTGCGCGGATCGTACATGTCGAGTTCGGGGACGACCGAGAACGCGTCGCCCTCCGCGGCGACCGACGGGTCGATCGCCTGCATCATGAAGACGCCTTCGCCTGGGTGCGCGGCGATCGCGATGAAGCCGTCGCCGCATTGCGTCTCCTTGTGCGCGAGTGCCATCAGCGAGCCGCCGCCCGAGTTGCCGAGCAGCACGACGGCTTCGGCTCCGCGCCGGCACATCTCGTCTACGGCGACCTTTACGTCCACCACGAGCGACTCGTGCAGGCAGTCGGTGTCGTTGTTCAGGTAGCGCGTGCCGAAACCGAAGACGGCGTAGCCGGCGGCGGCCAGCAGCGGGCAGGCATAGTGCACCGCGAAGTCGCCACGCGGATGCGTCAGCACCACGGCGGTCTTCCAATTCGTGCCAGCGGGCGGCGTCCAGAGGATGCCGCGCACCAGCGCGCCGTCTGGCGTCACGAGCCGCACGTCCTCTCGGCGAACGGCAACGTGGGGATCGTCCTCTGCGAGCGGCCAGAAGCCGTAGCCGAAGGGTCGCTTGGCGCCGAGCGCGTGGGGCATTGGATCTCCTTTGCGAGCGCATGCTACCCGGCGCGTCGTCAGGGCACCGCGCATTTCAACGCCGGAAACACCTTCGACACCTTCGCGAGCAGATAGTCGCCATACGTCCCGCGCCATTTGTCGACACGCGCGCCCGATCGCGTCGGCGACGGTGCGTCGATCGCCCGCACCGCCGATGAGCGCCGCGACGTCGACGATCGGAATCTGCGAGAAGTCGCCGTCCGGGTCGCGGTCTCAGCTCCGCATGGTACGCACCACGCCCCGCACCGGCTCGGTGTGACCGGCGCCCGTCAGTGCGCCGAGCAGGAAGAGCAGGGCGCCATGGAAGACGAATCGTTGCGCGGTGTGAGCTGCCATCGGTCTCCCTTGCGCGACGCGCGTCAGCCTCGCGCGTTCTTCTCCATCTCCCGCCGCAGCGTCTCGACTTCTCGATAGTGCGCGGCGTTCACCAGTAGTGCAGCGGCGGCGTCGTCGAGCACGACGGTGGTGTTCGGGTGGTGTTGCAGCACGGAGGCCGGCACCAGCGACGTCACCGGGCCCTCGATCATCTCCGCGGCGGAACGCTCCTTCTCGGCGCCGAATGCGACCACCAGACAGGCGCGCGCGGCGAGGATCGTGCCGAGGCCCATCGTGATCGCGACGCGGGGCAGCGGGTCCGGGTCGCCGTTCTCGGTGATGTGCGGGCGCATCAGCACTTCGACGCGCGTGCGTCCCGCGAGCGACGCGCCGGGCTCGTTGAACGCGAGGTGCCCGTTTCGACCGAGGCCGAGCACCGCGAGATCGAGTCCGCCGGCCGACACGATTGCGGCCTCATAGCGCGTGCACTCGGCGTCGAGGTCGACGGCGTGGGCGTCGGGGGCGAAGTGATTCTCGGCGCGGAAGTCGACCTGCTCGATCAAGTGTTCGCGCAGGAAGCAGACGAAGCTGCGCGGATCGTTGCTCGCGAGGCCCGCGTACTCATCGAGGTCGAAGGCGCGTGTGCGAGCGAAGGACACGCGTTCGCGCTGATGCAGCCGCGCGACTTCGCGATACACCGGAATCATCGTCGAGCCGGCTGCGAGTGCGAGCACGCAATCGGCTTTGCGACTCACCAGCTCGGCCACACGGTGGGCGGCAAATCGAGCAGCTTCTTCGGGGTTGGGTTCGATTACGACGCGCACGATGGCTTCCTCGCTCGAGAGCGCGGCAGCTTAGGCCTTGACGAGACGCGTCGCGCGATCTTAGAGTGACACTCCCACCAGCGGTCAACCCCCATGACCGACGAGTCGATAGGCCATGCAGACCCCCCAATGAGGTCTTTCATGGCAACTGGTTTCCCTATGAGTGCGCCGATTCTCGCGCGATCGGGCGCCGTCTTTGCGTCGCTATTGTTGTTGGCTGCCTGCTCATCGACGCCGCCCGGCGGGCCGCGTGCTGCGAAGCCCAACGCGAAGGCGCCGGCCGTCTCGACCCAGCCGAATCGCAACTTCGCTTCGAAGCCGTCGCAGCGGATCGTGCCGCCGCCCGAAGAAAATCACCCCGCCGATCCCGCGGACGTGGCGCTGGCTCGCGAGAAGGGCTGGATCTGGATGGTCGACAAGCTCGCGAGCGACGGCATTTCGCGTGATCGCGCCGCGCGCGCGTTCGCGGACCCGCGGATGCCCGCGTTCGATGCCGGCGGTCTGCTCTTCGGGCTGAACCCGCGCGAGTCCCATTTCATGTATCGAAACTTCTTGAAGGCGCCGAGCGTCGAGGCCGCCGAGCGCTGCGCCGAGTCCCACGCGGCCGATCTCGTGGCTTCGCAGCGGCTGCACGGCGTCGATGCGTCGGTGGTTGCCGCGATCATGCACGTCGAGACCCACTGCGGTCGCAATACCGGCAACAGCATGGTGCTGCACCGCCTCGCGCGGCTCGCGATGGCGAACGAGCCGCGCAACGTCGCGCGCAATCTGGCGCGCAACACGGACAAGAACGGCGAGATCGATCCCGAATTGGCCGAGCGCGTGCGCTCGCGCGCGCGCTACCTCGAAGGGATCTTCTATCCGCAAGTGATCGCGACTTTCGAGATCGCGCGCCAGCAGCAGATCGATCCGATCGCGATCCGCGGTTCCGCGGCGGGCGCGTTCGGCTACGTGCAGTTCCTGCCGATGAACTTCGTCGCGTTCGGCACGGACGGCAACGGCAACGGGCGCGTCAGCCTCTACGAAGCAGGGGACGCCGCCGCGTCGTGCGCTCGCTTCCTGGCGAGCTACGGCTGGAAGCCCGGTATCTCGCGCGAGAAGCGCCGCCAGATCATCTGGCACTACAACCGCTCGGACGCGTACATCGACACCGTGCTCGGTCTCGCCGATCGCATCGACGCGAGCGGCGTTCTGACCGCCGCGCGCAACATGCCTGAAGCGACCGAAGCGCGCGCGCAGCCGGTGATCGCACCGGACCGGCGTCCAGCGTCCGTCGCCGAGCGCCCGTGAAGCGTGTCGCGACTCAGTCTGCGAAGAGCTGAATCGCGACGAAGCCCAGCATCGCGGCGAAACACGCGACGTGGTCGCGCGCGATCGTCCGCGCGAGCGCGCTTTGCTGCTCCGGCGAGTCGCTGCGCGCGCCGAGTCGCACCGCGTTCGGGAACACGCGACGCTGCGCGAGTGAGATCGGCAGGGCGCCGAGTGCCAGCGCCGCCGCGCGCCAACCGAGCGCCGCGCTGCCGAGAAACAGCGCGGCGACGGTCCCCAGCACCGTCGCGACCATCACCAGCCCGATCAGCAGATTCATCGGCCGCGCGTCGGTCGTGACGCGCCGGTAGTAGTTCGCGATCGACGCCAGCGCCGGCTCGGGCAGCGGCTCGTTGCGCGAACCGCGCAGCGCCTGCACGTCGAAGATCAGATCCATCCAGACGACGGCGAGCAGGAAGCCACCCCCGAGCGTCAGCAGCGCGGTCATCGCGATTCCTCCTCGAGGGCGATATTGCCGCCGCGGTCGATTTCGATCCACCCACGACGACGTGCACGGGCCGCGGCTCGGCCGAATTTGGCACGGCCATTGTTCTCGCGAGCTGCCAGGTAACGAAGTGGATCGATGCTGCGTATTGGGTGCAAGCAAACAGAGCGTGCGATTCGCGACTGGCAGTCACGGAACTCGCTGTCGAGGGCGCTCGCCGTTCACCACCAAGCAGATCAGGAGCTGAGCCATGGCAACCGCGATTCCTACGCCGCCGTTCTCAAAGGGCGACATGGCGGCCGAACGTCTCCTCGTCGGAGCACTGCGCAGTGGCGATCAGGACAGCTATGAGCGACTCGCGCGCGAGTACGGCGGCGCGATGCTCGCGGTCGCGCGTCGCTTCCATCGCGACGAAGACGACGCGCGCGACGCGGTGCAAGACGCGTTCATTGCGGCCTTCCGCGCAATGCGCTTCTTCCGCGAGGACGCGCGCCTCACGACCTGGCTGCACCGCATCACCGTGAACGCCTGCCTGATGAAGCTCCGCTCCGCGCGCCGCCATCCGACCAGCAGCCTCGACGATCTGCTGCCGCGCTTCGACGACAGTGGTCACCAGGTCGAGCCCGCCGGCGCGTGGACCGACGAGATCGAAGCCGTACTCGACACCCCGAACATTCGCGCCCGCGTACGCGGCTGCATCGAGAAGCTCCCGGAGTCGTACCGCGCGGTGCTGATTTGCCGCGACCTCAACGAGATGGACGGCGCCGAAACCGCCAAGGCCCTCGGCCTCAGCGTCGAGAACGTGAAGACCCGGCTGCATCGCGCGCGACAGGCGCTGAAGTCGCTGATCGAGGGGGAGTGCAAAGAGCTGGTCGAGTAGCGGCCCCGTCGGACGCGGTACTCTCGGACCCATTCTTCGGAGGTCCCCATGTCCCGCCGCCACCTCGGCAATCAAGGTCTCGTCGTCTCCACCCAGGGCCTCGGCTGCATGGGCATGTCCGAGTTCTACGGCCCGCGCGACGACGCGGAGTCGATCGCGACGATCCACCGCGCGCTCGAACTCGGCTGCAACTTCCTCGACACCGCCGACATGTACGGGCCGTTCCTCAACGAAGAACTCGTCGGTCGCGCGATCAAAGGCCGCCGCGACGCGTTCGTGATCGCGACCAAGTTCGGCATTACACGCGATCCGGTGAACCCGATGAAGCGCGGCGTCTCCGGCCGGCCCGAGTACGTGCGCGAGTCGTGCGAGGGCAGCCTGCGCCGGCTCGGCATCGACGTGATCGATCTCTACTACCAGCACCGCGTCGATCCGGACACGCCGATCGAGGAGACGATCGGCGCGATGGCCGAGCTGGTGCGTGCGGGCAAGGTGCGCTTCCTCGGCCTCTCCGAGGCGGCGCCCGCGACGATCCGGCGCGCCTGCGCGGTGCATCCGATCAGCGCGCTGCAGTCCGAGTACTCGCTGTGGACGCGCGACCCCGAAGACGGTGTGCTCGCGACGTGTCGGGAACTGGGCGTCGGCTTCGTCGCGTACAGCCCACTCGGTCGGGGCTTCCTGTCGGGCGAGATCAAGCGCTTCGAAGATCTCGCGGCCGACGACTACCGCCGCTTCCAGCCGCGCTTCCAGGGCGAGAACTTCCAGAAGAACCTCGACCTCGTCGCGCGCGTCCAGGTGATCGCGAAAGAGAAGGGCGTCACGCCGGCGCAACTGGCGCTGGCCTGGGTGATCGCGCAGGGCAACGACATCGTGCCGATCCCGGGCACCAAACGCCGCAAGTACCTCGAGCAGAACCTCGCCGCGAACGACATCAAACTCAGCGCGGACGAGCTCGCCCGCATCAACGTCGCGGCGCCGCGCGGTGCGACGGCCGGCGAGCGCTACCCGGCGGCGTTCATGGGCGCGGTGAATCGCTGAGCGGAACACGGGCTCGTCGCTACCGCGCGCCGCGCAGCACGCGCTTGTTTCCCACGCGCAGCGTCACGCGTTCCTGATCAAAGAGTTCCATCAACGGCACGGCGTGCTTGCGGCTGGTTCCGATCAGCGTCTTGTACGCGGGCGTTTCGATGCCGCCGTGTTGTCGGAGTTGCGCGATGACGCGTTCGCGGAGCGCGTCCACGGCGCTGCGATCGAACCAGAACTCGTCGGGCGCGGCGACCAACGCGCCCTCGCGCGCGAGGTGCGTGAGCAGCGCGCGCAACTTGTCGATCGGTTTTCCGAGGCGCTCGCTCCATTCCTTCAGGCTCGGCGGTTCGAGAGCGGCAGCACGCGACTCGCTGCGGATGCGATCGGCGAGCGCGCCGTCGGCAGCTTCCAGGCTGGCGCGGTGCGTTGTGGCGCGGATCCCTTCCGGTGCATCGACGACACGACCGGTCGCGACCAGTCGTGCGACGGCGAACTCGATCGCGTCGGTTGCGACGTTCTCCGGCAGCGCGCCCGCGAGCGCACCGCGCGGTAGGCCAGGTCGCAGCGGTTCGCGCGCGTGAAACTCGGCGAGCGCTGACGCAAGCCGGCGTTCGAGGCCGGCGCACGCATCAGCGCTGAGACAGATGCCCGCGGGCGTGACGGCGAGCACCTGTGCGACGGCGAGCCGCTCGAGCAGCGCGGCGAGCGCATCGGGCTCGATGCCCGTTTCTCGGCGCAGCCGATCGCGCTCGATGCCGGCGAGGCCGGCGCGTGCGACGCGCACGGCGATGTCGCTCTCGGGGCCGCGGCGGGAGAGCGCTTCGAGGTCGCGTACCAGAGTGGGATCGCTGCGACGGCGGCGCGGCGGCGCGACATCGAGGACGCTGCCGCCGCCGTAGGTGGTTCCGCCGGCCTGGGTGTGGGCGAAGCCGCGCAGCACGAAGCGGTCGCCGGGCAGCAGCGCCAGCGGTTCGCCTTCGATGTGGATGCGCGTGAAGCCGCTCGCGCCGGGCGCGATCTCGCCGGCGCCGATCGGCGACACGCGCGCGCGGCGATCGGCAGTGCTGGCGAGCAGCTCGACCGACGTGCGTTCCCCGAGCGGCGGCGCGCTGGCGAACCACTGCACCGATGCGTCGAAGACGAGCGTCGGCGCGAGCGCATCCGCGGCGGCCAGCAGATCGCCGCGCGCCACGTCGGCGACTTCGACGCCTTGCAGGTTCACCGCCGTGCGCGCGCCGGGCACCGCGATCTCGACCTGTGCGCCGTGACTCTGCAAACCGCGCACGCGCGCACGGCGACCGCTCGGCAACAGCTCGATCGCTTCGCCGACGCGCAGCGGGCCTCCCACCAGCGTGCCGGTCGCGACGGTGCCGAAGCCGCGCATCGTGAAGCTGCGATCCACACCGAGTCGCGACGGACCGCTGCGGGGCGTGCGCGCGGCTGCCTTGGCCGCGAGCGCCGCGAGCTGCGCGCGCAGCGCGTCGATGCCTGCGCCGGTGCGCGGCGAGACGCGTACGATCGAAGCATTGGCGAGCGCGCCGCGTGCGAGCAGATCGCGCACTTCTTCCTCGGCGATCGCGATCGTATCGTCGTCGGCCAGATCGATTTTGGTCAGCGCAACGACGCCGCAGTCGAGGCCGAGCACTTCGCAGATCGCCAGATGCTCGCGCGTCTGGGGCATCACGCCTTCGTCGGCGGCGACTACGAGTAACAGTAGGTCGATGCCGGTGGCGCCGGCCACCATCGTGCGCACCAGTCGTTCGTGGCCGGGTACGTCGACTACCGAGAGGCGCGCGCCACCAGGCAAATCGAGCGGCGCAAAGCCCAGTTCGATCGTGATACCACGCGCCCTTTCTTCGGGGAGGCGGTCGCAGTCGACACCGGTCAGCGCGCGCACCAGCGACGTCTTGCCGTGGTCGATGTGCCCCGCGGTGCCGAGGACGAGTCGCGCCGGGCCGCTCATCGCAGCGACGCTAGCATCGACTCGTGCTCTATCTGCTCGAGATTCTGGGCGTTGCATGTTTCGCAGTGAGCGGCGTCGCGGCGAGCCGTTCGAAGCGGCCCGATCTGGTCGGCGCGATCATCCTCGCGTTTGCGACCGCGCTCGGCGGCGGCGTGATCCGCGACGCCATCCTCGGCGTCCCCGCCGAGAGTTTTCACGATCGCTACTACTTCGTAGCAATCCTGGTCGGCGCGATCGCCGCGATGCGGCTGCCCGCGGTGATCCAGCGCTTCGGTTCCACGCTGCGCATCGCCGACGCGTTCGGGCTCGGGCTCTTCAACGCCGCGGGAACGATGAAGGCACTCGCGTCCGGCGCAATCGACCCGGCCTTCGCGATCGTGCTCGGTGCGATCACCGGCGCCGGCGGTGGGGTGATCCGCGATGTGCTCTGCAACGAAATGCCGTCGTTGCTGCGGCCGGGTGAGCTCTACATAACGACGTGTCTGGTCGGCGGCCTGGCGGGACTGGTCGC
Source organism: uncultured Spirochaetales bacterium (assembly GCA_964353555.1). Lineage (GTDB taxonomy): Bacteria > Myxococcota_A > UBA9160 > UBA9160 > PR03 > PR03. Next base: position 12,422 of record CAYGWM010000064.1, read on the forward strand.
CCACTGGCTCGGCGCCTCGATGGATGTGGCAGGCGCGGTGATCGCCACCGTCACGATCGTATTCCGCCTGCTGTCGATCCGCTTCGAATGGCGGCTCTCGGCGCTCGACTGAAGCGAAGCTTCAGCCGATCCGGTCGAAGCCGCAGTAGGTTTGCAGCGCTTTCGGGATCGCGATCGAGCCGTCGGCGCGCTGGTGATTCTCCAGCAGCGCGACCAGCGCGCGCGAGACGGCGACCGCGGTGCCGTTCAACATGTGGACGAACTCGTTCTTCCCACCTTTTGATCCCGAGGGCTTCGCGGTTCTTGATCCGGAGGGCTTCGCGGCCCCGCGCCGGAAACGCGCGGCGAGTCGGCGGGCCTGGTAGTCGGTGCAGTTCGACGCGCTCGTCACTTCGCCCCAGCCGCCGGACTCGCCGCGGCCGACCATCCAGGCTTCGATGTCGAACTTGCGATACGCGGGCGCGCCGAGATCGCCGGCCGCGATGTCGAGCACGCGGTACGGGACTTCGAGCGCCTGGAAGTAGCGCTCCTCGATGCCGAGAATGTGCTCGTGCATCGCGGGCGAGTCTTCCGGACGCGTCACCGCGAACATCTCCACCTTGGTGAACTGGTGCACGCGGTAGAGGCCCTTGCTCTCGCGACCATACGAGCCGGCCTCGGTGCGGAAGCAGTGCGAGATGCCGGCGAGCTTGCGCGGCAGGTCGGCTTCCGCGAGCACCGCGTCGAGAAAGAGCCCGCCGAGCGTGATCTCGGCGGTGCCCACCAGACAAAGGTCGGAGTCGGCGACCGAGTAGATCTGGGTCTCTGCGCCGCGCGGGTTGTAGCCGAGGTGATCGACGATCTCGGCCTTCGCGAGATCCGGCGTCACGAACAGCTCAAAGCCGTCGGCGCGCAGCATCTCGATCGCGAGGCGCTGCAGCGCGAGGTCGAGCAGCACCGCCTCGTTCTTCAGGTAGTAGAACTTCGCGCCCGCCACCCGGGTGCCGGATTCGAAGTCGACGAGGTCGTGGCGTTCGCAGAGCTGGAGGTGGTCGAGGGGGCGAAAGTCGAAACGCGTCGGCTCGCCGAAGCGGCGCAGTTCGCGCGAGTCGTCCTCGCCGCCTTCGGGTACGTCGGGGTGCACGAAGTTCGGGATGCCGGTCATTGCGCTGCGCAGCGCGAGCTCGGCCGCCGCCAGCTCCGCCTCGCGTGCGGCGACGCCATCCTTCAGGCGGCGCCCCTCGGCGGTGTGCACCTCACGCTCGGCCGGCTCCATCTTCTTCTGGGCGGACTTCTGGTGCTCGTTGCGCAGCCGATTCGTCTCGTCGAGCGCGCCGCGCAGTTTTGCGAGCTGTTCGTAGGCCCCGATCGCGGCGTCGAGATCGACGCGCATCCGGCGGCGCCGGCAGCTCTCGGCCACCTCGTCGCGTCGTTCGGCAAGAATGCGCGGGTCCAGCATCGTTGCGAGAGAAGCACACAGCCCCCCCCAGCTCAACCTTCAGCTCCTATACTGGGCCGGCTTCGATCACCGGGGGGCTTTGATGAAACGCCGTGGCGGATTCTCGTTGCTGGCTTGGCTCGCGCTGGCGGGATTCGGCGCGACGCCGTTGGCAGTGTTCGCGGAGGATCCGGCGCCGTCGCACGGACTCGCGATCTACGGCGATCTCAAGTACCCCGCGAACTTCACCCATTTCGACTATGTGAAGCCGGACGCGCCGAAGGGCGGACGACTGCGGCAGGGCGTTCCGGAAAGCACGTTCGACTCGTTCAATCCGTGGATCATCAAGGGCAACCCGGCCGCCGGGATCGGGCTGCTCTACGACACACTGTTGCTCGCTGCCGCCGATGAGCCGTTCAGCGAATACGGGCTGCTGGCGAAGACGGTGAAGACGCCGGCCGATCGCTCGTGGGTCGAGTTCGAGCTGCGCCCGGAAGCGCGCTGGCACGATGGCGTGCCGGTCACCGCCGACGACGTGGTGTGGAGCTTCGAGACGCTGCTCGCAAAGGGCGCGCCGAACTACCGCTTCTACTACCAGAGTGTCGAAAAGGTCGAGAAGACCGGCGAGCGCAGCGTCAAGTTCAGCTTCAAGCCGGGGACCAACCGCGAGCTTCCGCTGATCGTCGGCCAGCTTCCCGTGCTGCCGAAACACTGGTGGGCGACGCGCAACTTCGAGGCGACCACGCTCGAGCCGCCGCTCGGCAGCGGTCCGTATAGGATCGGGAAATTCGAAGCCGGCCGTTACATCGAGATGGAACGCGTCGCGGACTACTGGGGCAAGGACATCCCGGTGAACAAGGGTCGCTGGAACTTCGACGTGCAGCGCTTCGAGTACTACCGCGATGCCACCGTCGCGCTCGAAGCCTTCAAGGGCGGCAGCTACGACTTTCGCGTCGAGCCGTCCGCCAAGGAATGGGCGACCGCCTACGAGATTCCCGAAGTGAAGGACGGTCGCATCGTGAAGGAAGCGGTCCCGAACAAGCGGCCGACCGGCATGCAGGCCTTCGGGATGAACCTGCGCCGTCCACTCTTTCAAGACCGCCGCGTTCGCGAGGCGCTCGATCTCGCCTTCGACTTCGAGTGGTCGAACAAGACGCTCTTCTACGGCCAGTACGAGCGCGCCGAGAGTTACTTCGAGAACTCGGACCTCGCGTCGAGCGGGCTGCCGAGCGGCGACGAACTCGCCATCCTCGAGAAGTACCGCGGCAGGATTCCCGACGAGGTCTTCACGAAACCCTTCGCGGCGCCGAAGACGGACGGCTCGGGCAACAACCGCGAGAACCTGCGCCGCGCGGCGGAGCTGCTGAAGGAAGCTGGTTGGGTGCCGCAGAACGGCAAGCTGATGAAGGACGGCAAGCCGTTCACCTTCGAGCTGCTGCTGAGCTCCCCGCTCTTCGAGCGCGTCGCGCTGCCGTATGCGAAGAGCCTCGAGAAGATCGGCATCACCGCCAACGTGCGCACCGTCGATACCTCGCAGTACCGGCGCCGCACGGACTCCTTCGACTACGACATGATCGTCGCGGGCTTCGGCCAATCGGAATCGCCCGGCAATGAACAGCGCGACTACTGGAGCAGCGAGTCGGCGAATCGCGAGGGCAGCCGCAATGCGCTCGGGCTCGCCGATCCCGTCATCGACGAGCTGGTCGCCGGCGTCATCGCGGCGCCGGACCGCGCGTCGCTGGTGTCGCGCGTCCACGCGCTCGATCGCGTGCTGCTCTGGGGCCGATACGTGGTGCCGAACTGGTACATCGGCAGCGATCGCATCGCGTACTGGGACAAGTTCGGGCATCCGAGTGTGGTCCCGAAGGACGGCGTGCAGATCGACGCGTGGTGGGTCGATCCCGCGAAGGCGGCGAAGCTCGAGAGCAGACTCGGTGGCAAGTAGCGAGCGCGCGGCAAGCCGCTGATGGGCGCCTATCTCGTCCGACGCCTGCTGCTGCTCGTCCCGACGCTTTTCGCGATCATGCTCGTGAACTTCGCGGTTGTGCAGATCGTTCCCGGCGGGCCGATCGAACGCGTGCTCGCGCAGCTCGACAAGACCGCGGTCTCCGCCACCGCACGCATGTCCGGCGCGGGCGGCGAGACACTCGGGAACCAGGCGCCCTCCGGCAGCACCGGCGCGAGCAGCACGCGCTACCGCGGCGCGCAGGGACTCGATCCCGAGTTCATCCGCAGTCTCGAGAAGCAGTTCGGTCTCGACGAGCCGCTGTGGAAGCGCTTCGTGTTGATGATGGGCAACTACCTGCGCTTCGACTTCGGCAACAGCTATTTCCGCGACAAGAGCGTCGCGTCATTGGTGATCGAAAAGATGCCCGTCTCGATCTCGCTCGGGATCTGGACGACGCTGCTCACCTACCTGATCTCGATCCCGCTCGGCATCGCGAAGGCGGTGCGCGACGGCTCACGCTTCGACGTGTGGACCAGCGGTGTGGTGATCTTCGGCAACGCGGTGCCGTCGTTCCTGTTCGCGATCCTGCTGATCGTGCTCTTCGCGGGCGGGCGCTATCTCGACTGGTTCCCGCTGCGCGGCCTGGTTTCCGAGAACTGGCACGAGCTCTCCTGGCCCGCGCGGATCCTCGACTACCTCTGGCACATGGCGCTTCCAGTGACGGCGATGGTGATCGGCGGCTTCGCGTCGCTGACGATCCTCACGAAGAACTCGTTCCTCGAAGAGATCCACAAGCAGTACGTGGTGACGGCGCGCGCGAAGGGTCTCGGTCGCCAGCGCGTGCTCTACGGCCACGTCTTCCGCAACGCGATGTTGATCGTGATCGCCGGTTTTCCGGCCGCCTTCATCGGCGTGCTCTTCACCGGTGCACTGCTGATCGAAGTGATCTTCTCGCTCGACGGGCTCGGTCTGCTCGGCTTCGAAGCGGCGCTGAACCGCGACTATCCGGTGATGTTCGCGACGCTCTACTTCTTCACGCTGATGGGTCTCTTGCTCGGCCTCGTCGGCGACATCACCTACATGCTCGTAGACCCCCGCATCGATTTCGAATCGCGGGAAGTCTGAGGATGCAGCTCGGCGAAGTTGGACGCCGCCGCTGGTGGAACTTTCGCCGGAACCGGCGGGCGTTCTGGTCGCTTTGGATATTTCTCGCGCTCTTTCTCGTGACGCTGCCTGCCGAGCTGCTCGCGAACGATGCGCCGCTGCTGGTTCGCTACGACGGGCACTTCTATTTCCCGGTCGCGCGTCTGTATCCCGAGACGACGTTCGGCGGCATCTTCGAGACCGAGGCGGACTACACCGATCCCGAAGTGGTCGCGCTGA
>CAYGWM010000064.1:17269-24037 GCA_964353555.1 uncultured Spirochaetales bacterium
GGCGGCATCTTCGAGACCGAGGCGGACTACACCGATCCCGAAGTGGTCGCGCTGATCGAGGCGAAGGGCTGGATCGTCTGGCCGCTGATCCGGTATCGCTACGACACGCTGGTGCGCGATCTGCCGACGCCCGCGCCGTCGCCGCCAACGCGCCAGAACTGGCTCGGCACCGACGACCAGGCGCGTGACGTGCTCTCGCGGCTGATCTACGGCTTCCGCATTTCGATCCTGTTCGGTCTCACGTTGACGATCCTGTCGACGCTCGTCGGGATCGCCGCAGGCGCCGTGCAGGGTTACTTCGGTGGCCGTGTCGATCTGCTGTTCCAGCGCTTCATCGAGATCTGGTCGAGCCTGCCGACGCTGTACCTGCTGATCATCCTCGCCAGCATCGTCACACCCAATTTCTGGTGGCTGCTCGGCCTGTTGCTGCTCTTCTCGTGGATGAGCCTCGTCGGTGTCGTGCGCGCCGAGTTCCTGCGCACGCGCAACTTCGACTACGTGCGGGCCGCGCGCGCGCTCGGCGCCACCGACATCGCGATCATGGCGCGCCACATCCTGCCGAACGCGATGACCGCCGCGCTCTCGTTCCTGCCGTTCATCCTGTCGGGCGCGGTCACGTCGCTGACGGCGCTCGACTTCCTCGGCTTCGGCCTGCCGGCCGGGTCCCCGTCGCTCGGCGAGGTGTTGAACCAGGGCAAGAACAACCTGACCGCGCCGTGGCTCGGACTCTCGGGCTTCGCGGTGATTGCGGGCATGCTGTCGCTGTTGATCTTCGTCGGCGAAGGCGTTCGCGATGCGTTTGATCCGCGCAAGATCTTCGCGGGCGCGCCGCCGCCGGAGGAGACGATCGTGCGAGCGGGAGAGGCGTCGTGAGCGCATTGCTCGACGTCGAAGATCTGTCGGTCCATTTCGACAGCGGCGGTCGCGTCATCGAAGCGGTGCGCGGTGTCTCGTTCCAGATCGAGCGCGGCGAGACGATGGCGCTGGTCGGCGAGAGCGGTTCCGGAAAATCGGTGACCGCGCTGTCGATCCTGCAATTGCTGCCGTATCCGGCCGCGCGCCATCCGTCGGGTCGCATCCGCTTCGAGGGCCAGGAACTCGTTGGCGCTCCCGAAGATCGGCTCGCGAAGATCCGCGGCGCTCGCATCGCGATGATCTTCCAGGAGCCGATGACGTCGCTGAACCCGCTGCACCGCGTCGAGAAGCAGATCAACGAGGTGCTGCTGCTGCACAACCAGATGACGGCCGATGCGGCGCGCGCACGTACCGTCGAGCTGCTGGCGCGCGTCGGCATTCCCGATCCGGAGGCGCGGCTCGCGTCGTTTCCGCACGAACTCTCGGGTGGCCAGCGGCAGCGCGTGATGATCGCGATGGCGCTCGCGAACGAGCCCGATCTGTTGATCGCCGACGAGCCGACGACGGCGCTCGACGTGACGATCCAGGCGCAGATCCTCGCGTTGCTGCGCGAGCTGAAGGCGAACTCGCAGATGTCGCTGCTGCTGATCACGCACGATCTCGGCGTGGTGCGCAAGATGGCCGACCGCGTCTGCGTGATGAACGGCGGCCTGATCGTCGAGCAGGGTCCCGTGCGCGAGATCTTCGAGAACCCGCAGCATCCGTACACGCGCCATCTGATCGCCGCCGAGCCGCGCGGCGAGCCGGCGGCGCCAGCGGCCGACGCACCCGTGCTGATGCGCGGCCGCGACGTGCGCGTCTGGTTCCCGGTGAAGAGGGGTGTGCTGCGCCGCACCGTCGATCACATCAAGGCGGTCGACGGCGTGTCGCTCGCCGTTCGGGAGGGAGAGACCGTCGGCGTCGTCGGCGAGAGCGGCAGCGGCAAGACGACGCTCGGCATGGCGCTGTTGCGGCTCGAGCGCAGCCGCGGGGAGGTCGCGTTCCTCGGCACGAGCATCCAGGGCCTGCGCTTCGCCGAGACGCGACCGTTGCGGCGTTCGATGCAGATCGTGTTTCAGGATCCGTTCGCGAGTCTGTCGCCGCGCTTGCCCGTCGGTCGCATCATCGAAGAGGGGTTGCGCATCCACGAGCCGGGCGATGCGGCCGCGCACGAGCGACGTGTCGCGGACGTGCTCGAAGAAGTCGGGCTCGATCCCGCGAGTCGCCACCGCTACCCGCACGAATTCTCGGGCGGCCAGCGCCAGCGCATCGCGATCGCGCGGGCGATGGTGCTGCGCCCGCGCTTCGTCGTGCTGGACGAGCCGACCTCGGCGCTCGACGTCTCGGTACAGGCGCAGATCGTCGAACTGCTGCGCGAGCTCCAGCGCCGCCACCGGCTCGCGTACCTGTTCATCAGCCACGACCTGCGCGTGGTGCGCGCGATGAGTCATCAGATCGTCGTGATGCGGGGCGGGAAGGTGGTGGAGCAGGGGCCCGCAGCCGAGCTGTTCGCCGCGCCGCGCGAGGCGTATACGCGGGCGCTGTTCTCGGCCGCCTTCGATCTGGAGGTGGCGCCCACGGGCGAGGCGTAGCCAGGCAATTCTCCGATCCGAGCCTGCAGCCCTTGACAATCTGTCCCTCCTTTTTGATATTGAAATTCAATATCGAAATCGCCGTCAGGAGAGACATGCGCCCCGGATACTCGCTCGCCTTGCTTGGGGCCCTCTTGGCGTGCGTCGCGGTCGGCGCGACCAGTGCCCGCGCCGACGAGAACTACTTCGGATACTCGTACGGCAGCGAGACGCTCCCGAAGGGATCCTGGGAGCTCTACAACTGGGTGACCTGGCGGACGAGCAAGGGCGAGGGCAACTACAACGCGCTCGATCTGAAGCAGGAGATCGAGTACGGCATCACCGATCGCTGGCAGGCCTCGCTCTACCTGAACGAGCGCTACCACAACATCGACGGGGTCGGGTCACCGAAGGATCGCGACCAGTTCGGCTTCCAGGGCGTCCAGGTCTCGACCAAGTACGCGATCCTCAGTCCCTACAAGGATCTCTTCGGCTTCGCGCTGTATGCCGAGCCCGGCTACTCGCGCATTTCGAAGGGAAGCGGCGCCCTCCAGGACAAATGGACGATGGAGTTCAAGGCGCTGTTCCAGAAGAACTTCCTCGACGACCAGCTGATCGCGGTGCTCAACATCACCCCAGAGTTCGGGGTCGGCAAGAAGGATGGCGAGGCGCACTGGGAGAACGAACTCGAGTTCGAGGTCACGAGCGGCCTCACCTATCGCGTCGCGCCGAAATGGTTCGTCGGCCTCGAGACCCGGTACGCCTCGAACTACGAGGGATTCCCGGCTGAGACCGATCGCTCGAACTGGGGGTTCTTCGTAGGTCCGGTTGTCCACTTCACCACCCAACGGTGGTGGGCCACCGTCACGGCGCTGCCCCAGGTCGGAGGCGCGCCCAACGACGGCGCCCGCTCTGCCGCGCTGAATCTCGACGAGTACACGAAGTTCGAGCTGCGCATCAAGACGGGCATCAACTTCTAGTGCGTCCGGTCGATCGCGTGCTGTTGCTGCTCGTCGCGCCGCCCGCGATCGTGCTCACGGCGATGCCGGCGCGCAGCGCCCAGTACCTGTCGACCGAAGAGGCGCAGCGCGCGCTCTTCGCGGACGCGAACCGCTTCGAGCCGGTGCCGGTCGCGCTCTCCGATGCCGAGCGCGACGCGATCGCGAAGGTCGCAGGCACGCGCACACCGATGCCGTTGGACCGCATCTGGCGCGCGATGCGCGACGAGCAGGTGCTCGGTCACCTGATCGTCGACGAGGTCTACGGCAAGCACGAGTTCATCACCTACGCGACCGCGATCGACGCAAGCGGCGCCATCCTCGGCATCGAGATCATGGACTACCGCGAAACGCACGGCGGTCAGGTGCGGGAGCCGAGCTGGCGCGCGCAGTTCCGCGGCAAGCGCAACGGCGATGCGCTCGAACTCGACGAGGACATCACCAACATCAGCGGCGCGACGATGTCGTGCAAGCACGTGTCCGAGGGCGTGCGGCGCCTGCTCGCGCTCTACGACATCGCGCTGAAGGGCCGCTAGATGCTGCGCCGCGCCAGGCCGCTGCTGGGCACCTTCGTCGAAGTTGCGGTGTCGGCAAAGACCCGCGAGCTGGAGTGGCAGGCCGCGATCGCCGCGTTCGAAGCGGTGGCCCAGGTCCACCGACTGATGAGCTTTCACGAACCCGAAAGCGATGTCACGCGGATCAACCGCTGCGCCCACGCGCGCCTGGTGGAAGTCGATCCTCGTACCTACGCCGTACTCGGTCGTGCGCGGCTGCTGAGTCGCGAATCGGGCGGAGTCTTCGATTGCAGTGTCGGGGATCGCTTGATGGCGCTCGGCGTGCTGCCGCGAGTCGCGGGGCTGCGCGCGGATGTGGCCGCGACCTGGCGTGACGTGACGCTGCTGCCCGGCAATCAGGTTCGATTCCGCCGCCGGCTCACACTCGATCTCGGCGGCATCGCCAAGGGCTTCGCCGTCGATCAGGCCATCGAGACGTTGGCGCAGCGGGGCGCTACGGCCGCGTGCGTGAACGCCGGCGGCGATCTGCGTGTCTTCGGCGATTGCGACTGGCCGATTGCGCTTCGACGACCGGATGCGCCCGGCGAGTTCGTCTCGCTGCCGCCGCTCCGCAATCGCGCGCTTGCAACCACCGCCGACACGTTCGCGCAGCACGGCGCAATCGTTCATCCTGCTTCGGGGCAGCCGCTTCGGAGCCCGCGGAGTGTCTCGGTACTCGCGCCTACCTGCATGGATGCCGACGCGCTGACCAAGGTGGTGTGGCTCGAAGAACACCTCCCGGTCAGTCTGCTGGAGAAGATGGATGCTCACGCAATTGTCCTCGGCCCTGCGACAGAGTTCTCCGGATCGGCCGCCGCGCACTGCGCCGCTGGCTAGGGTTCGGCTATCGCTCGCGCACGAGCGAAGTGTTTACGCGACTTTCGCTGCGTTGGTCGTCACCGGCTGCGGCTGGCTGCTCTGTCACTACGTGTTGGCCGAGACGGGCGAGTTCGGCCCGCTGCCGCATCCGCAGCAAGGCCTGTGGCTCCAGTTGCACGGCGCGGCCGGCATGATCGCGCTGGTGCTCTTCGGCTCGCTGCTCATCACACATATGCGTCGGGCATGGGCGGCGCGACGCGGACGCGCGAGCGGCGGCACGCTCGCCGGTCTCTTCGTGCTGCTCACGGGGACTGGCTACGGCCTCTACTACGTCGGCGGTGAGTCGCTCCGCGGATGGATCAGCGTCATCCACTGGGCCGTCGGTCTCGCGATCCCGCTGCTGCTCGCGGTGCATGTCTACAGGCTGCGAACGAAGTTGTGGAGCGTCCGCCCCGACTGATGCCACGTCCCGGTGGCTCGTCTGCTAAGCCTTGGCGCCATGCGCAAAATCGCCGCAACGATCTTCCTCTCGCTCGCGCTGCTCGTCGCGGCACTCTCGCTGGCGGCGCTGCGGCTGCCCTCGCGCCAGATGAAGGTCGCGCCCGTAGCGGCGCGTGCCGTGGATGGTGACGCGGTCGCCCAGCATCTCGCGGCCGCGATCCGCTTCCCGACGATCTCGTTCTCCGACGATCCGGCGCAGTTCCAGGCCGAGGCGTTCGAAGCCCTTCACGTCTGGCTCGCGCAGACCTATCCGCGGCTGCACCGCACGCTCGTGCTGGAGCGCGTCGGTGGGCAGGGCCTGCTCTACACCTGGCAGGGATCGGACCCGAGCCTCGAGCCGATCCTGCTACTCGCGCACCAGGACGTGGTGCCGGCCGACAACGCGGAACGATGGAGCCGGCCGCCGTTCGAGGGCCGCATCGAAGACGGCTTCGTGTGGGGTCGCGGCGCGATCGACGACAAGGGCTCGCTGGTGGCGATCTGCGAGGCGGTCGAGCATCTGCTGGGCGAAGGCTACACGCCCAAGCGAACCGTGCTGCTGGCGTTTGGGCAGGATGAGGAGGTCAGCGGAAAGCGCGGCGCCGGTGAGATCGCGAAGCTGCTCGTCTCGCGGGGCGTGCACGCGCTGCTCGCGCTCGACGAGGGCTCCGCCGTCGTCCACGACATGCTGCCCGGCTTCGATCGGCTTGTGGCGTTGGTGGGGATTTCGGAGAAGGGATCGGCGACGCTCGAAGTCGTCGCGAAGGCCGAAGGCGGACATTCCTCGACGCCGCCGCGCCAGACCGCGTCTGGCACGCTCGCGCGCGCGATCGAGCGGCTCGAGGCGAATCCGCTGCCTGGTGGCGTCGGCGGCGTCACGCGCTCGTTCTTCGAGTTCATCGCGCCGGAGCTGCCGCTCTACGCGCGCGTGCCGCTCGGAAACCTGTGGCTCTTCGCGAAGCCGATGGACTGGGCGCTCTCCGGCCAGCCCGCTGCCAACGCGATGCTGCGTACCACCACCGCGGTGACGATGCTCTCGGGGTCGCCAAAGGACAACGTGCTGCCGGTCGAAGCGATCGCGGGGGTGAACTTCAGACTGCTGCCGGGCGACACTGCGGCGAGCGTTCGCGAGCAGGTCGTGCGGATCGTCGACGACGGGCGCGTCACGGTGCGCTTCAAGTACCCGCCGCGCGAGTCGAGTCCGGTGTCGCCGATCGACGGGCCCGCGTTCGGACTGCTTCAGCGCACGATCGGCGAACTCTTTCCGGGTTCGATCACCGCGCCGTTCCTGACCGTCGGCGGGACCGACTGCCGCCACTACGAGGGCGTGACGCAAGGGCTCTACCGCTTCGCGCCGTTTCCGTTCGGGCCGGGCGACCTGAAGCTTCCGCACGGCATCGACGAGCGCGTCGCGGTGGCGAGTCTGCCCGGCGCGGTGAGCTTCTACGCGCA
>CAYGWM010000065.1:0-3052 GCA_964353555.1 uncultured Spirochaetales bacterium
GAGCGGGATCTTGGGGCCCGGAGCGAGCGCCGCCAACGCGATGCGCCCGTAGCCCGTCCGCTGGTCGGTGTTGCGGAACACGAGGTGCGGGCCGGAGCGGATCCGCGCCAGCGCATCGGGGCCCTCGACGACGCGGATGGCGCTCGCCAGTGTCGGCGGCTTCGACGCGGCGCGCTCGAGATAGATCCAGCCGGCGACGGCGAGGAACCCGCAGAGTACGCCGAAGGCGAGCACGCGCCGTCTCATCGGAGCGGCTCGTTGCGCAGCAGCGACGGCGCGGCCAGGCCGAGCGCGAACAACAGAAGCGACGCGAAGCCGCCCAGCGCGACAGCAATTCCCCATTGGCTCCAGAGGAGCCCGAAGCCGATCGACCCCACGAGTCGCGCGAGGCTCGCCGCCGTCGCGACGAGCGCGAGCCCGCTGGCCCGCCGCTCCGCCGGCAGAACCGCGGCGGAGAGCGCCATCATCACACCGTCGGTCGCGGCGTAATAGGCGCCGAGGAAGGAAATACACAGAACAGAAGCGGTCCAGCCCGGACCGGCCAGCAGAGCGGTCGCGTACGCGGGAAAGAGGAGAGCATGGCCGCCTAGAAACATCGCGCGTCGCCCAATTCGATCGGCGAGATGCCCGGCCGGAATGGCTAGCAGCGCGTAGCACGCAGACGTGCCCACGAAGAAGAGGGGGAAGGCACTGGCTGCGATCCCGCTCTGCCGTTGCAACACCAGATAGAGAAAGCCGTCGCCGACCACGCCGAGCCCCAACGCGCCCGCGGCGATGGCGAGGCGGCGGAGACTGGCGTCGCGGAGCAGGAGCGCGAGTTCGGTCGTCGCGGCGCGTCTCGGCTGCGCGACCGCAGGGCGCACCAACAGCAGCAGCGCCCCGAGCCCGGCGAGCGCAATCAGGAAGCTCACGATGAAGAGGCGCTCGAAGCCGTCTGGGTGGCGAGCCAGTACCGCGAACGCGACGACCGGCCCGAACATCGCCCCGGCCGCATCCAGGCTGCGGTGGACGCCGAAGGCGAGGCCCAACGACTCGGAGGTCGCGCTGAGCGAGATCAGCGCGTCGCGCGGCGAGGTGCGGATGCCCTTGCCCGCGCGATCGGTGGCCACGATCGCGGCGAGCGACGCAAGATGTCCACCTGCGGGCAGCAACGCCAGCCGACAGGCCGCGGAGAGCGCGTAGCCGGCGGCCGCAACCACCTTGTGTCGCTGCAGCCGGTCGGAGAGTCCGCCGCTCGCGAGCCGCAGCAGCGCGGAGACGCCGTGCTGGAGGCCGTCCACCAAGCCGAAGCCGAGCGGAGACATGCCGAGGTGCAACACGAGATAGATCGGGAGCACACTCGTGATCATCTCGGAAGAAACGTCGGTCAAGAGGCTCGTGACACCCAGGAACCAGACGTTGGCGCCGACGCCGCCCCAGCCGCGCCGCAATCTCGCGCGAAGCGCTGTGGCTTCGACGTGAGCAGGCTTCTCGGCGGTATACACGACGCCCCTTCCGACCGAACGCGCGCGAGCCTATCGGTCGCCCGGGCTCCCCGCTCGGACATCATCGGTCGCATCGACGCCGAGATGAAAGCCCGCGCTGCCGTTCGCGTTTACCGTGCGCTACTCCGTTCGCTCGCCCGGCGCCGCGTGCAGCAACGCGCTCCGTTCTAGCGCTGCCGTCTCCTCCAACTCGCGGCCGGCGGTCTCGGGCAAGCCGATCCAGATCAGCACGAGGGCGAGGATCGGGAAGACGGCCGTGGCGCGCACGGCGGCGCCCCATCCGATGCTCTCGGCGGCCAGACCTACCAACACCGGAGACAGCACGTAGGCGATGCGTCCGATGCCGTTGTTGGCCCAGGCGTAGGCGCTGGCGCGCTGCTCGGTCGGGAATAGCTCGGTGTTGAAGGCGCCGAGCAGCGGAGGGATCGCGGCCACACCGAATACACCGAAGGCGAGCGCGGCCGTGAGGGCGAAGCGGCCTTCGAACGAGTAGGCGCCCACCACGGCTGCCGCCGTCACCCCGTAGATCACTAGCGCTCCGCGCTTGCGGCCCACCCGGTCGAGCAGCTTCCCGGACAAGAACACCAGCGGCATCGAGACGACGGCGGCGATGCTCACCGCGGTGCCCACCTGCGCGTCGGTCCAGCCGCGCTCCCCGAGCGCGAACTCCTTCCAGAAGGCCATCGCGTTCTGAGTGCAGCAATAGCTGAGGAACCAGATCGCGCCGAGCAGCCAGACGCGCCCGCGCCAGGCTCCGCGCAGCACGTCGAAAAAGCCGCCCGGCCCGCGCGCGGCGCCAGTCGCGAGCACCTGCTGCTCGAAGCGCTGCGTCTCGCGCAGATTGCGCCGTGCAAAGGCCACGAGCACCAACGGCACGATGGCCACCCCATACACCGCGCGCCAGCCGAACGGCGTCGCGAGCAGCAGCGGCGCGGCCACGGCGCACAGCACCGAGCCGAGCGCCGAGAAAGCCTGGATCACGCCGATCACGAGTCCGCGGCGGTCGGCCGGAAACTCCTCCGCGGCGTAGATGAGGCTGATCTGCCACTCGGCCAACAGGAAGGCGCGCGCCAGGAACTGCAGTACGCCAAAGCTCAGCGCGCCCGTGGCGAAGGCAGTGGCGAAGGTGAAGAGCGTGTAGCCCGCGATCGTCACGGCGAGCGTGCGCCGGCGTCCCCACCAATCGGCGCGGCGCACGAGCCACCAGGCCGCGATGGCGCCCGCGTTCGCGCCCGCGATCAGCATCCCCCCCGTCGCCTTCGAGAGCCCGAGATCCGCGCGCAGATTCGGGAGAACCTGCGACAGCGCCATCACGTCGTAGCCTTCGAAGAAGGTCGCGACCGAGAGAAACACCAGAAGGCGTCGCTGGTAGGACGTGAGCGGAATCGATGAACGCGCCACCCGGATCCCTCCCCAAGCCGGCATGCTACCCGCTCGGGCGCATGTGGAAGGGGTCGGAGATCAGCGATCGCGGCGGCGGCGTGAGGCGATCAGGCCGGCGATCCCCAGCACTGCGAGCGTCGCGACGGCGGGTTCCGGGACCACCAGCACCAGGTTCATCGAAGAGT
>CAYGWM010000065.1:3152-14038 GCA_964353555.1 uncultured Spirochaetales bacterium
GCGAGCGTCGCGACGGCGGGTTCCGGGACCACCAGCACCAGGTTCATCGAAGAGTGGGCGCGCGCGCCCGACGACGGATCCGCGAAGCCGTCGAGGCCGGTGAGATCGTCGACGATGGAGTCGAACGAGATCGTCGTCTGCAGCGGAACACTCACGCTCGTGAAGCTCAGCTGGGCGAGCTGGAAGGCGTCCGGCTGCATCGCCCGGAGGTCCGTATCGGAAACCGTCTCGAGGCTCACGAAGATCGTCAGGCTGGCGCTGTTCCCGCCCAGCACGCCGGTGTCGAGAACGGGGCTGCCGCCGAACGGCGCGAGGTTCAGCGTGATGTCTTCGGCCGAGCCGAGCGATAGCACGCTCGGATCGAAATGGAGCACGATGTCGAACCCTCGTAGCGTTCCGCCGCCGTCCGACCCCTTGACGCCCGAGACGTTCAGGTCGACGAGGATGGTCTGTCCGATCGACGTGATCGCCGACGGCGCTGCCTGAAGGGAGAGCGACAGCGCGTGCGCCGGCCCCGACGCCGCAAGGACGAAGGCAACCCCGGCCGCAGCGGTGATCAGCAGCTTCGACAACTTCACGATCTGTCTCCCTTTCCCGTTCGACTCATTCTGCCGAGCGGGAACTCATGCTTTTGATTCGCTCCGCGCACGGCGGCGCCGCCGCGCGGCGAGCGCGGCCAGCGGCAGCAGCACTTCCACCCCCAGCCCGCATACCGGGGGCGGGGGCAGCGGCGCGGGCAGGGGAATGCGAGAGTCGCAGATGTCCGCGTCGGCGATGGTGATCCTGCCGTCGCGGTCCGGGTCGCGCGGATCGACCGGCCCGGCGGCCTGGGCACGTCGGTCGGCGAGGATCCGATCGACGTCCGCGCGGTCGATGTCTTCGTCGAAGTCGACGTCGCAAGCGAGCGGCGCGTTCGTCTCCGTGTTGCTGTCGCAGGCCTGATCCCCGAGCCCGTCGCCGTCCAGGTCGACCTGCATGGAGTTCGGCTCCTCGAGGCAGCTGTCGATCACCTTGCCGGAGCCGTCGCCGTCCAACGTGAAATCGTCGTCGGCGTCGTCCATCAACACGCAGACGTCGGCGGTGCCGATCTCGCCATCGCCGTCGATGTCCACCCCGAAGAACGCCTCGGGGGCGCAGTAGAGCATGTGCGTGTCGCCGAGTATGTCGTGCAGGAACGGCGAGACGTCCTGCTGGGAGTCGCGCGACACCGCGAAGACCTGTCGCGCGCCGGTGAGGGCGTTGAAGATGTGGATCACGTCCTCGACGCCATCGTCGTTGCCGGTGTAGTCGCAGCTGCCATCCGGCGAGGTCGCCAGGCAGATGTCGCTCTTCTGTGCGATGCCGAAGCCGTCGAGCTCGGGGCCGAGCACCGAGAGCACCGGGCCGTTCATGCGATACGGCTCGAAGAACGGATCGCAACCGGGCAGGTCGCAGATCTGCGCGGCGATCCGCGTGTTGATCAGCGCCGGCACGCTGCCGTCGTCGGCGGGGCCCGGGATCTTGAAGAGCTGCGCCACGCAGTCGGCGACGTCGTCGTCGCGGTTGCCCTCGAAGGCTCCGTCGTTCTGCGCGTCTTCGCAGGTGCGCATCGCTACCAGGTGGAAGGCGACCTGTCCGCCGACGGTGTAGGGCGGCCCGACGACGAAATCCCTCGCGGCCTGGCCTGTGTTCTCGGCGGGGATGCCCGTGGCCGTGTGCAGCACGTGCAGGACGTCGTCGAGCTTGTCGCCGTCATCGTTCAGGATCGTGCCGCCAGTGCCCTGGTCGGCCTCTGGCACCGTGAACACGCACGCGTTGTCGACTGCTGCGACCTGGTCGCACGCGATGCCCGCGTTGACGGGCGGGTTTGCGCTCCCGATCGGCGCGTAGAACAGGACCCCGTCGGTCTTGTCGCCATCCAAGTTGAGATCGCTGCCGCCCGCTCCCTGGTCCGACTCGGGGACGCACACGCACACGTCGGTGTTGGAGAGCGCGATGTCGCCAGCCGCGAGGCCGAGGTTGCGGAGCGTCTGCAGCGGGCCGTCGAAGAGCTGTGCGATGTGGTCGTCGAAGTCGCCGTCGTTGTTGCCGTCGAAGCCACCCTCTTCGGTTTCGGGCGTGAGAATGGCGATGCGTCCACCGGCCACGGCGCCGCTCGTGGCGGCGACCTCGGCCTGCGGCAGGAACTGGCTCGTTCCCGCATCGAAGGCGCGCAGAACCGTGTCGAGCGCGTCGCCATCGCCGTTCTCGCCGGGCGGCGGCGGCCGCATCGAGAACATTTCGAAGCTACCCGAGAAATCGAACGACTCGAGATGGTCGTGGCGGTGGCAACGGCCGTGGTCGCCGTGCTGGCCGTCGAGATCGATCGCCGTCACCTGGATCGTCAGTCGGAAGCCGATGCCCTCGAGATCGGGGAGGGGCGGGTGCGCGATGATGTGGCCGAGATCGCCGACGATGCTCGCCGTCGAGCCGACGCTGATCTCCGGCGAGTCGAAGTGGAACGCGCCGCTCCCCATCAGCGCGAGGAAGAGGGGATCGAGGCCCGGCCCCGGCGCTAGCCAAGTGCCCTTGAGCGTTCCGTCGACACCCGCGTTGGAGCTGTGTGTCGCGAGCCCGAAGAAGTGGCCGGGATGCTCCTGCGTGGTGGTTCCTGCGTAATCGACGCCCGGGATCTCCTCCTCACCGGGGTTGAAGCGGAAGTCCGTGTCGAAGATCGATTTGGTGTGGCCGATCCGGCGCATGCTGCCCGTGAGGGTGCCGCGCTCCCAGATCGCCTCGGGATCGGACGATGTGTCGTCGGGCTCGAAGGTTCGGAAGAACGCAAAGCGGTTCGAGACGGCGAGCGGCTTGTCGCCGACGAAGGGGCGCCGGTCGCAGCTTTCGTGCGAGGCGCCGGTGAGGCGTGTGCCTTCGGGGGCCACCGCCGTGAAGATTCCGTCGACCGCGTCGCCGTCGCCGTTGGCGTCCTGATTGCCCTGCGCGGCCTCGCTCATGCAGAAGGCTGCGAAATCAGTGCCGGCGGCCAGAATGACGCGTGGCGGTGTGGTGGGCGTCTCGAGCACGGCGAGCTGCGTGTTGGTAAATAGATTGGACGCGCTTTTGACGATCTGCACCACCTTGTCGAGCGCGTCGGCGTCGTCGTTGCGGTCGCCCACGGTGGGCGGGAAGGGCGGGAACGGGTCGCTGAGCGCCTCGATCTGCTCGTCGGCAGCAATCGCCGTCAGGTCGGGGCCGACGTTCAGGCTGTTGAGCGGCACCACCGTCAGCTCGCGCAGCGTGAGCCCCTCGTTGATCACGATCGGGCCCTTGCCCTCCACCTGCTTGAGCGCGAGGACGTCGGCGTCGTAGAGCTCGATCGTGCCGCCGTTCGCATCCAACCCACGCTGCGATAGGCGCAGCACCGAATCGGGATAGTCGATCGTTCCGAGCACGCTGGTGACGTTGTTCGCGTCGGTGAACTCGTTGATGAAGGGCGGTACCGAGCGCCCGTCCACGAACGAGCGGAACCAGGCGAAGCCCGAATTGGGGACGACGATGAGCTCGCCGTTTCCGTCCCGCAGGCTCGCGCGCCCCTCGACCAGTCGCGCCACGGCGCCGCTCACCTTGTCGAGGGCGGGGGTCCAGTCGAACGGGATCAGCAGGTTGCCGTTGCCATCGAGCGTGGCGCGTGCGCTCGTGGTGACGCCGCTGAAAAGGGTCGGCTCAGGCAACACTGTAAAGTGTCCAAAGACAGTCTCCGGCTGCTGCTCGATCTCATCGCAGGCGTTCGTTGGGATGAAGAGCCCTCCGATGAACGCGAGCGGATTGCCAGACGGGTCCGTAATGACGATCTCGGCCGGGCCCGCGAGCGAGAGGTCATCGTCCGCGGCGCCGACCAGCGCGTCGGTGTCCGGCACCGGGAAGCTCAGCGCGTCGCAGCGGAGGCTCGCCCCCTGTACGCCGGCGCCGCAGTTCTTCACTGTCACGACGGACGGATCGATCGTCACGTCGGTCGACACGCCGAGGCGCGGCTTGAAGACGAGGTGAACGCGGTTGTTGGCGGCGATCGGGTCGAAGCCCGGCTGCGGGCCGCACTCGACGCCCGCGCGTACCGTTACCGCGTCGCCGGGAGCGGCGATCGGCGGGTTCACTGCCGAGAGCTGACCGCCGCTGGAGAAGCTCCGGTATTCGTCGGCCCGGATCGGGAGCAGCGCGCAATCGGCCCACGCCGGCGCTGCCAGAGACAGCGCGAGCATCCCGGGGACGATCGACGCCAGGCAGTAGGCAACTCGACGAACAAGGTGGGCTTGGGACATGTTGATCTCGCCTACCGACGGGATCACTCAGCGAGTGCCCGCGGCTCGTCAATACTGTTAAGTGAGGGAAACACCACGTTCGTGGCACACAGTTTTGAAGTTGGTGTTGCTGGAGGCAGGGGAAACCTACAGTTGTCAAATTGCGAGCGCTCGCGGGTGGGCCGTTTCAAGCTCGCAAATCGGCGGGCGAAGCGGAGGTCCCTGCGTGCGCTTCTGATCTCAACCGGGCCCGCGGCTGGCGCCCGGTCGGGATGCGAGCCAGTCTGCGCTCGATGAACGCTTCGCCTGCGCGCCGGTACGCCGCGCTGGTCGAAATCGCCGCGCGCCTCGGGCGCGCGGGCGCAAACCTGACGATCTGTGCGCCGGGGATGGCGCCGCTGCACGTGGGGACGCGCCCGGACGCGTCGCGCGTCGCGTTTCGCGAGCTCGCCGCCATCGATCCGCTGCTGCGCGGCGATCACCTGGCGCTCGCCGAGGCTTATCTCGCCGAACGGATCGACGTCGACGGCGACTGGTCCGAGGTGATCAAGGTGAGCGAGCTGATCGAGCTCGAAGCGTCCCCTTTCGACCGCCTGCGGCTCGCGTTGGCGATAGCCCTCCGGGGGCGCCGCCGCACGAATCGCGATGCCATCGCCTTTCACTACGACCGCCCCGCGGATTTCTTCCTGCCCTGGTTCGAGCGCTGGCGCTCCTACTCGCACGGCTTCTACCACACGCCCGATGACGATCCGAGCGAGGCGCAGGCGCGCAAGCTCCAGTACGCCATCGATGCGCTCGGCTTGCGGCCGGGCATGCGGGTGCTCGACGTGGGCGGCGGCTGGGGGAGCTTCGTCGAGTACGCGGGCTCAATCGGAATTCACGTCCACGCCCTCACGATCTCGCGGGAGCAGTGTCGCTTCGTCGAGGAACTGATCCGTGCGCGCTCGCTTCCCTGCTCCGTGGAGCTCGTCGACTTCCTGGATTACCAACCCCGCGAGCCCTTCGACGGTGCGGTCTTCCTGGGGACACTCGAGCATGTCGGCCACTACCGCCAGGTGGCGCAGTTCCTTCGCGAACACCTGCGCCCCGGGGCAGCGGTCTATGCCGACTTCTGTGCGAGACAAGCGCAGTCCAATCAAGCCAGCCGCTTCATGAGGAAGTGGATCTGGCCCGGTACGACGAGCTACGTGGACGTCGCCGCGCTCGTGCGCGAGCTCGGCGACGCGGACTTCAACGTGCACGAACTCGTCGACGACACGCTCTCCTACGCGTGGACGGTACGCAACTGGGCGCTCCGCCTCGAGGCGCACCACGAGGCGATCGCGGAGCGCTTTGGCGAGGTCTCGGTGCGCGCGTTCCTGCTCTTCTTGTGGGGTTCGCACCATTTCCTCGCGAACAACCGGACGCAGGCCTATCACCTGGTGGCGGCCCGCGAGCCCCGCGCCGCCACGAACGCCAGCGGCACGCTGATGGCGCATAGACACGCGAACGCGTCGCCGAGCCGCGCGTAGAGCGAGCGCTCGCGCTCGGGCCGGATCCAGCCCGTGACGACCGCCTGCGAGAACGGCTCGGATCGCGCCTGCACGCGGCCGAACGGATCGACGATCGCCGAGGGCCCCGACGTCGACGCGCGCACCAGGAAGCGTCGCTGCTCGACCGCGCGCAACCGCACGATGTCGAACAGGTGATCGGCGAAGCGCCGGCTCGGAATCCAGGTGTCGTTAGAAGGATTCACCAGGTAGGCGGCGCCATCGCGCACGCGATCCGAGGCCAGCTCTGGGATCATCGCCTCGTTGCACAGCAGCACGCCGGCTGGCCCTGCCCGCGTCGGGAGCGGCGGCGTCGCTCCGCCGGGTGTGAACGTGCTCACCTGCCCGAACGAGCGACGCAGCAGACCGGTGGTTGCGAGTGGAAGATATTCCGAGAACGGGACGAGCTGCTGCTTGTCGTAGCGAGCCTGCGTGCGGCCGGCCGGGTCGATCAGGAAGACCGAGTTGAAATGGCGCGGACCGTCGCCGGCGCCCTCGCGGCGGGGGCCGCCGACGATCAACTCGGTGTCGCTTGCGTTCAGCACGTACGCAATCGCACGCGCGTAGTCCGGCTCCTGCTCCAGAAAGAAGGTCAGCGCGCTCTCGGGCCAGAAGACGATGCCGCCGGGGCGGGCGGCCAGCGCGTCACGCGTGGCGCGCAGGTAGACTTCGAGATTGCGGCCGTAGAACTCCGCGTTCCAGCGTCGATCGAGGCTCACGTTGCCCTGGATGATGGTGGCCGACACCGCAGCGAGGCGCGACTCGACAGGCGGCGCGCTTCGCAATGCCCAGTGACCGAAGCCGAGGATCGCGACGAGCGGGAGCGCGGCCAAGACGGCGCCCTGCGCGGTGCGCCGCAGCGAAGCGCCGCCGCGCGCCAGCGCGAAGCCGAGTTCGACCAGGGCCGCATTGATCGCGACGATCGCGAAACTCACGCCGTAGACGCCAGTAACGGACGCGATCTGGACGATCGGCTCGTAGCCGACCTGGGAGTAGCCGAGGAGACCCCACGGATTGCTGACGAAGAAATCGAGTGCGCCGAGCAGGCGCGCACGACCGAGTTCGGCGGCGACCCAGGTCGCCGCGGTCGCCAACGGAAGGATACGCGCGTCAAGCTTGTTTGTGAGCCGGCGGTAGACGGCGGCGAAAGCCATGTAGTAGAGCGCCGCCATGCCCGTCGCGACACCAAAGAAGAACGCGTAGCCGAGCAGCCGGGGCTGCAGGAAATACGTCGCCACGGCCTCTGGCATCCAGCTGCCGACGACCCAGGCTGCGAGCAGCGTCCAGCCCCAGGCGAGCAGCAGCGCTGCGCCGAGCCCCGCGCCGCGCAGCGCGACCAGGAGCGGTGTCAGGGCGATCCACGCCAGCCATTTGACACTCGCGGGCGGGAAGGCGAGCCCGATCGCGAGCGCAGAGAGGGCGGTGGCGACGAGCCGGAGCCAGCAGGGCAAGTTGCGTGTCCTCAGTCCCGCGGCAGCTCGGCCAGCTCGCGCAGCTCCGCCTCGAGACCGAGGGATTCGAAGCCACGCCGCGCCGCCTCGAGCAGCGCGATCGCCTCGCGTCGCAGCGTCGTGTCGCGCTCGCCCGCCCGGGCGAGCAGTCTGCGTCCCATCTCGACCTGCGTGCGCGCCTGGTCGGGGCGCATGCCGAGCCGGCGGGCCCAGTCGAGGCTCTCGCCCCAGCGAGCGCGCGCCTTGCGGCGGTGCCCGAGCAGCCACGCATGGGTTCCCGCCGTGCGCAGCACCTCGGGGCGCCGCCAGGCCACGCGGGCGGCCGACGCGAGCGCAGCCTTCCGGCTGCGGCGGGCGCGGCGCGCGCGTTCGGTCCGGTCCGAGCGCGGCGAGTCCCCCGCTGCTGCCTCGAGACGGTGTACGTCGAGCAGATAGCGGGAGCGCAGAAAGCTGGATAGGTGATAGGGCAGCACGCGGCCGGCTTCGCGCACGAGCCGCTCGGCGCGCTCGAGCGTCGCCTCCGCCCCATCGGCGTCGCCGCGCAGCCATTCCGCAGCGGCGCGGTGGCCGAGCGCCGAGATCCGGAAGGCCGCCTCGGGATGCTCGTCCGCATAGTGGTCGAGCGCCGCGATCGCCTCGCGCAGCTCGCGCCGCTCGAGGTGGAGCAGTGCGGTCAGGAACTGGCCTGCTGAAGCGGCCAGCGCATGCTGATACTGGTCGGCGAGCTTGCCGAGCCGCTCGACGCGCTCGCGCGCGCCTGCGAAGTCGCCCTGGTACGCGCGCTTCACGCCTTCGAGGTTCAGCGCCTGGGTGACATCCCACAGCCGCCCATAGTGCAGCCCCTGCTCGAGCAGCGCGTCCTCGACGGCGTGCTCGTCGCTCCAATCGCCGGCGAGCAGGTGGTGGACGAAGTTCATCACGCGGTAGCCGAGCCACTCGGGCACGTCCTCGGATCGCACCAGCCGCCGCGCGCGCGCGAGGAAGCGGCGGCCCAGCGCGAACGACACGCCCCCGTAGGAGAAGATGCCGACCGCGCCGGCGAACATGCCGCCCGCTCCCGGCACGCTCGAGGCCTGCACGTGATCGAGCCGCGCGAGCCCGGCCATGCTGTCGAATACGAAGCGCGCGGGTGACGCGGTCGTCTGCGCCTCGGCGCGCTTCATCATCAGGTCGATCACGTCGCGGTCCTTGTCGGTCGCGGGCCGGCGCCGCTCGCCGCCGGGCAGATAGAGGCCCGCCAGCACGGCGATCAGGTTGCGGCCGAACCGCAGGACGCGCTCGCGTTCACTGCGAGGCACGCGCTCCCCGAGCAGCCGGAGGGCTCCGTTGAAATGCTGGTCGGCCTCGATCAGCTGACCGCGGTGATAGAGCGCGAGCCCGAGCTTTTTTTCGAGCAGGGACTTCTTGGCTGGATCGCCGCCCTCGCCGTGCAGCTCGAGATAGAGGCGCGAGGCCTCGCGGAAGAACTGCAGGGCCTCGCTCGATGCGGCCACGCGCGAGGCCTCCTCGCCGGCGCGGAACAGATACTCCTCGGCCCGCTCGATCTCGCGGCCCATGCTGTAGTGGTAGGCGAGCATCCCCGCGTAGCCCGGGATCTCTTCCGACAGCGCCGACTCGATGGCGTTCGCCACCTGTCGGTGTAGCTCTTCACGCTTGGTCTCGAGCAATGCGTCGTAGGTCACCTCCTGGATCAACGGGTGCTTGAAGGCCCATTCGGTGCCCCGCGTCTGGTCCCACGGCACGATGAACTCGGCCGCCTCGAGCTCGCCCAGCGCGGACTCGAGCGGGTCGGCCTCGCCCACCACCGCCTCCAACACGCGCTGGTGGAAGCTGCGGCCGATTACCGAGGCGAGCTGGAGCAGGCTCTTCTTGCGCAGCCCGAGGCGGTCCACACGCGTCAGGACCACTTCGTGGATCGTCGC
The DNA here is from genome assembly GCA_964353555.1 of uncultured Spirochaetales bacterium. Taxonomy (GTDB): domain Bacteria; phylum Myxococcota_A; class UBA9160; order UBA9160; family PR03; genus PR03. The sequence continues at coordinate 12,308 of CAYGWM010000065.1, forward strand.
GGGAATCACCACGGCGTGGATCTTCTCGGTCGCATGGAAGCGCCCGTCGCGGTAGACGACGGCTCCCTCGTCGACGAGCGAGCGCACCACCTCTTCGATGTAGAAGGGGTTGCCGTGGGCCTTCTCCTCGATGGCGGCGCGCGTCGCGTGCGGGAGGCTGTCGGCCTCGAAGAGGTTGTTCACGAGCTGCCGCGCCGCCGCGCGCGAGAGGCCTGCGAGCCGCAGCTCGAGGTGGTTGAGGCCCGCCGTCGAGCGGGCGACCTCGAGCACACGCTCCCCGGTCGCCGCAAAGCCGGGCCGGGTCACGTTCACGAACAGGATCGGGTGATCGATGGCGAGCGGCAGCAGCGATTCGATCAGCGCGATCGAGGAGTCGTCGGCCCAGTGCAGGTCGTCCATCACGACGATCATCGGGCGCAGCCGGCTGGCGCGGCGGAACATCTCCGTCAGCGCGCGGCGGAACAGCTTCTCGAGCGCGTCGCCGGAAATCTTCTCGAGCCGCTCACGCTGTGCGGCATCCAGCCGCATGCCGATCACGCCGGCGAGCAGCGGGAAGGTCTCCTCGACCTCTTCAGCGAACAGCTGCGCGAGGATCGCGTCGAGCTTGGCGCGCGCCGTTTCCTCGTCATCGTCGTCTTCGATGCCGGCCCACGAGCGACACAAATCCGCGAACGGGTGGTAGCGGAGATTGCGTCCCGTCGAGATCGAGCGTCCCTCACGCCATTCGACGCCCTGGGCCTCGGCGCTCGCCAACAGCTCGGCGACGAGGCGGGACTTCCCGAGCCCCGCTTCGGCTACCAGGCTCACCGCGCTGCCGCAGCCGTCGCGCAGCGCCGCCAGACGGGCACGTAGCTCGGCCAGTTCGTCCTCGCGCCCGACCAGGTCGGAGAATACGCGGCGCTGCACGCCGATCCGCTCGCGATGCAACTGGCCGCGCACGGAGAGCAGCTCGAATACCTCCCCCGCGCGCGCGGCGTCGGCGCCCGCCGCCGGAGCGAACTCGAAGACGTCGCGGGTGAACCGCTGCGTGTCGGTACTGACGAAGATCTGCCCGGCCTCCGCGAGATCCGTGAGCTTCGAGGCGACATCCACCGGCTCGCCCATCACCGCGAAATCGCGCAGCAGCGGGCCGCTGATGTCGCCGGCGATGCCGAGGCCCGAGTGGATGCCGACGTGCAGGTCGAGCGGCATCGGGAGCTGGCGTTCGCGGTTGTACTCGCGCACGCGCTGGCGCATCTCGATGGCGGCGTTGATCGCCGCGCGCGGCGCGTCCTCGATCGCCTCGGGCACGCCGAAGGTCGCCATCACGCAATCGCCCATGTACTTGTCGACGGTGCCGCCGTGCTTGCGCGCGACTTCGTCGAGGACGAAGAGGCAGCCGGCCACGATCGGATAGGCGGCCTCTGCGCCGAGCTTCTCGGTCATCGCGGTGAAGCCGGTGATGTCGGCGAACAAGATCGTGGCGCGCCGCCGCTCGGCTTCGCTGGAACGCTGCACGCGCGCCGCGTGGTCGCTCTCGACGACGAGGCTTGGGGCCAGGTGGACGCCCAGCAGCAGGCGCGCCGGATTGCCGTCCGCGCGTTCGAGCAGAAGCGCGCGCGCGGCGTCCGAGAGCGGCGTCTCGCGGGAGGCGGCGCCGAGCAGCAGACTCGAGTCGGTGTCGGAGAGCGGGGCGAGCGCCAGCACCTCGAGGAACTCCGGGTGCTCGCTGCGCGCGCGTGTCAGCAGCCG
>CAYGWM010000065.1:14138-23075 GCA_964353555.1 uncultured Spirochaetales bacterium
GCGAGCGCCGCCAGCGGGCCGATCTCGGGCGCCCGCGCGAGCTCCGCGAGCAGACGCGACTTGCCGATGCCCTCGGCGCCGAGCAGCGCTACAACGCCGCCACGACCCGCCGCGACACGGCGCAGACCCTCGCGCAGCCGGGTCAGCTCCCGACCGCGCCCGATCAGCTCCGTCTGCACGGCCACGTCGACGGTGAAGCCACGCGTACGCGGGCTCGCCGTAACGCCCAGCGCTTCCCACGCGGGCTCCGGCTGCGACTTGCCCTTGAGGCGCAACGGCGCGAGCTCGCGGAACGCGAGGCCCTCGCCCGCCTCTTCGAAGCTGGCACGCGACAGATAGATGCTGCCGAGCGGCGCCTTGGACTTGAGCCGCGCCGCGACATTCACGGTATCACCGAGCACGTGGAACTCGCGCACCACGCGGCTGCCGATGTCGCCCGCGACGAGAAAGCCCGTCGCGATCCCGACCTGGAGATCGAGCGGGATCGCGAGCTCGAGCTCGCGGTTGTAGGCATAGACCTGCCGGCGCATCTCGAGCGCTGCCTGCACCGCGGCGCGGGGCGGCCTCGCGACGGGCGCCGGGTGACCGAACACCGCCATCAGCGCGTCGCCGAGGTACTTGTCGACCGAGCCGCCGTACTTGCGCGCGATGCCGTCGAGCAGCCGCAGGCACCCGGTCACGATCAGATAGGCGCGCTCGGTGCCGAGCGTCTCCGAGAGCGCGGTGAACCCGGAGAGTGTCGTGAACATCACCGTGGCGCGTACGCGTCGGGCCGTAGGCGCTGCGGAGGTCCCCGGGCCCGGGAGATCAGAGAGCGCCATGGCGGATCCACTCGGAGAGCTGCGCGTCTTCCACGAGCAGCCCCGCGCTCGGCAGGCGCGAGATCAGCTCGCGCCAACACGGATCGGCGGCGAACGCCTGCCGCAGCCAGGCGATGCCCTCTTGTACGTAGCCCGCGTTCGCGAGGCTCACACCGGCCCAGAAACTGTACTCGGCGTTCTCGGGATGACGCTTCTGTGCGTCGGCAAAGTGGGCGCATGCCGCGTCGAATTCACCGCTCGCGATCGACTGGAAGGCGGCCTCGAAGCGCTCGCCGGCGCGGCGGATCCGCAGCAGCCGCGCGAGCTCCGCGTGCGGGTCGACGTGGTCGTCGACCCGCAGATCGACGAGCCGAGAGCCGGCGGCGGAGCCCGGCGCCCCCGGCACGACGAGCAGCGCCGCGCTGCGGCGTCCACGCAAGTCGCCCCCGACAGACTCGCCGGCCCCGAGCGCGTCGAGCAGGCGCTCGGCGAGATCGCCGCGGCTGGCCTCGTAGGCCGCGGCCATCGCGTCGAGCACGGTTTCGGATGGCAGCGTGTTGCCCTGCACGCAGAAGCCATCGCGCGCGCGGTGCGAGGCCGCACCGATGCAGCGCGCGCCCGTGTGCACGGCAACGCCGCCATCGGGATCGACGACGGCAATCTGACGCAGCGCGGGCGTGGGATCGGCCGCCAGCAAGTGCTCGAGCACGCGCGCGGCGCCGAGGCCCTCGCGCAGCAGCGCCAGCGCACGCGAGCCGGGCTCGCCAACCGCGACAAAGGCCTGTGTCGCGACCACGCCCGTGCCCGGCTCGGCCCAGGGCACGCGCGAGCCCACTGCGAACGAGTGCGACGCCACCCCGATTCCGAGCGTGCCGCTCACCGGGTCGCGCGCGACGACCGAGAACGTGGCCGCAAGTCGTTCCGCCTGCAGCGCTCCGCTCGACGGCTCGCGCCTCGCATCTGCATCCGCGGGCCGCGCTTTCGAGCCGGGAGCCTCGGGCATGGCATACCTCCGGGTCCCAGCATACCCGGCCTCCGCGCTGGTGTTTGGGATAGGCTGGGCGTCACGATGGGCGCTGTTGCGATCGCTGGGTCCGGACCGTCACGCGTCTTGCTGTGGCTGTGGCTCTGCGCGCTGCTGCTGGCGGCGGCTCCGGCGCGCGCGCAGCAAGCGCCCGAGAACGACTTCCCGGGCATGCAGCTGCGAGCGCGCGTGGAGGCGCATGTCCACAGGCAGAAGGGAGTCTTGAAGGCGGACCTCGCCCACTACGCCCTGGTCTTTCCGATCGAGCCGGAGGACTTCGCCACCTACATGCAGCAGGTGCTGTTGCGCTTCGACGGCAGCGACGTCGTGCTCGGGGGCGCCGAGGGCGTCGAGTCGCATGGCGGGGGTCTGCTCGCATTCCTCTTCGATCATTGGAGACCCAGCTCGCGAGCGGCGGTGCTCACCGACCGCTTCTGGTTCGAGGCGAACCGGAGCCGTCTCGAGCTGGCCCAGATCTATCGTTCGCATCAGCGCCAGATCTTTCTTCCGGTTCCCGGTCGCAACGCCGATGCGATCGACGGGATGCTCCCGGAGACGCCGCAGCTCGCCCGGATGCAGCTGCGCTCGCGGGCGCCGACGGGAGGCGTGGCCAGCGTCGAAGCGGACGCCTACTCATTTATGCGTCTGCTGGCCGAGCGCGAAGAGGACCCTTCCCGCACCTGGGTCAATCGCCTGGGCCAGACGTTGAGCGCGGATCTGCTGCTGAGCCAGGCCTGGGATCATTACCTCGCGAAGAGCAGCCCGGACGACGAACTCGCCGACCACTCGAATCTACATCTGGTCGAAGTGCTGCTCGACTTCAGCCGGCGCCGAGCGTCATCGGCAATGCCCGACACCGATCGACGCGACGCGAACGAGATCAAGCGGCGCTTTCTGGCGGTCGAGCTGCGCCGGACGGATTTCGCAGCCGACAGCTGGAGCCTGTGCGTCGGGCACCATCTGGAATCCCTCGGTCGGCTGCTCGATGATCCCCGCGTCGCGTGGAGCCCGGACGAGAAGCGTCAGGTCAAGGACTGGCTGAGGAGCCTCGACAAGGCCGCGGAACGGGATCTCGACGGCGCGGAAGTGACTCACTTCCTGAAGGGCCTGCGCTCGATCGAGCAGCATCGGGCGAAGCTCGAAGATTCCGCACCGTGAAGGCGGTCGGCATGTGATCCACGGCCGCTTTCACTTCTGCCGCTCGAAATCCACCAGCCCGCCCCATCCGGTCCGCAGCGTATCGGCGAGGATCGTCTCGTAGTAGCCCTTCTCGACGAGCCGGCCCTTCGCGTCGAAGACGTCTTGGAGTTTGGGCGCCGCGCCGCAGCCGGTGTGCTTCCGGATCAGCTCGGTGCTGCGCGCGTTCTCGAAGACCTTACGCCTCACGATGTAGGGCAGGTAACCCTCCGTCAGCTCGATCTGGCGCAAGCGCTTGCGGTGTCGCGGGTCCTGCGTGACGGCGTGCAACGCGCGATAGAAGCGCTTTGCGAGCGCGACCATCGGCGGAAGGCACCATCGGGGTACGAAGCGGATTTTCCGGATGTGATGGTCCGGCATGGGATCGTGGGCCCGGTAATACGCCAACCCTGCGTCATAGAGGGTGCCGACGGGGATGGCTTCCCGGCCACTGGCCATGCGCAGCACGCCCTGCTGGAAGTCGCCACGTGTGATGACGTCGGAGACGATGGCGGCCACCCAATCGACGGGCACGATGTCGAGGGTATTGCTCCGGGCGGCCAGGAACGGAATGCGTCCGAGATAACCCAGCATCATGAGCAGGTAGTGCAGGTGGTAGGCGCGGGTACGGCCGGTAGTGGACGAGCCTCCGATGATGGTGGGCTCGAAGATCACGATGCGGTCGTCCAGGCGCTTGATCTTGTCGAGCACGAAGTGCTTCGCCTCGGCTTTCGTCTGGGCGTAGGTGTTGTCGGGGCGCCGCGGCCGGAACTCCGGGTAGTCCTCCGGGATGGGATCCGGGTGGACGCCGTAGACGTAGGCCGTGGAGAGGTAGTAGAGCGTCGGTGCCGAGGCACTGTTCAACGCGCGGCAATCTCGCATGGCGGAATAAAGCGCGTAGATCTTCTCGGTGAAGACGACGTTCGATACGCGGATGGTCTCGTAGGGCTGATCGAAGCGGACGTCGGCGGCGCCGTGCAGGATCTTCTCGACACGCAGCGCGAGCTCTTCCCACATGTCGGGCTCGATCCCGAGCCGCTCTCGCTCGACGTCGATCGTGACGAGACGCGAGCGCGCGCGGAGCGCGTCCTTCTCGCTGTCCGCGAGCTCGAGGCTCGCAACGAGCGCGTCGAAGCGGCTCGCCACCTGGTTGCCGGCGCGGTCCGGGCGGAGGCCGAAATAGAAGAAGGCGTCGGGGTCCTTGCGGAACAGGTCCTCGACGATGATCGGAACGACCGCTCCCGTGAGGCCCGTTACGAAGTAGATCACGATCGCTCCTCGGTGTCGCGACTGCTCGCGGTCGTGCAACTAGTATCCACCCCGCGCGCCATGGATGTCAAAGCTCAGGGCTTCGCCGAGCGCCCGGCGTCCAGCGCCTCGAGCGTGAGCAGGCTCGGCGCGAGCGGCACGTCCACCTCTACGCCGTCGATGCGTAGGCTGCGCACGACGTCGTCTTTCGGATCGCGGAAGATGAGCTCGCGCGGAATCCAGCTGTCGGCCTCGCGGCTCACCCGGGCTGGATCCACGCGCATCTCGCGCGGTCGATCGGCGTCGGCTTCGTAGAATTCGGCGCGGAGCGGAACGCAGAGCTTCTGATCGATGAAGGTGATGGTGCGTACGTAGTGCGGGTGCTCGCCTTCGGCCGCCTGCCACTCGAACGCCCAGGCCGGACGCCCGTCGACGGCCGGTGCGCCGTCGAGGAGCCGCAGGTTGGGGTCGCCTATCGGATCGAGGAGCAGGGAGAGCTCTTCGAGCCCGAGGTCCGCGCGGCCCAGGAATCGCGTCAGCTGATCGCGGCTCAAGACCTGCTGGGGCTTGCCCAGTTCGGGAAGGTAGAGGAACACGCGTGGCCGGGCGTCCCCGAGTCCCTGGAGCAGCACGGCCGATCCCGCGAGCTCCTCGGGCGCCGAGAAACGAATGAGCGCGCGCCGCTCGCCGTTGGGGAGGCGTCGCCAGTAGAGCTTCAGGCGGGTCGGGTCCGACTCGCCCTTGGCATCGCGCGTCTGCAGGCTGACCTCGAGCACGACGGAGCTGCGCGGTGCGTTTGCGCGCACGCACTCGCGGACGTGCTCGATGCTCTCGGCGGCATCGACCGGCGCGGCGAGCAGGAGCGCTCCGAGCAGGGCCACGCACGCAAGCCTCACGGCCGCCAGCGCCCGTCGGAATCGATCCAGCGTTGAACGTTCTGGACGTATCGGAGCACGGTCTTGCGGCTCATCCCGCTCTGGACGAAACGCGGCACCCCGCTTCCGACGTCCACGTCGGAGCCGAACCGCCCGAGCGTCCGCTCGGAGCCGTGATCGAAGTCATGGAGCTCCCAGAATCCTTGCATGCGCGCGATGGCGTTGTCGAAGCTGTCGTCGAGGCGCCAGGTGAGCTGGCCGGTACCGGAATCCTCGTGGTAGCGCAGCCGGTAGACGAGCTCGGTAAACAGGATCTTGATCCGCTGCTCATCGATGCGGCCATCGGGGAGCTGCTGCACCGTGCGGACCGTCACCAACTCCGGTCGGTATTCGGGCTGGCGCTCCGCCTCCCGGAGCAGGGCCGCCACGCGGCTCTGGGGTTTGTTGAAGAGCACCAGGGCCACCACCGTGCCGTCGGCGTCCCCACCCTGCTGGAGCAGTACCACGCGCTCCTTCTCGAGCCTGGTCGCGACATCGGGCGCTTCCGCGCCAAGCACGGCTTCAGCGTTGGGCTGCCCCCCGAGTCCGAGTGCGGCAGCGAAGATGAGCGGGAGGGCTGCGCAAAGGCGGACCCCAGCTCCCGGACGTTCCGGCATGCGAAGCATTCTCCATTCAGGGCGGTAACAGCCCTATTGTACAGTGCGGCGACTGCCGGCGGGGACGTAAGTGGGCACGAGCCCTCCGTCTCGTCCGAAACACGGGGAATGGCGTGCGAGCATCCTGGATGGAACGCCTTTTCCGGTTCATCGCCGAGCACGCCTGGCTCGTGCTCGGCCTGCACGCCGCGATTCTCCTCGGCGTGCTCTTCGCGATCGTCGATCCCGTGGCGCTGGGGCTGCGCCTCCCGATCGAGACGGCGGTCGAGAAGATCCTGCCGACCGAGGGGCCCACGCGCGATCGCTACAAGCACTTTCGTGAGACGTTCGGCAACGACGAGCTGCTCGTGGTGGGCGTCAAGACCGACGATCTCTTCACTCGGACGAACCTAGAGCGGATCGCTACGCTGACGGAGCGCTTCTCGAAGGTTCCGGGCGTGCGCCAGGTGGTGAGCCTCTCGACGGCCCCCGATCTCCGGAGCGTGGACGGGCAGGTCCAGGTCCGCAACGCCCTCGACGAGCTGCCCGAGACGCCCGAGCAGCTGCAGGCGCTCCGGGAGCGCGTTGTCGGCAACCCCCTGCTGGTCGGGACCCTGGTCTCGCCCGACGCCCGGATCGCCGCGTTCCTGATCTACCCGCAGGAGATGAGCGAGGCGGAGTATCTCGAGCGCGGGATGGACGCCGGGATCGAGCGCATCGCGCATGAGATCGCGCCCGACGCGGAGATCCTCATCGCCGGCACGCCGCCCCTCAAGGCCGAGACGTCGCGCATCCTGCGGCGCGACCTCTTCCGTTTCGTCCCGCTCAACTTCGCCATCATGTTGTTGGTGGCTTTCGTCGCCTTCCGCTCCGTGAGGGGTACCGTACTCCCGCTGGCGGCCGTTGGGATCGCCCAGCTCTGGACGCTGGCGGCCATGGTGCTGATGGACCGCTCGCTGAATCTCATCACGTTCATCGTGCCGCCCCTCGTGATCGCAGTCGGCTTCGCCTACGCGGTCCACGTGGTGTCGGAGCACGAAGAGGTCCTCCACCACGGCCGACGGGGCAAGGACGCCGTCGTCCGGGCTCTCTGCCAAGTGGCCGTTCCCGTCTTCCTCGCCGGGCTCACCACGGCCGCGGGGTTCGTGTCGCTCTGCGTATCGCGCCTCCCTGCGATCCAGGAGTTCGGCATCTTCTGCGTCGTCGGGACGCTCGCGGCGATGCTGATCGCGCTCACATTGGTGCCCGCCGTGCTGTCGGTGCTGCCGGATCCGGTGCTCGCCGAGCACGGGATCCTGGAGGGCGCCCGCTTCGACCGGTTCATCACCCGGCTGGCCGAGACCATGGTGGCGCGCCGCCGCTTCGTGCTCGCGGTTGCGGCAGCCGTGGCGTTGGTTGCCGTTTACGGCGTCACGCGCATCCAGGTGAGCACATCCTTTGCTACGAACCTCGCCAAGGACCATCCGCTCCGCCAGAGCATCGAGACCTTCGATCGCGAGCTCGGCGGTTCGACCACGCTCCACGTGGTGATGGAGTCGGAGACGAAGGGCGCGTTCAAGGATCCGGCCGCGCTGCGAGAGCTGCGCAAGGTGCAAGAGTGGCTCGACCAGCAGCCCGAAGTATCGAGCACGGCCTCCGTCGCCGACTACGTCATGCTCGTGAACCGCGCGCTCCACCAGGGCGACGAGGCGTCGCGGTCCATCCCCGACTCGAAGTCGCTGCTCGGGCAGATCCTGTTCTTCTTCTGGCATGAGCGGCTCGCGAGCTTCATCGATAGTGACTTCCGCGCCTCGGACATCCTCGTGCGGGTTCCGGCCGCGCCGTCGGATTTCACGAAGCGCCTGCTCGATCGCATCGACGCCCGGTTGGCGGAACTCCCGGCCGGCCTGCAGGCGTACGTGACGGGCGACACCCCGGTGATCGTCCGCACCATCGACGACATCACGCTCGGCCAGGCGCTCAGCCTCGCAACCGCCTCGATCATGATCTACGTGATCCTGGCGGTCTACTTTCGGTCGGCGTGGGTGGCAGCGATCGCGATCCTCCCGAACGCGCTCCCGGTGCTGATCTACTTCGGCGTGCTCGGCCTCAGCGGCGTGACGCTAAACATCATCACGTCGCTCATCGCATGCATCGTCCTCGGCATCGCCGTCGACGACACGATCCACTTCATGGTGAGATTCCGCGAGCAGGCGGCGCTGCTGCACGACGAGAAGAAAGCGGCGGTCGAAGCGCTGCGTATCGTCTCGCGGCCCGTCGCCTCGACCAACATCGCGCTCGCGGCCGGCTTCCTGGCACTGGCGGTGAGCGGGCTGCGCCACATGGTGGAGTTCGCCGTACTGGCTTCGGTCATGCTGCTGCTCGGCTGGCTGATCGACATGACGTTTACGCCTGCGCTGTGCGCCGACGCGGGCGTCGCGAAGAAGAGGGCAGGGCACTGACGGCAGCGGCCGCGTCGCGCAACTACCCGCGAGAGGAGGGAAGCAGATGCAGGAATTCCTCGGCCGGCTCCTTGGCGCCGCTCTGCTGCGCTCCGAGACCTACGAGCAGGTGGAGGCGGACCGCTCGGCGACGCTGCAGTCCGGCGCCGTCGTCGCGCTCTCGGCCGTGGCGGCCGGTGTCGGCAGCTTCGAGAATGGCGGCCTGGGCGGAGTCGCATGGGGAACGCTCGCGGCGCTACTCGGGTGGTATCTGTGGGCGTACGTCACCTATTGGATCGGTACGCGTTGGCTGCCCGGTCCCGAGACCTCCGCCGATCACGGCGAGCTGCTGCGGACGATCGGCTTTTCGAGCGCACCGGGCATCCTGCGGGTGCTCGGGGCGGTAGGCGGCCTCGGCGGGATCTTCTACGTCGTCTGTGGGCTTTGGATGCTGGTGACGATGGTCGTGGCCGTGCGGCAGGCGCTCGACTACCGCAGCACCGGCCGCGCGATCGCCGTCTGTGCCATCGGCTTCCCGATCTACGTCGCGATCCTCGTCGTGACGCTGCTGCTGACGGGGCCCTGGCCGGTGTAGTGTGCGCTCATCGGGGACGTTCGTTGCGTCAGTTGCGTCGCGAAGTGAGTTGATCGACGAAGCGAAGGCGATCCGCGACGCAACTGACGCAACGAACGTCCCCGCTCATCCATGCAAGCTGAAAAAGTGTGTACCAAGGGGTCTGCGATTCGGATAGGATGCGC
>CAYGWM010000066.1:0-2196 GCA_964353555.1 uncultured Spirochaetales bacterium
ACCGACAAGCCGTTCGGCGTGAACATCGCGCAGGCCTTCGTGCGCGATCCGAAGATCGTGGACTTCGTCGTCGAACAGGGCGTCCGCTTCGTGACGACCTCCGCCGGCAGCCCGACGAAATACACGCCCCAGTTGAAGGCCGCCGGACTCACGGTGTTCCACGTCGTTCCCAATCTGCACGGCGCGCTGAAGGCGATCGACGCGGGCGTCGATGGGCTCGTCGTCGAAGGCGGCGAAGGCGGTGGTTTCAAGAACCCGCGCGACGTCGCAACGATGGTGCTGCTGCCGCTGGTCGCGTCGAAAGTGCGCGTGCCGATCATCGCCGCGGGCGGCTTCGTCGATGGCGCGACGATGGCGGCCGCCTTCGCGCTCGGCGCCGAGGGCATCCAGATGGGAACGCGCATGGTGTCGTCGCTGGAGTCGCCGGTGCACGAGAACTGGAAGCACGCGGTCGTCAGCGCCGCGGAAACGGACACCGTGTTCCTGAACCGCCGCATCGGGCCGGGGCTGCGCGCGTTGCGCACGAAGCACGCCGAATCGCTCGAGGACGCGACGCACAATGTGATGGCCGAGTTCGGCGATCGCGCGAAGGTGTTGTCGCTGTACTTCGGCGGCGACCTCGAGGCGTCGATCGCACTCTCGGGTCAGGTCGCGGGGCGCATCGACGCGGTGCGGCCGGTGCGGGAGATCATCCGGGAGTGCGCCAGCGAGTGTCTCGCGATCCTCGCACGACTTGCGCAGCAGTATCCCGCGTAGTTTTCCACCCGCGACTTCACGGAGCTCGCGTGCAGGGAACATCGTGCACGCGGGCAAGCGAGCCGCGCACGCGCGACTCCGGCACCACGAGCAGCTTCGCCGGATCGCGCAGCGCCTCGCGCACTTTCCCAAGCACCAGGCCGTACTCGGCGCCCTTGTCGTCGCGCCAGAAGATGCGGCCGGCCGATTCGCCGACGCGCACGAAGGGACCGCCGAGGTGATTCTCTTCTGCGACACGCGCCATCCGGTCGACGAGGTCGGTGCGACAGCGATCGATCGGCGCGCTCGCGACGACGGCGCCGCTCGGCAACGCGTAGAGCGCGCGCAGACTCGGGTCGCGGAAGCCGTCACCGGCGAGAACTCCCTTGCCGGCACGCGCGATGCGCTCGGTTTCGCGCACCATCACGGTGTCGCCCTGTCGCGCGTGGCCCTGGAAGCCGAGCGCGTGACCCAGTTCGTGCAGCGCGGTGCCGGTCAGCTCGGCGGCCGAGAGCGGGCGCTGATGGCCCTGCGTGTCCTGGTTCGTGATGCGTGCGATTCGGATCCGCGCGCGCACGAGTTCCGCGCCCTCCACCCGCGCGCCACGCTGCTGACTCGCCGGCGCGACGCGACAATCGACGACGGTATTCGCCGTGTCCTGGCCCGCAGCGGTGTCGACGGTGCCCGAGACGAAGCCGATGTCGACCCCCGCGTCGGCACGCTCGACTTCGCTGAATCGCAGCCCGAGCCCTGCCCCTTCCCACGCGTGAAGCGCGGTCTCGATCGCGCGGCGCTCGTCCGCACTCGCGTCGGACGGCAGCACGACGGGGATCGGCTGCTCGGTCGGCCAGCGACACAGAAAGAACGTCAGGCGTCCCGCGAGCGGCAGCGGATACGGATTCGCATCCGCGAGTCGCTGGCCGTCGATCGAAGCCAGCTTCGGGAAACGCCCGATGAGATCGTCGTGACGAGCGCCGCTGCTGCAAGCCGTCGCGAGCATCGCGCCGAGCGCGAGCGTCGCGACGACGCGCTCGCGCATCGCGGTCATCGTGGCAGCGTCGCTCGCGCGCTGCCGGCGACGACGGGCTCGCCCTTCTGATTGGTGGTGACGACCTCGATCTCGACGGTGCCGTCCTCGCCGATCGCGGTGACGGTTCCCTTCGCGGTCAGCGAATCGCCCGGCCAGACTTGTTTGACGAAGCGCACGCCGTACTCGCGCAGCACGCCGTCGCCGAGCCAGTCGGTCAGCAAGCGACCGGTCATGCCCATCGTCAGCATCCCGTGCGCGAACACGGACGGATAGCCGGCCGCCTTCGTCGCGAAGGTCTCGTCGTGGTGGATCGGGTTGAAGTCGCCCGACGCGCCCGCGTACATCACGATCTGCGTGCGCGTGAGATTCTCGACGAGCACGGCCTCGCGCGTGTCGCCGACCTTCAACTGCGACGCGCGCAGCTTCGGATT
>CAYGWM010000066.1:2296-3664 GCA_964353555.1 uncultured Spirochaetales bacterium
CCGACGCGGTCGGGCAGCCGCCCGCCGGCGAGCCGCACCAGGATCGCCGCGCCGGTGTAGGCCGAGAAAAACGTGCCGACCGTCGCCACTTGCGTCTCCATCACGAAGCGCTTCACGAACACGAAGACGCCCGTCAGCACCAACCCGAACACGGTGCCCATGAACCACAGCGGTGCGAGGTCACGCTGCACCAGCGCATGGCCGATGCCGCGCGGCGGATCATCGACCCGGCGCACGCGCGGGTATTCCTCGAGCGGGATCGTCATCAACAGCGACAGCGCGGCGAAGCACGCCGAGGCGATGAAGAGCGCGTCGTACGAAGCGCGCCCGAGGATCGCATCGCCGAGCACGCCGCCGAACGAGATCGGGAGCATCGACGACGCGCTGTAGAGCGCGAGTCCTTCGGTGCGGCGACTCGCCGGCACCCAGTCCGCTGCCACCGTGAAGAGTCCCATGAAGAGCACGGCTTCGGAAAGACCGTGCAGCGTGCGCACGACGTAGGTCCACGGCCCGAGCGAATCGATCGTCAGATAGAGCAGACAGATCCCGACGTTCGCAACGCCCGCGAGCAGGATCAGCGGATGGCGGCCGTAGCGGTCGATCGCGCGTCCCAGCGGCGGACGCACCGCAATCGACGCGACCGACGTCGTCGCGATCACGACGCCGATCTGCACCTCGCCGGCACCGAGGTCGTGCAGGAAGCCGGGCAGGTGCAGGAAGAGATTGAACGCGAGCGACTGCGTGAAGTTCGCGAGCGCGCACAATAGGAACGGTCGCGTCAACAGGCGCTCGGCGGAACTCATGGCCCGCGCAGTCTACCGGGCAGCGGAAGCCCCCGATCGAGGTGGAAGTGACAGAGCCCTGTACCCTGCGAACCGAACCCACTCTTTCCACGGAGGAATCGCCATGGCCAGCAACGCCACGACGAGCAACGGCAAGCCGTCGCCGCGCTGGATCATCAAGGCAGTGACCCGCACCCACGTCTTCCTGCACCGCCTCTCCGGGGGACGCTTCCTGAACAAGCTCGCCGGAGACGAGGTCTGCTTCGTGACGATGACGGGTGCGAAGAGCGGGCGGACGCTGACGATCCCGCTGATGTACGTCCCGTACCAGCAGGGCGTACTGCTGGTTGCGTCCCAGGGCGGCGCGCCAAAGAACCCGGTGTGGTTCAGGAACCTGGTGAAGAGCCCCGACATCGAGGTGAATCATCGAGGCAGGCGGATGCAGCTGCGCGCGCGACAGGCAACGGCGGAGGAGAAGCCGGCGCTGTGGCCGATCTGCGACCAGCACTACGCGCCCTACGCCGAGTATCGCAAGCGCACGACGCGCGAGATTCCGATCTTCGTTTGCGAGCCGCGCTGACGCGCG
>CAYGWM010000066.1:3764-7909 GCA_964353555.1 uncultured Spirochaetales bacterium
TCGTCTGCTACAGCGGCAGATCGCCCGCCGCGCTGCGAACACTCCCTGTTTTCGCGTACGCCTCGATGGTGCGCTGCGCGATGCGCCACTGGTGCACCTCGTCCGCGCCGTCGGCGAAGCGCGCCCAGCGCGCCTGCGTCGCCATCTGCGCGAGCGGTGTGTCGGTCGAGTAGCCGAGCGCGCCGTGGACCTGGATCGCGCGATCGATGATGCGGTTCAGCGCATTCGCGACGAAATGCTTCGCCATCGACACTTCGCTGGTGAAGCTCTCGCCGCGATCGATCTTGTAGGCCGCGTGCAACACCATCAGCTTGCACTGGTAGAGCTCCATCGTGGAGTCGGCGATCATCCACTGGATGCCCTGCTTCTCGGCCAGCAGCGATCCATGCGCGAAGCGCTTCAGCGCGCGGTCGACGGTCATGTCGAGCGCGATCTCGGCCTGCCCGATCCAGCGCATACAGTGCGCTAGCCGTGCCGGGCCGAGCCGGTACTGACCGAGGCGATGGCCCTGACCGAGGCCGCCGAGGATCGCATGCTTCGAGACGCGCAGGTTGGTGATCTGGATCTCGCAGTGGTTGTGGCTGGGACCGCTCATCGTGTGGATGTCGCGGACGATCTCCCAACCTTCGCTCGGGATGTCCACGAGGAATGCGGTGTTGGTGGCCTGCGGGACTTCGGGAGCGTCTTCGGTGCGCGCGATCAAGATCGCGAACTGCGCGCCGTGCGCGCCCGAGATGAACCACTTGTGGCCGTTGATCACGTAGTCGTCGCCGTCCGCAACCGCGCGCGTCTGGATCAGCGTCGGGTCGGAGCCGGCGACTTCCGGCTCGGTCATCGCGAAGCATGAGCGCATGCGGCCGTCGCACAGCCCCTTCAGGTACTTCGCCTTCTGCTCGGGCGTGCCCCAGTGATGCAGCGTGTGCATGTTGCCTTCGTCGGGCGCCGACGCGTTCAATGCAAACGGACCGAAGCGCGATCGCGCCGCTTCCGCCGACACCGCCGCCATCGCGACGTGGCCGAGCCCCATGCCTCCGTATTCCTCGGGCATGTGCGGCAGCCACAGGCCCCACTGCTGCGCGGCCTTGCGCATCACGATCACCTGCTCGACGAGCACCTTGCGATCGCCCTCGTGCGCTTCGATCTCACGCTCGGCCGGCAGGACGACCTTCTCGATGAACTCGCGGACCTTGTGGCGGACGAGTTCGATCTCTTCGGGAAACGAAAAATCGATGGCCATGGGATCTCCGGTGCGGGTGGGGGCTAGGGGCGTCGCGCAGCAGCGAGGCGGAAGAGCGACTTTGCTCCCTCGCCCATCCCGGCAAAGCGTGAGTCCTGCGTCTGGCCCTGGTGGAAGCGGAAGTAGATCTGTTGGAGCACGACCGCCATCTTGAAGGTGCCGAACACCAGGTAGTAGGCGAGCTGCGACAGATCGCGGCCACTCTGCTCGCCGTAGCGCCGGGCCGCTTCCGCGCGACGCAGGAAGCCGGGAGCGAGCGTCGGCATCGGGTTCAGCGACGGAGCCACCTCATCGGGGTCGTACCAGACCGCGAGCACGGTGCCGAGATCGCAGAGCGGATCGCCGCGCGTACCCATGTCCCAGTCGTAGACCGCGACGCAGCGGCTCGGGTCGTCCGCGGCGACGGCCATGTTGTCGAGCCGCCAGTCGTTGTGCAATAGCGTCGGCGTCGGCGACACCGGTAGGTTGTCGAGAAGCCAGCGCTGCAACTCGTCGGCGAGCGGAAACGCGTCCACGCGCGCGCGCTCGAAGCGCTCGGTCCAACCCTTCACCTGCCGCGCGAGGAATCCCTCGGGCCGACCGAGTTCGGCGAGTTCTGCTTTCGCGGGCTCCACTGCATGAAACTCGGCGAGCACATCGACGACGACCTGCGACAGCTTGCGGTTGATCGCTGCGTCGGCGCCGCCCCCGAACGCGGGCGGGATCGCGCCGCGCACGACCACGCCGTGGCGGCGCTCCATCACGAAGAACGGCGCGCCGAGGATGGCGACGTCGTCGCAGAACACGAACGAGCGCGGCGCGAGCGGGAACGCCTTCCACAGCACCGACAGCACGCGGTGTTCGCGCGACATGTCGTGCGAGCCCGGCGCGACCGGTCCGAGCGGCGGGCGCCGCAGCACGTACTCGATGGCGCCCTCGCCTTCGCCGTAGCGGAGCAGGTAGGTCAGGTTCGCGTGACCGCCCGCAAACTGGCGTACCGACAGCGCCCGCTCGGAGCCCGGAAACTTCCCACGCAGGTAGTCGGCGACCCGCGCGCTGTCGAAGCGTTCGTCCGGACGGACCTCGATCACATCGGAAGGCGGAGACGCGGGAAGCTGGGGGGGGGCCATGGGGCGCGATCCTATCCGCCCCGCCTTGCGATTCTCAAGCCCCCCGTTACCGTACCGATCGTTACGTAAGGGAGATCGCAAGGAGTCCCTGACGATGTCTCACACCCGTCCGCCGGCCTCCGACCGTTCAGGCACCCAGGGAGGAGGCCGGCAGGCGGGTCAGGCACCGCGCCGAGCGCAATCCGAGGCCACCCGCGAGCGCATCCTCGCGGCCGCCATCGATCTATTTGGCGAGCGCGGCTTCGCGCCGACCGGCATCGAGGCGCTCTGCCAGCGGGCGAACGTCGTCCGCACTGCGATCTACTGGCATTTCGGATCGAAGGAAGGGCTGCTGGTACCGGTCCTCGAGCGCGTCGCGTCCGAGTGGATCGAGGAGATCCAGAAGTCGGTCTACCTCGAAGGCGATCCGCTCGCCCGCCTCGACCGCTTCATCTCGAGCCTGCGCGACCTCGTCGTGCTGCGACCGAACCTGGTACGCCTGTTGCTCTCGGTAGCGCTCGAGCGCAGCGACCAGGACGCCGCCACGCGCGACGCGCTGCGCACGATCTTCGAGCGCGCGCAGGCCGCGATCGTGCAGGGCATCGACGATTCGCTCGGCGTGCCGTGGTCCGACTCCTCGCTGATCGCACGCACCGCGCTCGCCTTCGTGTCGCACGCCGTCACGCACCAGCTCGTCGATCCGCGGCCGGGCGAGGCGGTGCGCATCTTCGCCGAACTGCGCACCGCCATCGCGCTGATGATCGGCGCGCGCATTCAACAACATCTCGCAGCCGCGCCCGCAACGGGAAGGAATGAATCATGAGTTCTCGCGCCACCCCGCTCCCGTCGCTCGATGCGCTCGCCGACGACGAGGTTCCCGACGACGCCGTGATCGGCGACGCCAGCTACCGCTCATTGATCGAGCGGCTGTCGCGCCAATCGGTCGCCAAGCACTACGACGCCTACATCGACATTCCCTGGGATGATCCCGCGTATGCGCTCGATGCGGGCGATCCGCGCTGGGAGCTGCAGCCGAGCGATCCGCTCGGCGCCACGGCCTGGTACCAGGCGCTTCCGCAGCCGATGCGCGCACGCTTCGGGATGGAGTTGATCGCGAGCTTCGCGAAGATCGGCTCGCAATTCGAGAACGTGCTGCAGCGCGGCCTGCTCGAATTCGCGCTCCAGCTGCCGAACCACGCGCCCGAGTACCGTTACGTGATGCACGAGGTGATCGAGGAAGGTCAGCACTCGCTGATGTTCCAGGAGTTCGTGAACCGCACGAAACTGCCGATTCCGGGGCTGTCGAAGTCGATGCACTTCGGCTCGCGGCAGGTCGTGCGGCTGGCGCGGACGTTCCCCGAACTGTTCTTCCTGTTCGTGCTCGGCGGCGAGGATCCGATCGACTACGTGCAGCGCGAACAATTGCGCACCGGGCAGTATCCGCATCCGCTGCTGCGACGCATCTCGCAGGTGCACATCACCGAAGAGGCGCGCCATCTGTCGTTCGCACGCGCCTACCTGCGCCGCCACGTGCCGCGGCTGCCCGCGCTGAAGCGCTTCGCGTTGCGCGTGCGCACGCCGCTGCTGTTCGGGCAGATGGGTCGCATCATGCTGCAACCGCCCGCGGCGATGGTGCGGCGCTACGAGATTCCGAAATCGGTGCTGCGCGAGGCGTATCGCGGCGAGGCAGCACGCACGCAGCAAGCAGCCGCGCTGCGCAAACCGCGCGAACTCTGCATCGAACTCGGCATCGCCAGGGCTCCGTTCGATGCGTTGTGGCGGCGCATGGGCATCTGGGGGTAGCCCTCGTATAGTCCGCG
>CAYGWM010000066.1:8009-22666 GCA_964353555.1 uncultured Spirochaetales bacterium
TCGATGCGTTGTGGCGGCGCATGGGCATCTGGGGGTAGCCCTCGTATAGTCCGCGGAAGCGGAGACCGGCGTTGACTACGAGCGACATCGCGATTCTGGTGGCGGGCGGTGTCGCGGCGGGCGTGGTGAACACGCTTGCGGGCGGGGGTTCGCTGATCAGTGTACCGTTGCTGGTGCTGATCGGAGTGCCGGCCACGGTTGCGAATGGCACCAACCGGATCGGGGTCTTCGTGCAGAATCTGGTCGCGGCGTGGAGCTTTCGCGCGCGCGGCGTCTCGGGGCTGGAGGGCGCGTCGAAGGTCGTGCTGCCGGTTTGCATCGGCTCGCTGATCGGCGCCTACACGGTGGCGAAGCTCGACGACGCCACCTTCCAGCGCATCTTCGGCGTGGTGATGCTGATCGATCTGATCCCGATGCTGCGCAGGCCGCGACCGGGCAGTGAGCACCCGACGCGTCCGTGGCCGCGCTGGCTGCTCTTCAGCGTCTTCGCGTTGATCGGCATGTATGGCGGCGCGATCCAGGCTGGCGTCGGTCTGCTGATGGTCGGCGCGCTGAATCACACCGGCTACGACCTGGTGCGCGCCAACAGCATCAAGGTCACCACCAATGTGGCGATCACCGCGTTCGCGATCCCGATTTTCGTGTTCGCCGGCCAGGTGTCGTGGCTGCACGCGGGCGTGTTGGCGATCGGATTCTCGATCGGTGGCGCGCTCGGGGCGAAGCTCGCGGTGAGCGGTGGCGAACGCGTAATCCGTCCGGCGATGATCCTCGCCATCCTGGTTCTCGCCGGTCGCATGCTCGGCCTCTACTGATCCCGTCTCTTGGAAGCCGTTGAGTGCGGCGCGGCGGGGCGTGCATCGGCCCCAGGCTCAACGGCCGGCTGGCGTCAGCGCTGCTGGCGCCACCCGCGGACCCACAAGCGCGGTGTCAACCCAACGAGTACCGCGCCGTCGCGACCGGTCCACCACAGTGCGTAGCCGGCCTCTGCTGCGCGGCGAACCACTTCCGGATGCGGCATCCCGAAGCGACTCCAGCGCGGCGCCGACGCGACCGCTACCGCCCCGCCCACCGCGTAGAGGAACGCGCTCGTAGACGAAGTGCGACTGCCATGATGCGACAGCTTCAACACGTCCGCGTGAAGCAAAACGCCGCTCGCGAGCAGCGCCGCTTCCGCCGCCGCCTCGACATCGCCCGCGAGCAGCACCGAGCAACCCGCGACCTCGATGCGCAGCGTCAGCGAACGGTCGTTGCGCGATGGCGACGGCAACGTCTCGGGCGGCGGCCAGAGCGCGGTGACATCGAGGTCGCCGATCTGCTCGCCCGGCGATCCGGCGCCGCGCTCTTCGACCCGCGCGCCGAGCGAACGCGCTTGCGCAGTGAGCGCTGCGAACGCGGGATCGCTCGACGCGCCGAACGGCAGCCACAAGCGCTCGGTCGGAATCGCGCGCAACACGGACGCGAGACCGCCGCGGTGATCGAGATCCGCATGACTCGCTGCGACGACCGCGAGCCGGCGAACACCCAGTGCGCGCAGCGCGGGCACCACCGCTGACGCGCCCATGTCGACACCGTCGGGCAACGCCGTGCCGGCATCGACCAGCAGCGCGGCGCTTCGCCCCTGCACCAGCGTCGCGTCGCCCTGCCCGACGTCCAGGTGGACGACGCGCGGGGGCCGCGGATCGATCCGCGGCGGTGGCGCGAGCGCGAGTCCCGCCACGATCGCGAGCGCCCACGCGATGCGTCGCGACGGTCGCGTCGCGCGCACCACGAACACCAATGCGGCCAGCGCGACGAGCACGAACGGAAGCGCCGGTCGTGCCGCCCACGACGGCGGCGCCGCCTCCGCTGCAATCGCGAGCGCGTCGAGGGAGAACGTCCCGACCGCGGCCAACGCGCGCAATGCGGTTTCGACCACCCAGCCCTCCGGCGCCAGCCCCGCGAGCAGTGCGGCAACGAGCGAGATCGGCATCAGCACGAAGCCCGTCCACGGCACCGCGACGACGTTCGCAACCAGTCCCCACGGCGAGACACTGCCGATCACCGCCGCCGCCACCGGCGCGGTCGCTGCGGTCGCCAGCGCACTGGTGTCGAGTCCATCGAGCAAGCCCGCGCGCCAACCCGCGCGGGCAGCGGCGTCCCGCTCCGGCTGGCGACGCGAGCCGAAGATCAGCGCGCCGCTCGCGAGAAAGGACATCTGCGCGCCCGCGTCGAAGAGCGCTTCGGGTTCGACGGCGAGGATCGCCAGCGCCGCGAGTGCGAGCGGCGCGCCGCGGCGAATCGGTCGCCGCAGCCACACGGACGCCGCCAGCGCGACCAGCAGCACCAGTGAGCGACGCACCGGCACCTCGAAGCCCGCCAGCAGCGCGTAGCCCGTCGCCGCGACGACTGCCGTCGCAAGCGCGGTCCGCCGGCGATCGACGCGGAACGACACCAAGCGCAACGCTCGCCGTGCGATGCCGAAGACGAGCGCGCCGACCAGCACCAGATGCAGCCCCGACACGGAAAGGAGATGCGTCAGGCCGAGCAGCCGGAACTGATCGCTGCGCGCGGCGCCGAGCCCGCCGCGATCGCCCAGCGCGAGTGCCGCGAGAACGGCGCCGCCCTCCCCGAAGCGCAACAGGCGTTGCGATGCCGTCGCGCGGAACGCGTGCAGCCACGCCAATGGCCGAACGCCTTCTTGATCGGGTAGGCGCACGACCAGATCGGGATGCAATGTGGATCCGACCGCGCCAATGCCGCGACGGGCGAGATCGTGCGCTCGATCGCGCATGCCCGGATTCGCGCGTCCCTCGGGTGCGCGCAGCCGCGCGCGTACGCGGATGCGGTCGCCGGAAGCGACGCTGCCGAGCGCTGTGGGTCCCGGTCCGGCCGCACGCTCGCGCAGCCGGATCCGGCTGGGAATGCCGATCGTCTCGGACGCGGCAACGACCGCGTCCGCCAACTCGACCTCGACGTCCCCGTGCACGCGCGCCGAAGACACGACCGTCGCGTCGAAGCTCGCTTCGAGCGGGGCCGCTGGCCGCGCGACCGCTGCCGCTTCGAGTCGCGTAGCGAGCGCGAGCGCGCCGGCCGCGCTGCTCGCCGCGAGTGCGCATACAGCGACGAGCGCGCGCGACCTGCGTGCCGCGATCGCAAGCGCCAGAGCGCCGACACCGGCGAGCAGCGCTGCGCGGGAATCGATCCAAGCGCTGTCTGCGGCAAGGATGCCCAGCGCCTGTGCGGCGACCAGCGCGACTAGAAGATGGATGCCCAGACCCCCGCGCGGGACCGGGGTGTCGCAGACCGTACCGTGATGCTCTCGCTAGCGCATGACTCCGCACCACGGCCGAGGACGGCCCTGCTAGTGCACCGAGCGAGGACGTTCGGGCGCGCTGCTCTTCGGGCGCATGCGCTGGACGTAGTTCGACAGCACGCGCAGCGCGCCGTCGAGTTTTCGCATCTCCTCCGAGAACACGCCGAGCAGGCGTTGGATCTCACGAAGGTCGCCCATGCTGCGATCGAGCGCGGCTTCGCCGACGCGGCGCACGTCGTTCGCGGCGGCGATGCCGAGCAGTGCAGCCTGGTAGGCATCCTCGCTGAGCGTGGGCGCGATCGGTTCGAGGCGTTGGCACAGCGCTTCGCGCAGCTCCCCGACGACGCCGAGGCGCTCTAGATCGCGTTCGATCTGTTGGCGGTCGCGCGCCGGCGGCGCGTTGCGGGATCGAAATCGCATGGCTTCGGGGGAAGAGCAAGATCGATGCCCGCGCTCCGCGATGTGCAACAACGCGCCGGAAGCGAGTCGCGACCGCGACAAGCGCCGCGATCTGCGTGTCGTCGCTGGGGGGCGACCGGTCCGGCCGTGGACGCGCGCTCGCCTTTCTGGGAACGCGATCACCTTGGTCAGCGTCGTTTTGTGTCAGCGGCGCCAGGAATCGGGGACGTTCACCTGGTCGGCCTCGGCGTCGAGGCTCTCGAGTTGTCGCTCGGCTTCGCTCTGCTGCTGATCGAGTTCGGCGAGCAGTCGAGATCGACTCGGCGGCGTGACGCCGCGCCGCAGGTCGATCTCCCCAAGGCGCCGTTGCAGGCCGCCGAACTCCATCCGCCACTGATTTTCGGAGCGTCCGCCGCGCAAGTCGCCACCCTCGGCGAGATCGTTGTCGGTCAGCGTCAGCATGCCGGCCGCCGCATCGACCTGGTAGGTGAAGCGGTTCAGGAACGAGAGACCAAGCAGCCCGATCGACATGCTCGGAGAGATCGACGCGGGAACGTCCGCAGCCTGCGCGCTGCCGAGCTCGACCGAATCGAGTGTCACGATCGGCTGCTCGACCATGCCGTTGGCCGTGATGAACTGCATCGTGCGCGCATCGGAGCCGACTTCGATGCCGGCTTCTTGCGCTACGGCCTGCGGAATCAGCACGTAGCTGGCTCCGGTGTCCACCATGAACGGCGCGACCGCGCGACCATTGATGCGCACCATCACCAGCATGCCGGTGCCGGCGCGCTCCACCGGGATGCGGTGGACGCGGCCGCCGCTTGCCCCGATCCGGCGCGCCGCGCGGCGGCTCGCACTCGGTGCCGGCGCCGCGGGAGCGTTCGAGAACGTCTGCACCTTGCTCGGTGTCGGGCTCGCGCTCGCGCGCTCGCGCGCGCCGGCGCGGTGCTCAGCCGGGACGCTTTGCAGGTCCTGCGTGTAGTGCGAGTGCCCGCCCGCGTCCGTCCAGGTGTAGATCTCGCCATGACTCGGATGCGGCGCGACGACCACGCTGACGAGGCAGCCCGTGGCGATCGCGATGCGCAACTTGGACCGGGACATCGACGCTCCTCCGCGACCTTTCGATCGGCCAGCCGCGGCGCGCGCTTGATCGGGCCTTCAGCCGCCGGGGAGCTCTCCCGAATCGGGAACCACGCCGGCCTCGGTTGCTTCGAGCGCAGCAAAGAAGGACCGGATCCGCTGCGCGTCCGCGCTCGAGACGCCTTCGACGCCGGCCAGCTGCAGCGCAGTTGCCTCTCGCACCGCGCGCAGCGAGCCCAGTTCGCGCAGCAGGCTGCGCCGCTTGCGCGGGCCGATGCCGCCGATCTCCTCGAGGATCGAGGTCAGGTGCACACGCTGGCGCAGTTTGCGCTGGAACTCGATCGCGAAGCGGTGCGCCTCGTCCCGAACGCGCTGCAGCAGCAGCAGCGCGGGGCTACTCGGCGCCAGCATCAGCGCATCCTTGCGCGCCGGCAGGTGCAACTGCTCCGCCTTGAGCCCTCCATGACGCTTCACGCGCTTCGCGTCGCCCACGCCGTCACGCTCCTTCGAGATGCCGACCGCGTCGAGACCGACGCCGGCGTCGCGCAGCGCGGCGACCGCGACACCGAGCTGCCCCCTCCCGCCGTCGACCATCAGCAGATCCGGCAGCGGATCGCTCTCGCGCCGTTCGAGCCGGCGCGAGAGCACTTCCCGCAGACACGCGAAGTCGTCGCCGGCCGCGGCCGCGCGGATCCGGTAGCGGCGGTAGCCGTTCCTATCCGGCTGCCCATCTTCGAACGCGACGCGACTCGCCACCGCGAGGGTGCCCCCGAGCGTCGAGACGTCGTAGCACTCGATGCGGCGCGGGAGCCGTGCCAGCCCGAGTCGCTGCTGCAACTCGGCGAGCGTCGCCAGCACGCTCTCGCGCGCGTCGAGGCGTTGCGCGAGTTGCAGCTCCGCGTTGGCGTTCGCCATGCCGACCAGCTCGCGCAGCGGCCCGCGCAGGGGCGCGCGCAGCGCGACGCGGCGCCCGGCACGCTCGCCGAGCAGCTCGCGCAGCGCCTCCGCATCGGCCGGCTCGATGGCAACCAGCACCTCGCCCGGCACCACGCGGTCGGGCACCGCGTAGTACTGCCCCAGGAATGAACCGAACGCCTCGGCATCGTCGATCTGGATGTCGGAGAACGCATGCGAGACGTGAGCGACCACGCGCCCCGCGCGCACGTGCAGCACGGCGACCTCGACCTCGCCGCCGCGGCGCGCCCAGCCGAAGACGTCACGATCGATCGCGCGCTCGCCGACGATCTGCTGGCGCTGCACGGTCTGCTCGACGGCGCCAATGCGATCGCGCAGCCGGGCCGCCTCCTCGTAGCGCTCATCCGCGGCGGCGCGCTCCATCGTCGCAGTGAGCTCGCGCAGCAGCTCGTCGGAGCGCCCGCGCAGGAACAGCACGGTGCCCTCGACCAGCTGCGCGTAGCTGCCGGCGTCGATCAGGTCACAGCAGGGACCGAGGCAGCGCTTCATCTCGTACTCGATGCACGGGCGGCCGCGGCGGGCGTAGTCGCGGAACACCGGATCGGAACACGATCGCAGCGGGAAGATCCGCCGCAAATTCGAGATCGCGTCGCGCAGCGATTGACTCGACGTGTACGGACCGAAGTACGCAGCGCCGTCCTCCTTGAAGCGCCGCACCGGCGTCGGCCGCGGCCACGGCTCGCGCGCGTCGAGGCGCAGACCGAGATACTGCTTGTCGTCGCGGAAACGGACGTTGAAGGGCGGCTTGTGGCGCTTGATCAGCTCGTTCTCGAGCAGCAGCGCGTCCTTCGCGGAGGGCGTCACGACGACGTCGAGATCGACCGCACGCTCGACCATCTGCGGAATCTGCACGCGCCCGTCGCCGCCACCGCGAAAGTACGAGCGCACGCGGCTCTTCAGGTTCTGCGCCTTGCCGACGTAGATCACCCGGCCGCGCGCATTGCGAAACAAGTAGACGCCAGGCCCGGTCGGCAGCGCTTCGACGCGCTCTTCGAGGTCCACGGCCAGAACCTAGCCCCTAGCCGACGCGAAGACGCTCGGACTCCAACGTGCGGATGCGGTCGCGCACTGCGGCGGCGCGTTCGAAGTCGAGCTCCTTCGCGGCGGTTTGCATCTCGCGGCGCAGGCCGGCGATCAGCGCGGGGAGTTCGTGCAGCGGGATCTCGGCTTCGGGGCGCTCGCGCACGGTCGCGACCGTCACGTAGTCCTGCTCCCAGATCGAGTCGCGCAGGCTGCCGATCTTCTTGACGATGCTGCGCGGCGTGATGCCGTGTTCCGCGTTGTAGGCGCGCTGTCGTTCGCGCCGCCGGTCGGTCTCCTCGAGCGTCGCGCGGATCGAATTGGTTTCCTTGTCGGCATACAGGATCACGGTGCCGTTCACGTTGCGCGCGGCGCGGCCGATCGTCTGGATCAGCGAGCGCGTCGAACGCAGGAAGCCCTCCTTGTCGGCGTCGAGAATCGCAACCAGCGAGACCTCCGGGATGTCGAGGCCCTCGCGCAACAGGTTGATGCCGACGAGGACGTCGAAGCCGCCCTCGCGCAGTTCGCGGATGATCTCGGTGCGTTCGATGGTCTGGATGTCGCTGTGCAGATAGCGAACGCGCACGCCGTGCTCGCCGTAGTACTCGGTCAGCTCTTCGGCCATGCGCTTGGTGAGCGTCGTCACCAGCACGCGATCGCCCTTCTCGACGCGCGCGCGGATCTCGCCGAGCAGGTGATCCACCTGGCCGGTGGCCGGTCGCACCTCCACCTGCGGATCGATCAGGCCCGTCGGCCGGATGATCTGCTCGACCACGACGCCGCCAGACTGTGTCAGCTCCCAATCGCCTGGCGTCGCCGATGCGAAGAGCATCTGGCCGGCGCGCTCGTACCATTCGTCGAAACGCAGCGGTCGGTTGTCGAGCGCCGAGGGCAGCCGGAAGCCGTAGTTGACGAGTGTTTCCTTGCGCGCGCGGTCGCCGCGGTACATCGCGCCGATCTGCGGCACCGTGATGTGGCTCTCGTCGAGGATCAGCAGGAAGTCGTCCGGGAAATAATCGTAGAGCGTGTACGGAGACTGACCCGCCTCGCGACCGTCGAGCCAGCGCGAGTAGTTCTCGACGCCGTGGCAAAAGCCCATCTGCTCGAGCATCTCGAGGTCGTAGAGCGTGCGCTGCTCGAGCCGCTGCGCTTCGAGCAACTTGCCGTCGCGCTGGAACTCGGCCAGGCGTTGCTGCAGCTCGACGCGGATGCCCTGGATCGCGCGGCGTAGCACGTCGGCGTTCGCGACGTAGTGGCTCGCCGGGTAGATCAGCGTGCGGCTCGGACGCGACAGCACCTTGCCGCGCAGCGGATCGATCTCGGCGATACCGTCGACTTCGTCGCCGAAGAACTCGATGCGGATGGCGCGTTCGCTCTCGTATTGCGGGAACACCTCGACGACGTCGCCGCGCACCCGGAAGGTGCCGCGGTGGAAGTCCATGTCGTTGCGCTCGTAGAGCATGTCGACGAGGCGGCGCAGCAGATCGTCGCGCGAGAGCCGCGTCCCCTTCTCGACGTACACGTGCATCGAGCCGTAGGTGACCGGCGCACCGAGGCCGTAGATACAGGACACGCTCGCGACCACCAGCACGTCGCGACGCGTCAGCAGCGAGTGCGTGGCAGAGTGGCGCAGCTTGTCGATCTCGTCGTTGATCGACGAGTCCTTCTCGATGTAGGTGTCGGTGGTCGGGATGTACGCTTCGGGCTGGTAGTAGTCGTAGTACGAGACGAAGTACTCGACGGCGTTGTCCGGGAACAATCCCTTGAACTCCGCGTAGAGCTGCGCCGCCAGCGTCTTGTTCGGCGCCATCACCAGCGTCGGCCGGTTCACCTGCTCGACGACGCAGGCCATCGTGAACGACTTGCCGCTACCGGTGACGCCGAGCAGCGTCTGGTGGCGGTCGCCGCGCTGGAGACCGGCGACCAGCTCGCCGATCGCGCGCGGCTGATCGCCCTGCGGCGTGAACTCGGACACCAGCTCGAACGAACGATCTGCTTCGCGTACCGGCGGCGCGGCGCCCGGTGCCGGCATGGAGCCCTTGCGCGTGCCACTCCCCGGTTTCACTGCACGCGCTTCCACTTGGATCCGTCCTTGCCGTCCTGGATCTCGATGCCTTCGGCGTCGAGCTGGGCGCGGATGCGATCGGCGGTGGCGAAGTCGCGCGCCTGGCGTGCGGCGAAGCGCTCGGCGACCAGCGCGTCGATGCGCGGATCGCTTTCCTGCACGGCACCGCGCGGCACTTCGGTCGCGAGACCGAGACCGAGCCACGCGTCGAACTCGACCAGCAGCGCGCGCTGCGCGGGCGGCGACAGCTCGCTGCGCGCGACTTCCCACGCGACCGCGAGTGCCCGCGGTGCGTTCAGGTCGTCGTGCACCGCGTCCCAGAAGCGCATGCGCAGCGCCGCGATCGCGGCGCCCTCACCGCCAGCCGGCTCGCCGACCGCATCGCGCACCGCAGCGGCTGCGCGCAGCAGCCGCCGGTAGCCCGTCGCCGCGGCGCCCATCTCGTCCCAGGAGTACGCCTGTTGCTGGCGGTAGACCGCCTGCAAGAAGAAGTAGCGGTACGCGAGCGGCTCGAAGCCACGCTCGATCAGATCGTCGAGCACCAGCGTGTGCCCCTTCGACTTCGAGAGCTTCTCGCCGCCGAGATCGAGGAACTCGTTGTGCATCCAGACGTTCACCCACGGGTGCACGTCGAACGCGCACTCGCTCTGCGCGATCTCGTTGGTGTGGTGGACCGGGATGTGATCGACGCCGCCGGTGTGGATGTCGAAGTGGGTGCCGAGGTAGCGAATGCTCATCGCCGAGCACTCGAGGTGCCAGCCGGGAAAGCCGCGCCCCCACGGCGAGTCCCATTCCTGTTGCCGCGTCACGCCGGGTGCGGCGAACTTCCACAGCGCGAAGTCCTGCGGAGAGCGCTTGCCCGCGACGTCGCCGATGCGCGCCCCAGCATTTTGCCCGGAGAGGTCGAGGCGCGCGAACGCGGCGTAGCCCGGGAATTTCGAGGTGTCGAAGTAGAGCCCGTCCTCGATGCGATACGTATAGCCCTTTGCTTCGAGGCGCTGCGCCAGCGCGATCTGCTCGGGAATGTGATCGGTGGCCTTGCACAGATGCTCGGCGTCGAGGCAGTGGAGGCGGTGACGATCGCGCAGCCATTGTTCCGTGTAGAACGCCGCGATCTCCGCTGCCGTCTTGCCGGCGCGCGCGGCGGCGCGCTCCATCTTGTCCTCGCCGCTGTCGGCGTCAGAGGCTAGATGGCCGA
Source organism: uncultured Spirochaetales bacterium (assembly GCA_964353555.1). Lineage (GTDB taxonomy): Bacteria > Myxococcota_A > UBA9160 > UBA9160 > PR03 > PR03. Next base: position 18,039 of record CAYGWM010000066.1, read on the forward strand.
CGTCGGTGATGTTGATCACGTGCGTGACGCGCAGCCCGTCGGCGAGCAGCGCGCGCTTCAGTAGGTCGGCGAACAGATACGGCCGCAGGTTCCCGATGTGTTGCGGCGCGTAGACCGTCGGACCGCACGAGTAGACGCGCGCATGACCGGCTTCGATCGGCTCGAATGCTTCCTTCTCGCGCGTGCGGGTGTTGAAGAGCCGCAGCGTCACGCCGACTCCACCCACTCGATCAGTACGACCGCCTGCGCGGCGATGCCGTCGCCGCGCCCGATCGCACCGAGCCCGTCGGTGCTGGTGATCTTCACGCTGACGCGTTCGGGATCGACATCGAGGCAACGCGCGACACCGCGGACCATCGCATCGCGGAACGGCGCCAGGCGCGGCAGCTGCGCGATCACCGTGGCGTCGACGTTCCCCACCGCAAAGCCGCGCTCGCGCACCAGTTCCATCACCTGCTCGACCAGATCCCGGCTCGCGACGCCGTGCCAGCGCGCGTCAGACGAGGGGAAGTGCGTGCCGAGATCGCCCGCACCGAGCGCGCCGAGCAGCGCGCTCGCCACCGCATGCAGCAGCACGTCGCCGTCGGAGTGACCCTCGAGGCCGCGCTCGAACGGAATCTCGACGCCGCCGAGTCGCAGCGGACGACCGGCAACCAGCCGATGCGCGTCGATGCCCTGCCCCACCCGCACGCCGCTCATCTCGTGTCCTCGCCTTGGCGTTCCCGTACGCACGCTTCGGCCCAGGCGAGGTCCGCCGGCCAGGTGATCTTCAGATTGCTGGGATCGCCCTCGACGATCTCGACCGCGCAGCCGAGTCGCTCGATCAGTTGGGCGTCGTCGGTGCCCTGGAAGCCATCGGCTTCGGCCTTGGCGAGCGCCTCGCGCAGCAGCGCCGCGCGGAATACCTGCGGCGTCTGGGCGGCCCAGAGTCCTTCGCGGGGCGGCGTCTCCACGACGCGACCCTCGCGCACGCGCTTCAACGTGTCGCGCACCGGCACCGCGAGTAGCGCCGCGCCGCTGCGCGCGGCGGCGGCGATCACGCGCGCGACGTCACGCGGTCGCACCAGCGGTCGCGCCGCGTCGTGGATCGCGACCAGTTCCACGTCCGCGGGAAGCGCGGTCAATCCGGCGCGCATCGAGTCCTGGCGCTCGGCGCCGCCCGCGACGGACGCGACGATCTTGCGCGCCGCGACCGCGCTCCACTGCGCCGCAGCAAGGCGCCCGATCTCCGCCGCGGGTAGCACCGCCACGATCCAGTCGATCGCGTCGCACGCGGCCAAAGCCTCGACGGCGTGGACCACGAGCGGCCTGCCCGCGAGCGGCAGGAACGCCTTCGCTCGTCCGGCACCGAACCGCTCACCGCGGCCAGCCGCGAGCACGAGAGCGGCGACGCGCATCGCCCGACCATAGCCGTTCAGATCTTGGGTTGCGGCACTTCGCGGGCTAGTGTGCGGCCCGATCGCGGAACACGAGGGGGGTCTCGTATGCGGCGCAGCGTCGCTTGGCTTGCGGCCATCTGCTTTGCGGCGACGGCGGTTCCGGATTTCGCGAGCGCAGAGGAGCCCGTTGGATCCGCGCTTCCGGAACACGGCGAGACACTGCCTCTGCAGGACGGAGTGCTGAAGCTCTCATTGGCCGAAGCGGTTCGACTCTCGGTCCAGCGCAGCCTCGACGTCCAGCTATTGCGCTTCGATCCGTATATCGCCGAGGAGGAACTCGGCGCGGCATGGGGCAGCTACGATCCCGCACTGTACGGCAAGGGCGGTTACGACTCATCCGAGGACCCGAACGCGAACGCCTTGCTCGGAGAGACTCTGGACCAGAAAACCTGGGCGGGGGAAGCAGGATTCCGGGGTCTGATCCCGTGGCTGGGTGGCTCCTATCAGGCGGGCTACAGCGGCCAGGAGCTGATCACCAACTCACGGATCTCCACGCTCTCGCCCGAGTTCCGATCGGGCTTCCAGGCGACTCTGCAGCTGCCGTTGCTGCGCGGACTCTTCTGGAGCGACGAGTGGACGCTCGTGCGTATCACCAGGATCGGCGTGGATGCATCGCAGGACAAGTTCGACTCCGAGTTGATGGACCAGGTGCAGAAAACCGAAGACTCCTATTGGGGATTGATTGCCGCCCAGGACAGCACCCGCGTCGCCGAGAAGAGTCTGGAAACTGCCAAGGCATTGCTCGACCAGACCCAGGCACAGTACGAGGTAGGCGTCGTGTCGCGCGTCGAAGTCGTGCAAGCCGAAGCCGGCGTGGCGGACCGCGAGTTCAAATTGATCCGCGCGCAGGCGATCGAACGCAACGCGCAGGATGCACTGGTCGACACGGTACTGGGTCCGTATCTGGAGCCCGAGTCCGAGATCACCGTCGAGCCGACGGATCGGCCGGACGAGATGACCGTGCGCGCTGTGAGCGCCGCCGCGGCGACCGAGCACGCGATGGCGCGGCGCCCCGAGATCCAGCTCGCGCGCAAGCAGATCGAGCGCCGCAAAGTCGAGGTCAAGGCCACCGGCAACAAGCGACTGCCGCAGCTCGACGCGGTCGGCAGCTACGGCCAGGCGGGGCTGGCAGGGCGCTTCAACCCGGACTGCACGTTCGCGGGAGCGTGCTCCCCGCCAGTCGGGATCGGCAACGTGTGGCCCGACGCCAATGACTCCCTGCTGCGCGAAGGAGCCAGCCAGCAGTACTCGATCCAGGGGATCCTCTCGATCCCGCTCGGCAACAACACCGCGCGCCATCAGCACGCGAAGGCGGAGTTCGAATTGCGCCGTTCGGAGACCGCACTGCTGCGCCTCGAGCAGTCGATCGTCAGCGAGATCCGGCGTGCCGCGCGCAACCTGATGGCGTCGGTCGAGGGCATCGAAGCGGCCAATCGTGCCGAGTCTGCCGCGGCCGAGCAGCTGCGGGCCGAGCACGTGCGGCTCGAGCACGGCGAGTCCACGCCCTTCGACGTGCTGCTGCGCGAGCAGGATCTGGTGCAGGCGCAGTCCCAGAAGATCCTCGCCCAGAACGCCTATCACAACTCGATCACCGCCCTCGACCGCGCGCAGGGAACGATCCTCGAGCGGAATCAAATCGTCGTCGATCAGGCGGCGGCGCTGCGGTAGACTGCGCGCGCTCCGGGGCGCGGCGCGTGGCGCCAGACCCTCGGAGTCATTCTCTCAGTCATTCAAGCGGAGACGTCGTGAGTCTTTTCGATCGACGGAAGAGAGACGGAGAGCAGGGCGAAACGCAGATGCCCGAGCCGCCTGCGGCCCGGGATCCGGTGGCCGTTCAGGGCGGTCCCGAGAGGAGTGCAACGGTGTCCAGTCCGCTGGTGCTACCGAAGCCGACGCAAGCAACCGCGGTCGCGGGGGGGAACATGGCCAACATCGGCAAGTCGATCACGTTGAAGGGCGATCTCTCTGGCAATGAGGACCTCGTCATCGAGGGCCACATCGAGGGCCGGGTCGACCTTCCGAGCAATCAGCTGACCATCGGCGCGAACGGTTCGTGCTCCGCCGAGGTGCACGCGAAGACGGTCGTCGTGATCGGCAAGGTGAACGGCAACGTCATCGCCACCGAGCGCATCGAGATCCAGGCCACCGGACTCGTGAACGGCGATGTCAGCGCGCCGAAGCTGATCGTGCAGGAAGGCGCGGTGGTGAACGGCTCGATCGAGATGGGGAACAAGGCGAAGGCGTCCCAGGCGGCGGCTGCGGGGCTCGCCTCGACGTCGCCCTCGACGTCGCACTCGGCCGGCTACGGCGGCGAGAAGAAGGCCGCCCTGCCCTAGCGAGTCCCGCTCGCTCTGGTGCTACGAACGCGTGCTGCGCTGGCGAGAAGCCGGCCGCCTCTTGTTTGCGTGTCAGGCTCAGCGTGTGCCCCGGATGAGATCTAGTGCTCGCCCGGAAGTCCTCGCTTGGCCGGCTCGTCCGGTCCGGGCGCGTCGAGCAGGCGACTCCCCTCTTCCTCGCGCTGGGCAGCGCGGATGTCCCGGTCGCGCTGCCAGCGCTCCTCCTCGGAGAGCGACAGCACGGCGAGCGGATCGACGCGCCGCCACAGCGGACTCGACGAGAGCGCAGCCGCCGCCAGCGAGCCACCGCGCATCAGCAGAGCCAACAGCCCGCCGGAGACCACCAACGCCATCCCCTCGACGGTGATCGTGAGCGCCTCCTGCTCAGCACGTTGCGGGTCGCGATGCAGATCCTCGCGGAGCCGTTCGAGCGCTTCGAGTAGCCGTCGCTGGTCGATCACCACGGGTCGGCCCTGCGAGTCGACCAGATGACGATTGACGCTCGTCTCGTCTGTCCCGCCCGAGGACCCGATCTCAGGCAAACGCCACACCCGTGGCGTCGCGCCGCCCCATCCTCCGAAGGGGCGATTGGTCGTCCCTCCGCCTGGCTCGTCGGGTACGGGGATGATCGCAACGGGCGCTCGCGGCGTAGCCGCCTCCAGTTCCACGGTCGGGACGGGCTTCGGCACCGGATCTTCGTCGCGCGCGGGCGGTCCATCGGGTCTCACCAGGTCCACGACCCGTCCACCATCGGCGATGTCCGCCAGGTCGACAATGACCGTACTGCTCTGCGCGAGCCCGCCGGCATCCGTCACCTGCACCGTCAGCGCGAAGCTCGGCGTCGTCTCGAAGT
>CAYGWM010000067.1:0-1259 GCA_964353555.1 uncultured Spirochaetales bacterium
ACCGACGCGGTCGCGCGGGCGCTCGCGCGCGCGAAGCAAGCGGGCGCCAGCGAAGCCGACGCAATGCTGCTCGAAGCCGATTCGATCTCGGCGCGGGTGCGCGGCGCCGAGATCGACTTCGTCACGCAGGCGCGCGAACGCGTGCTCGGCATCCGCACTTTCGTGCGTCGGGACGGCGGGCTCTCGTGCGGCTCGACCTCCACCAGCGACCTCGCGCCGGAGACGATCGACCGGATGGCCGACGAAGCGGTGGCGCTGGCGCGCGCCACGGCACCCGACCGGGCCGCCGGCCTGCCCGAAGGCGGCTTCACCACCGACGCACCGAGTCTCGCACTCTTCGATGCTGCCGATCGCCACGTCGCGGTCGAAGCGCGCATCGACGATGCGAAGCGCGCCGAGGCCGCCGCGCGCGCGCTCGACCCGCGCATCGTCAACTCCGAAGGCTCGCAGGTCCAGAGCGAGTTCCGACGCGTTGCCTACGGCAACAGCGCCGGCTTCGTGGGAACGTACGAGAGCGCGTCGCACTCGCTGTTCAGCGAGCCGCTCGCGCGCGAGAACGACTCGCTGCAGCGCGACTACTGGCTGACCGCCGCGCGCTCGCTCGGCGCGCTCGAGGACGCCGCTGCCGTCGGCCGGCGCGCCGCCGAGCGCGCGCTGCGACGCCTCTCGGCGAAACGCGTCGCCACTTGCGAAGTGCCGGTGCTCTTCGAGCCGCTGGTCGCGCGCTCTTTGCTCTCGCACATCGCCGGCTGCGTCTCGGGCGGCGCGATCTACCGCGAGACGTCGTTCCTGGCCGGCAAGCTCGGCGAACGCATCGCCAGCGAGCTCGTCACGGTGATCGACGACGGCCGATTGCCGGGCGGTCTCGGTTCGCGCCCGTTCGACGGCGAGGGCCAACCGACGCGCCGCAATGTCATCGTCGATCGCGGCGTCCTGAAAACGTATCTGCTCGACACCTACTCCGCGCGCAAGCTCGGCATGCAGAGCACCGGTTCGGCGGCGCGCGGCGCGGCGGGATCGCCGTCGCCTGCCGCGACGAACCTGTGGCTCGAAGCGGGCAAGCTCTCGCCCGAGGAAATGATCCGCCGCACCCCGCGTGGGTTGCTCGTCACTGAGCTGATCGGCATGGGCTTCAACGCGGTCACCGGTGACTACTCGCGCGGCGCCGCGGGACTGTGGATCGAAGACGGGCGCATCGTGCACGCGGTCGAAGAAATCACCATCGCCGGCCATCTCGGCGAGATGCTCGCGTCGATCGA
>CAYGWM010000067.1:1359-16347 GCA_964353555.1 uncultured Spirochaetales bacterium
TGGTCGGAGCGTGTCGTCGTCGCGCTCGGGCAGAACCCGGGGATCTTCACCGGCCCGGGCACCAACACGTATCTGGTCGGCACCGGGCGCAAGCGGATCCTCATCGACACCGGCCAGGGCATCGACGCCTATGCCGGCGTGCTCGAACGCGCGCTGGAACGCGCCGGCTGCGACGGCATCCAGCAGATCGTGCTGACGCACGGACATCCCGATCACGGCGGCGGCCTTGCGCAGGTGCAGCAACACTTCGGACCGCTGCGCGTCGCGAAGCTGCCCGGCCCCGACGACGCGGGCGCGAAGCTCGTCTGCGAGCCGCTCGCCGACGGCGACACGGTGAGTACCGAAGGCGCCACGCTGCGCGCGGTCCACACGCCCGGTCACGCCGTCGACCATCTGTGTTTCGTGCTCGAAGAGGAAGGTTCGCTGTTCTCTGGCGACAACGTGCTCGGCGTCGGCACGACGGTAATCCCGAGCCACGGCGGCGACCTGCTCGACTACATGAACTCGCTCGCGCGCATGCTCGCGCTCGCGCCGAGTCGCATCTATCCCGCGCACGGTCCGCTGATCGCAGAGGGTCCCGCGAAACTGCGCGACTACATCGCACACCGCAACGCGCGCGAAGCGCAGATCCTCGCTGCGCTCGGCGTTGGCGACGCCGACATCACGAGGGTCGTGAAGCGCGTCTACACCGACGTTCCCGAACTGCTACACGCGGCGGCCGCTCACTCCGTTGCGGCGCACCTGCACAAGCTCGAACGCGAGGGACGCGTGCGGCGCTGCGACGAGCGCGCTTCGTTCGACGCGGTCTGGGCGCTCGCGTGAGTCACGCGCTGCTCGCGCGGCTGCGCAGCGCGGATGTCGCCGAGCGCGTCGCCGCGTGCCGCGCCGTCGCGAGCGATCCGGCCGGCGCGCTGCTCGTGGAAGCGTTGATCGTCACGCTCGGCGATCCCGACAAGCGCGTCGCCCGTGCAGCCGGCGAAGCGCTCGTGCTCCTCGCACGCGCCGGCTCGGGTGATGGCGTCGTGCCGCTGCTGCGCGCTGCGCTGCGCGGCGACAGCACACGCGCGCGGATCCACGCCGCAATGACGCTCGCGCGGCTCGAAGTTCCCGAGCCCTCGCTGCTCCCCGCACTGACGCTCGCGCTGGCGTCGCCCGAAGGCGACGTGCGCTGGGCGGCCGCGCGCGTGTTGGTCGACATGGGCCGGCTGCACGGTGAGATCGTGCGCGTGCTGCTCGGCCTGGTACGCGGTGGCGAAGCGCCCGCGGTGCGCCGGATGGCGACCTTTTGTCTGCGCGAACTCGCGCCGGATCAACCGGCTGCCGCGCAGGCGCTGCTCGAGGCGTCGCGCGACATCGACACGCATGTACGTCGTGCCGCAGTGACGGCGATGGCCGGCCTGCTCGATCCGCCCGAAGCGGTGACGGCGCGACTCGCGCTGGCGCTCGACGACCCTGACGCAGTGGCCGCCGGTCTCGCCGCGCTCGCGCTCGGCGAACTCCGCTGCGTCGCCGCGCTACCTCGCCTGCGCGCGCTTGCGGAGTCTGCGCGCAGCCCCGAGTTGCAGCAGGCGGCGAAGGCGGCCGCTCTGCGGATGGAGTCGCAACGATGAAGCGCAGCGTGATCGTGACCGGCGGCACCGGCGGACTCGGAAGCGCGGTGGTGGGCGCGTTCCTCGCGAGCGGCGATCGCGTCGTCGTACCGTGGATCGTCGCGCACGAGAGCGAGCGCATGAAGCAGCGCTTCGCCGACGCGCTACAAGCGCAGCAACTCACGTTGATCGAGGCCGACATCGCGGAGCTCGATGGCGCGCGCAGCGTCGCGAATGCCGCGAGCGATCTCGCGGTGCTGGTGAACAGCGCCGGCGGCTTCGCCGCAGGCGCTCATCATGAAACCGATCTCAGCGTCTGGGATCACCTGTTCCGGCTGAACGTGCGCACCGCCGCGTCGATGACCCACGCCGCGCTGCCGGTCTTTCTCGCGCGCGGCGGCGGCGCGATCGTCAACGTCGCCGCAAATGCGGCGCTCGATCCGCCCGCCGGCCTCGGCGCCTACGTCGCGTCGAAGGCCGCGCTGGTTGCCTTCACGCGCAGCCTCGCGCGCGAGGTCGCGGACAAGGGCGTGCGCGTGAACGCGGTACTGCCCACTACGATCGACACGCCGGCCAACCGCGCTGCGATGCCCGACGCCAACTTCTCGCTGTGGACCACGCCCGAGCAGATCGCCGCTGTGATCCACTGGCTGGCGAGCGACGCCGCAAGCGCCATTCGCGGCGCACTCGTACCGGTGTGAGCACTTTCTCGAAGGACGACTTCTACGCCGATGCGCGCCGCGATCTCGCGGGTCCGCTCGACGGTGTTCGCGTGCTCGAAGCCACCACCACCTGGGCCGGCCCGATGTGCGGCTGCGTGCTGGCCGACTTCGGCGCCGACGTCGTAAAGGTCGAGATGCCCGGCGGCGAGATGGCACGCCGTGCGCCGCCGATGCTGCCCGGCACGAATCCACCGGTCTCGTTCATGCATGCGACCGTGAATCGCAACAAGCGCAGCCTGACGCTCGACCTGCGCCGGCCGGAAGGTCGCGACGTATTCCTGCGTCTCGCCGCGCGCGCCGACGTGGTGATCGAGAACTTCCGGCCCGGCGTGATGGACGGCTACGGGCTCGGCTACCACGGCGTGCGCGCGGTGAGGCGCGATGTCGTTTACGTCTCGATCAGCGGCTTCGGCCAATTCGGTCCCGACGCGGAACGCGCCGGCTACGACCCGCTCGCGCAGGCGGCCAGCGGCTTCCTGTCGCTGAACGGCGAGCCTGACGGCGAGCCGGTCAAAGCGCCGACCTTCCTGGCCGACGACCTCGGCGGCCTGCACGCCGCGCTCGCGACGCTCGCTGCGCTGCGGCACCGCGAGCGGACCGGCGAGGGCCAGCGCATCGACGTGTCGCTGCTCGACGCGATGCTGTTCCAGTCGACCGGCTATCTGACGCTCGGCGCGCTTGGCGTCGAGCTGCCGCGGCTCGGCAACGAGTTCCGGATCGCGGCGCCCGCGCGCGTCTACCGCTGTCGCGACGGCAGCGTGATGGCGGGCGTTCTGCTCGACACGCACTGGCGCAAGCTGGTCGCGTTGCTGGGGCGACCCGAGCTGGCGGACGATCCGCGCTACGCCACCACGATGGCGCGTATCGAGCGGCGCGCCGAGGTCGACGCGCTGTTCGCGGCGTGGCTCACCGAGCAGACGGTGGCCGAAGCGCTATCGACGCTTCTGGGCGTTGGTCTTCCGATCGCACCGGTCCGCAGCTATGCAGAGGCGGCTGCGGATCCCCATGTGCGCGCGCGCGACATGCTGCAAGACGTCACGCAGCAAGACGGGACGACCGTGCCGATCACGGGCCCCGCGGCGAAGCTCTCGCGCACGCCACTGCAGGTGCGAACGGGCGCGCCGGCGCTCGGCGCGCACAGTGACGAGGTGCTGCGCGAGGCCGGCTTCGACGCGGCGGCGATCGCCGGGTTCCGAAAGCTGGGAGTTGTCTGAATCTCGCGCGCTGCGTTCGGTCTGGCCGCTCGCTGCGCTGGCGATCAGCATCGCGTGTGCGAGCCCGCCGCGGGCGACCGCACCCGGCCCGGCCGTCGATGCCAAACTGAACGCGACGCTGATCCGGCTCGGCAACGACGCGCTCGCCGCCGGCGACGCGAAGCGCGCACGCGAGCGCTTCGAACGCGCGCTGCTGGCGGAGCCCACCTCGACAGCGGCGCGCACGGGGCTCGGTCGCGCGCTGCTCGCCGCGGGACTCCGCGACGAAGCGCACACCGTGCTAGCGGCGGCCGTCGCAGCGGGTCCGAACGACGCCGGCGCGCACTTCGCGCTCGCGGAACTCGCGGCAGAGCGCGGCGACGAGGCCGAAGCGCGCGCCGGGTGGGAACGCGTACTCGCGCTCGACGGCGCGCGCATCGACGCCCACGCACGCCTCGCTGATCTCACCGGCACGGCGCCCGCGACGCCAGCTTCAGGACCGGACGAAGCGATCGCGCGTGGCGACACCCATCCGTACGATCCGCGCGCGCGCCTGGCCGCCGGCGAAGCGCTGCTCGCGCGTGGCGACCTCGCGCGCGCAGCCGAGCACCTCGAGTCCGCGCTCGTGCTGGCCGACGTCGATCCCGCGAGTGGCCGTCGTGCCGCCGCGCTGTTGAACGAGCGCGTTCCCGAGTGGCACGCTCGGCGTGTCGTCTGGGTGAACGCGTTCGCAGACGAAGTGCTGCGCGAGGATCCCGCCTGGCGCTTCCAGCAGCGCTTTGCGTGGCTGTTGGTGTCGCAGGCGCTCGAGCCGCTGCTCGGCGTCCGCTTCGTCGTGGTGAGTCTCGGTCAATTCCGCTCCGCTGGCGCCGGCCTTGATCTGTCGCCGATCCTCGATGCGGGTCGGCGCCAACACCCGGAGGTGTCCGCAACGGGCGTCGTCGCGTTTGCGACAGGTCGCCCGACCCCGCGTGCAGCGGGCGTCTGGAAGCAAGGAGAGGCGGAGCTGCTGGGTCGTTTTCTCGCGCTTCGGCTCGCGCGCGGCGAGGTGGCGAGTCGCGTGCTCGCGCACGAAGTGATGCACCTGTTCGGCGGCGTGCACGTGAATCCCGACGTCGACTCGCTGATGAATCCGTCCGGGCGCTCGTTGGTGCTCGATCCGTGGAACGCGGCGATCGTACGCGCGACACGCGCGCGTGACTTTGGTCCGGGCGGTATCGAGGCGAATGTGCTGCCAAACGCAAATCTCGACGCGATGATCGCCGCGTATCGCGCTGCGCTCGGCGCCAACGTCGCGTTGCGCAATGCCGGCGTCCTCGGAGCGCTCGAAGGCGCCCACGGTTCCGTGCGCGCCGCGGCACCGCAGGCACGCGCGGCGATGCAACTCGACGAGCATCTCGGCGACGTCGCCAGCCTCGTTGCGCAACTGCTGTTGCGCGACGGGCGGCGAGCCGGCGCAGCGAGTCTCTGGGAGACGGCGGCGCGGCTCTACGGACCGGAAACGGCGCGCGGTCGCGGCGCCCGGCAGAACGCACAGACAATCGCGCGCAGCGTCGCTCGCTGAGTGCGCGCGACTCGGATCGCGTCGGCGCGGGTATCATCGCGCGCGATGCACCACGCCCACCGCTTGTTCCCCGCCGCGCTCTCGCTGCTGCTCTGCGCCACCGCTGTCGCGTCCGCTGCCGCCGCGCGGGACTCCGACAGTCCCCTGTCACCACTGCTCGAGTTGCAGATCGTCGGCCGCGAGGTGCTCTCGATCGATTCCGAGAACGGCGGCCAGCGCACGGAGCGGCTCGAACGCGGTGAGGCCGTGCTCTACACGCGCTCCCAGGGGCGCGTCGGCGTCGTCGTCACCGATCGCAGGATGCTCGCGATCGCGACCGGCTCGGGCTCGTTCCAGGTCGCGCGCTACCGCAAGGGCGAGGGGCCGCCCTCCGACGTGTCGATCGGCGACCGCGTCGCGCTGGCGATGATGCAGTCGCGGGCGGTCGGTTTCGACGGCAATAGCCACAACCTCGTCGAGTCGACGATCGGCCCGCGCGAGATCGTGCTCGACACCGCGGTCGGTCCGAATGTCGCAATGGTGGTGACCGACCGCCGCGCGCTCGGCCTTTCCGCCGATCGCGGCGGCTTCTTCGAGGTGCGACTGCGCGTCGGCGAGCTGTTCCAGTCGGTCTCTGCCTACGCCAATCACGCGACGCTCCAGACCTCGCAGCGTCTGCTGATCTTCCGCGGGCCAGACGCAGCCTGGGAAGAACGGCGACTGCCCATCAACTGAAGCGCTGTAGCTATTCTGTCGCTGCGTCTGCTGCTTTCGCTGCCTGTGCCAGCAACGCGCAGAAGGTGAGCAGATCGTCGAGTTGCTCCGACGCAATATGCGTGTATTCGGCCCCAATCGGGCGCGCCATGAGCATGGTGCCAGCGCGAGCCAAAGAAGCGATTGCGGTGCTACCTCGCGGCTCGAGTGAAGTCACGACTTCGCGTCGTGGAAGATCACGCCGAGCGTGTAGCGCTCGCCGCGCGTGACCGTCGCGACGCCGTGTCGCATCGCCGCGCGCTGAAAGCCGCGTGCACCGCGCCGCGGGCGATCGGCCGTCGCGAAGATCACCGCTTCGCCGCGTTGCAGCAGCAGCGCTTCGCCGACGGATTGCTGACGCGGGCGTTGTTCGACGAGCAGGAACGCGCCGCCGTCGTAGTCGCGCCCGGGTTGCGACAAGAAGACCGCGAGTTGCAGCGGGAACACCAGCGGCCCGTAGAGATCGCGGTGTAGGCAGTTGTAGCCGCCGGCTTCGTAACGCAGCAGCAGCGGCGTCGGCAGCGCTTGCCCATTTGCCGCGCAGAGCGTGCGGAGCGCCGGCAACGATGTCGGCCACTTCGGGGGCCGGCGCAACGCGGACTCCATCGCGTTGGCAATCGGCGCGAGACGCCGGTACGACTCCGCGCGCAGCGCGGCGACCAGCGCGGGCAGCGGATCCGCGAAGTACTTGTACTCCCCTTCGCCGAAGTTGTGGCGCGCCATGTCGACGGTCTTGCGGAAACGGCGCGCGTCGCGATAGAGCTTCACCTGCGCGTCGCACTCGGCTTCGCTCAGCAGCCGCGGGAGCGTCGCGAAGCCCCGCTCGAACAGCGACGACCGGGTGCCGGCCCAGTCGCAGCCGTCGAGTCGCGCGCGGATCGTCGCGCGAACGTCTGCCTTCAAGCGCCCCCTCCTCCGCCGCCGCCCGCTTCGGTCTGCGCACGCGCATCGAGCAATTGCGCGAGTTCCGCTGCGGGCAGCACGCCGCGTGCGAGCGCCACCTCGCGCACGGTAGTTCCGGTCGCCGCCGCTTCCTTCGCGATCTCCGCGGCGCGGTCGTAGCCGATCGCGGGCACCAACGCCGTCGCGAGCGCGAGGCTCTGCTCCAGCCACGTCTCGGCACGCTCTCGATCCACCTCGATTCCGCGCAGACAGCGACCCTCGAATGCGTTCGACACATTCGCGAGCAGCCGGATCGACTCGAGCAGGTTGCGCGCGATCAGCGGGAGCATCGCATTCAGCTCGAGCTGCCCGGTCATCCCGCCGAGCGCCACCGCGGCGTCGTTGCCGACCACTTGTGCCGCCACCTGGATCACCGACTCACAGAGAACGGGATTCACCTTGCCCGGCATGATCGACGAGCCGGGCTGCACGGCCGGCAACAACAGCTCACCGAGTCCGCAGCGCGGACCCGACGCGAGCAGGCGTATGTCGTTCGCGATCTTGAAGAGCGCGACCGCCGCACCGCGCGTCGCCGCGCTCGCCGCGACCGCCGCGTCGCGCGCGCCCTGCGCCTCGAAGTGATCGATCGCTTCGCGGAACGCGAGTCCGGTATCGCGGGAGACGAGTTCGATCGCGCGCGCGGCGAAACCAGGCGGGCAATTGATCCCCGTTCCGACCGCGGTGCCGCCGAGCGCCAACTCGGCGAGTCCATCTGCCGCGACTTCGAGTCGCGCGATCGCCACCTCGAGCTGTCGCGCCCAGCCCGCGAACTCCTGCCCGATGCGCACCGGCGTCGCATCCATCAAATGGGTGCGCCCGATCTTCAGCACCGCGTCGAATGCGGCCGACTTCGCGCGCAGCGCCTCCGCAACGCGACGCAGCGCCGGAACGAGGTCGTGCGCGATCGCCTCGCGTGCGGCGACGTGCAGCGCCGACGGCATCACGTCGTTCGACGACTGGCTCGCATTCACGTGATCGTTCGGATGCACGCGCGGCGCGCCGGCGCCGAGCAGCTGCTCCGCGCGCCGCGCGATCACCTCGTTCGCGTTCATGTTCGTCGAAGTGCCCGAGCCGGTCTGGAACACATCGACGACGAAGTGGGCGTCGAGATCGCCCGCCGCGACCTCGCACGCCGCCGCCTCGATCGCGCGCGCGCGCGTCGCGTCGAGCACGCCCAGCGCCGCGTTGCTCGCGGCCGCGGCCGCCTTCAACAGGCCCAGTGCCCGCACGAAACGGCGCGGAAAGCACTCCCCGCTGACCGGGAAATTCGCAACCGCACGCGCCGTCGAGGCGCCCCACAGCGCGTCCGCGGGCACCTCCATCTCGCCGAGTGAATCGCGCAGGGTCCGCGTCGCCGGAACATCGCCTCGAGACTCCATCGCCACCTCCCCGGGGGCCCGAGCGCGATTGATCCGTCGGAACCCACCGTGATAGCATGCCGCCCGCTTCAACCAAGAGGGAGTCCCATGGCAACGCTGAAGGGCACCAAGACCCACACGAATCTGAAGAACGCATTCGCCGGCGAGTCGCAGGCGAACCGACGCTACCTGTACTTCGCGCGCCAGGCCGACATCGAAGGCTACCCGGACGTCGGCGGCCTGTTCCGCGACACCGCCGAAGCCGAGACCGGCCATGCCCACGGGCACCTCGACTATCTGAAGCAAGCCGGCGACCCGGCCACCGACAAGCCGATCGGCTCCACCGACAAGAACCTCGTCGCCGCCGTCGCCGGCGAGACCTACGAGTACACCGAGATGTACCCCGGCATGGCGAAGTCGGCCCGCGACGAAGGCTTCGGCGACATCGCCGAGTGGTTCGAAACGCTCGCCAAAGCCGAAAAGTCCCACGCCGGCCGCTTCCAAAAGGCACTCGACGGCCTCGAAGCTCTCTAGTCCGGCCCCACGGCCCCAAGGCGGAGGGTCGGACAGCGGTCCGACCTTCCGCCCGGCAACCGAGCACCAGCAATCGAGGCTCCGTGAAGGTCCACCTCCCCGAGAAGCCCACCGCAGACTGGAGCTACCAGCACAGCGACTACTGGGACCCAGCGAAGCTAGAGACCGAGCTGCGCCGCGTCGCCGACATCTGCCACCAATGCCGTCGATGTCTGCCGCTCTGCCCGTCCTTCCCAACGCTCTTCGACCTGATCGACGCCACCGATCGCGAAGTCGCCGGCGTCGACGACGCCGGCCTCGATCGCGTCAACGAACTCTGCTTCCACTGCAAGCTCTGTTACAACCACTGCCCGTATACGCCGCCCCACGAATGGGACGTCGACTTCCCTGCGCTGATGCGCCGCCACCAGCTCGTGCGCACCAGGCGCGACGGTGTCTCGCTCGCGCGCAAGCTCACCACGAAGACCGACCTGATCGGCAAGCTCGGCAGCGCCGCGCCCGCGCTGATGAACTTCGCGAACACCAATAGACTCTCGCGCGTGCTGATGGAGAAGACCGTCGGCATCCACCGCGACTGGGTGCAGCCGCGCTACAGCTCCGAAACGCTGTCGCATTGGTACCAGAAACGCGGCGGTGCGCGCGTCGCCGGCGGCAACGGTCGCGCCGTGCTGTTCGCCACCTGCTCGGTCAACTACAGCGACGCGCAGGTCGGTCGCGCCGCGATCGAAGTGCTGGAGCGGAGCGACGTGCGCGCGCTGCTGCACGCCGAGCGCTGCTGCGGTATGCCCTACACCGACGTCGGCGACCTCGACGCGCTGCGCCGTCACGCCGAGCGCAACGTCGCCGAGCTGCTCCCGCACGTAGAAGCCGGTGCGCTGGTGATCGTGCCGGGTCCCTCGTGTTCGCTGCTGTTCAAGAACGAGTACCCGAAGCTACTCGGCACCGAGGCCGCCGCAAGGGTCGCCACTGCGACGCGCGACTTGATGGAGTACATCTTCCAGCTCGGCAAGGACAAGAAGTGGAACCGCGACTTCCGTGTCCCGCTCGGCAAGGTCGCGTACCACGCGCCCTGCCATCTGCGCCACCAGAACATCGGCTTCCCGGCGCGCGCGGTGCTGAAGGCCGCCGGCGCCGACGTCGAACTCGTCGACGCCTGCTCCGGCGTCGACGGCACCTGGGGCATGCAGGCGCGCTTCCACGACGCCTCGCTGCAAGTCGCCAACAAGATGATCGAACGCATCACCGCCAGCGAACCCGACGAGATTGCGACCGACTGCCCGCTCTCCGCGCTGCGCATCGAAGAAGCGCTCGGCCGCAAAGCGCTGCACCCGATCGTGCTGCTGCGGCGCGCCTATGGAGACGATGCGGCATGAAGCCGCTCGTCCTCAGCGAGATCGTCGACATCGACGCCTACGAGCCGCTGCGCGACGCCTACCGCGCGCGCGTCGTCGCGGCAAAGCGAGCGCGGCGGATGGCGGTCGGCGATCGCGTGATGCTGCTCTTCGAGAACCGCGAAACGGTGCGCTTCCAGGTGCAAGAGATGCTGCGCGTCGAGCGCATCCGTGCGCCCGAGAAGGTCCAGCACGAACTCGACGTCTACAACGAACTGCTGCCGCAGCGCGGCGAACTCTCCGCGACGCTGATGATCGAGATCACCGAGCCCAGCGCGATCCGCGCCGAGCTCGACCGCATGCTCGGCATCGACGCGTGCGTCTTCCTGGTTCTGGGCGACGGCGCCACCGCCGTCCGCGTGCGCGCAAGCTTCGACACGTCACAACTCGAAGAGGACCGCATCTCGGCGGTGCACTACCTGCGTTTCCCGCTGTCGCCCGAAGCGATCGCGCGGCTGCGCGATCCGGCGATCGCCGCGCAGATCGCGATCGACCACGATCACTACCGCGTCGCCACCGCGCTGCCGCACGCGCTGCGCGCGAGCCTCGTCGCCGATCTCGATGCCGACCCCGCGCCGCTTCTCGCGCCCGCGCCCGGCACCGCCGTCACGCAGCCGCGCGTGCGCGTGCGCAAGCCTGAGCTGCCGCTGGGTCGCGGTCACGTCGTCGTCGAAGCGGTCGCGGAGTCGGCGTCGTGGTTCGACGTCGATCCGGCCCTCGAGGCCGAACTGTTCGCCGAGCTGAAGCGCTGTGCGCGCGAGGTCGCAGCGGCGCACGGCAGCTGTCGCGTCTTCAGCGACGTTCACGCGCCGGGGCTGCGCTGGAACATCTTCGCCCCCGAATGACTTCGAATAACTTGACGCCGGGCGTCAAGTTATTTCGCGCGGCGTGCGCGGGCGAACTCGAACACGATTGGGAGCAACGAGATCACGATGATCGCGACGATCACGATGTGGAAGTTGCGCTGGATCGTCGGGATCTGCCCGAAGAAGTAGCCCGCCAGCAGCAACGAGAGCACCCAGCCGACCGCGCCGACGATGTTGTAGGTCGCGAACTTGGCGTAGGTCATCGAGCCGACGCCGGCGACGAACGGCGCAAAGGTGCGGACGATCGGCACGAAGCGCGCCAGGATGATCGTCTTGGCGCCGTACTTCTCGTAGAAGTCGTGCGTGCGCTGCAGATGCTCCTTCCGGAGCCAGCGCGAGTCTTCGCGGCTGAACACCTTGGGCCCCATGTAGGCGCCGACGGCGTAGTTGACCGCGTCGCCGAGCACGGCCGCGGCGATCAGCAGCACAGCGGCCACCCAGACACTCACGCTCGAACCCGGCACCGACGCGAGCGCACCCACCGCGAACAGCAGCGAGTCGCCCGGCAGGAACGGCGTCACCACCAGGCCGGTCTCGCAGAACACGATCGCGAAGAGCAGGAAGTAGAGCCACGGACCGAGCGCCTGTGACCAATCGCCGAGGTGGCGGTCGAGGTGCAGGAACACATCGATCGCGGACTGGATCTCTTCCACGCGGACCTCCCGAAAAGCCGATCACGGGTAGCCGATCCGGCCCCCCCGAACAAACCGTCCCGCTATGCTGCCGGCCTTCCTGGATGGCGAGGGCGTGATGAGTTCCTTTGCGTTTCAACCGCTCTTCGAGATGGGCCACGACGACGCGACGCGCTACCGCAAGCTCACCAGCGACTTCGTGGGATCGGCGAAGTTCGGCGACAAGAGCGTGCTGACGATCGAGCCCGAAGGTCTCACGCGCCTCGCGGCCCAGGCGATCCGCGACGTCTCCCACCTGTTCCGCACGTCTCATCTGCAGCAGATGCGCAACATCATCGACGACCCCGAAGCCAGTGACAACGACCGCTTCGTCGCGTTGCAGATGCTGAAGAACGCGAACGTCGCGGCGGGCATGATCCTGCCGTCGTGCCAGGACACCGGCACCGCGATCGTGGTCGGCAAGAAGGGTCAGTACGTCGTCACGCTCGGCGACGACGAAGAAGCTCTCTCGCGCGGCATCTACGACACCTACACCACGACCAACCTGCGCTACTCGCAGATGGCGCCGCTGACGATGTACGAAGAGGTCAACACCAAGACCAACCTGCCGGCGCAGATCGAGCTCTACGCGACCCCCGGCGACGAATACCACTTCCTGTTCGTCACCAAGGGCGGCGGCTCCGCGAACAAGAGCCTGCTCTTCCAGGAAACGCGCGCGATCCTGAATCCAGCTTCCCTGATGAAGTTCCTCGAAGAGAAGATCCGCTCGCTCGGCACCGCAGCCTGCCCGCCCTATCACCTCGCGATCGTGATCGGCGGCCCGTCGGCCGAGTTCACGCTGAAGACCGTCAAGCTCGCGAGCTGCCGCTACCTCGACACGCTCCCGACGACAGGCAACGCGATGGGCCGCGCGTTCCGCGACATCGAAGTGGAACAGCAAGTGCTCGCGCTGTCGCGCACGCTCGGCATCGGCGCCCAGTTCGGCGGCAAATACTTCTGCCATGACGTGCGCGTGATCCGGCTGCCGCGCCACGGCGCATCGCTGCCGGTCGGCATCGGTGTCTCGTGCTCCGCCGATCGCCAGGCGCTCGCAAAGATCACCCGCGACGGCATCTTCCTCGAACAACTCGAAACCAATCCCGCGCGCTTCCTGCCCGAACCGAGCAAGAACGAGCTATCGAGCGGCGTCGTGAAGATCGATCTGAACCAGCCGATGACCGAGATCCGCCGCGCCCTTTCGCGCCATCCGATCAAGACGCGACTCGCGCTCAGCGGCACGATCGTCGTCGCGCGCGACATCGCCCACGCAAAACTGAAGGACCGCCTCGACGCTGGCGAAGGGTTGCCGTCGTACTTCAAAGACCACGTCGTCTACTACGCCGGTCCCGCGAAGACCCCCGAAGGCTACGCATCCGGCTCCTTCGGCCCCACCACAGCCGGCCGCATGGACACCTACGTCGATCTCTTCATGCAGCACGGCGGCAGCTTCGTCACGCTCGCGAAAGGCAATCGCTCACGACAGGTCACCGACGCGTGCAAGAAACACGGCGGCTTCTACCTCGGCTCGATCGGCGGCCCCGCCGCCATCCTCGCGGTCGAGTCGATCAAGAAGGTCGAAGTCCTCGACTACCCCGAGCTCGGCATGGAAGCGGTGTGGAAAATCGAAGTCGAAGACTTCCCGGCCTTCGTCGTCGTCGACGACAAGGGCAACGACTTCTTCACTCCGAGCACCGTCAAGGGACCGTAAACCGAGCCGCGACTACTGAATCCGAGACCTTCCCCCGAATCCTTCTTCGTACGTGTGGAAGTGATCCACCGTCGTCTCCGGCCAACGCCAGCAGTAATACCCGCTGCCGTTGTCGAAATCGACGAGCCAGACCCCCTTCACTTCCGCGCCGAGCGCCTCCATCTCGCGCTGCCAGCGCTCGATCAGCTGCTGGATCTTCGCGTCGACCTTCGCCTGCTCGGCCGGCGGCGCGCCCTCGCGCGCGAGCACCAGCTTCTCCGCTTCCAGGGCCGCGCGCTCGGTGCGCGCGCGCACGTCCGAAAGCACAGCGCGCGCTCCCTCGAGCGTCCACTCCCGCCTGGTGGCGACATTCCCCACTTCGACTCCTCCGAATCCGCCGCGCCAGGCTACCAACTCAGCGTCCGCATCGCCTCGCCCTTGACGCTGCGGAACCCGTCCGTTTGGCTCCGCCGCGATGGATCTCCCGCTCGTGCTCGGAAGTGGATCGCCGCGTCGCCGCGAGTTGCTGACGCGCGCCGGCATCGCGTTCGAAGTGCTGCCGGCCGACATCGACGAGATCGCCGAAGTCGGTGAAGAGCCCGCTGCATTCGCGCTGCGGCTTGCGCGCGAGAAGGCGCGCGCGGTGGCGACGCGCGTCGGAGCGACGCCGCGTCGTCTCGTGCTCGGCGCCGACACGATCGTCGTGATCGACGCCGACGTGCTCGGCAAGCCCACCGACCCCGAAGACGCCGTTCGCCTGCTCAGTCGTCTCGTCGGTCGCGAACACCGCGTGCTGACCGCCGTCGCCGTCATCGCGAGCGATCGCCTGGCGCACGCCGAGACCTGCGTCGTCACGAGTCGCGTGTCGATGCGACCCGCCAGCGACGAGGAGATCCGCCGCTACGTCGCCACCGGGGAGCCGCTCGACAAGGCCGGCGCCTACGCGGCGCAGGGCGAAGGCCGGCGCTTCGTCGAGCGCATCGACGGCAGCGAGTCCAACGTGATCGGCCTGCCGATCGACGAAACGCTCGCATTGCTGCGCGAGAGCGGGATGCGCGCGTGAGCGACGCGGCGGCGATCGCGACGCGTTTCGCCGCGCTGCGCGCACGCGTCGATGCCGCCGCGCGCCGTGCTGGGCGCGATCCGGCGGTGGTGCGGATCGTCGGCGCCGCCAAGCAGCAGACGCCCGAGCGCGTCGCCGCCGCAGTACAGGCCGGTCTGCGCGACATCGGCGAGAACTACGTGCAGGAAGCGACGACGAAACGAGCGGCGGTCGAAGCGCTGCTCGGCCCCACGCTCGCCGCGTTGCTGCACTGGCACGGCATCGGCCACCTGCAGCGCAACAAGGCGAAGGAAGCGGTCGCCTGCTTCGAGTGGCTGCACGCGGTGGACGGCGCGCGCCTTGCGACCGAACTCGATCGACGCGCCGCGGAAGCCGGTCGCAGCCTCACGGTGCTGCTGCAGCTGAACCTCTCGGGCGAAGCGACCAAGACGGGCGTCACTGCCGAGGATCTGCCCGCACTGCTCGACGCGGTGCGCGGACTCGCGCACCTTCGCATCGTGGGACTGATGACGATGCCGGCGCCCGCCCCCGATCCCGAAGTCGCGCGACCCGTGTTCGCACGACTTCGCGCGCTTGCCGAAGCGGCGCAGCTGCCGGAACTCTCGATGGGTATGTCGGACGACTTCGAAGTGGCGGTCGAAGAAGGTGCAACGCTGGTGCGGATCGGCACTGCGCT
>CAYGWM010000067.1:16447-22360 GCA_964353555.1 uncultured Spirochaetales bacterium
ACTTCGAAGTGGCGGTCGAAGAAGGTGCAACGCTGGTGCGGATCGGCACTGCGCTCTTTGGAGCGCGGGAGGGATGATGGCGACGGAACTCACGACGCAGCGGATCGGCTTTCTCGGCGCCGGCGCAATGGGCGAAGCGCTGGCCGGCGGCCTGCTCGCCGCGGGTGTCCCGCGCGAGCAGGTGCGCGCGGCCGACCCCGATGCCGCGCGCCGCGAAGCAGTGTCGCGCGCGCTCGGCATCGCGACCGGCGACGACAACGCCGCCGTCGTGCGCGAGAGCGATGTCGTCGTGCTCGCGGTGAAACCCGCGCTCGTGCCCCGCGTGCTCGCCGATCTGCGCGCATCACTGGGCGACGGACTCGCGAAGCCGCTGTGGATCTCGATCGCGGCGGGCGTCTCGATCGCGCGCATCGAGAGTGAAATACCGGGCGGGGCGCGGGTCGTGCGTGCGATGCCGAACACACCGGCGCTGGTGCGTGCCGCCGCGACGGCCTATGCGGCCAACGCCGCCGCGACGGCCGCGGACCGCGCGCTCACGCAGGCGCTCTTCGAGTGTGTGGGACTCGCATGGGAGGCGCCCGACGAATCGCTGCTCGATGCGGTGACGGGTCTTTCGGGCAGCGGCCCGGCCTACGTGTTCGTCTTCCTCGAGGCGCTTGCCGACGCCGGCGTGCGAGTCGGCCTGCCGCGCGACGCCGCGCAGCGACTCGCGACGCAGACGGTGCTCGGCGCAGCGCAACTCGCGCGCGACACCGGCATCCACCCGGCACAGCTGAAGGACCGCGTGACGTCTCCGGGCGGCACCACGATCGCCGGGCTTGCGCGGCTCGAGGCGGCCGGCTTTCGCGCGGCGCTGCAGGACGCGGTCGAAGCCGCCACGCGCCGCTCACGAGAGTTGGGCGCGGGCAATTGATCGCGAGCGAAGCGCATCCAGAGTGCGTTCGAGTTGCGCAAACTCCTCAAGAAACCGGGTGTTTGCGCCGAACCGTTGCAGCGGACCGTGAGGACCACGACGGACTCTTTCCTCCGGTATTCCGCCTGCCCCACCCGGAGGATTGCATGCGCTTCACGCCGCTCGACATCCAGAGCCATCACTTCGCCCGCAGTCTGCGCGGCTACGCGCCCGAGGAAGTCGACGCGTTCCTCCGGATGGTTGCTGAAGACCTCGAGGGCGTGATCCGCGACGCCGATCGCGTCCGCGAGCGCCTCCGGGACGTCGAAGCGCGCGTCGAGGAGATGGGCGCACGCGAGGAAACACTGCGCGCGACGCTGATGACGGCCCAGGAGGTCAGCGACGACCTGCGCCGCACGGCCACGAAGGAAGCCGAAGTGCTGCTCGCGGAAGCCGAGGTGAAGGCCGAGAAGGTGCTCGACGCCGCGCACCGCCGCGTCGCGAAGCTGACCGAGGACATCCGCGAGATGCGCCAGGCGCGCACGCGGCTCGCGGCGTCGGTGCGCTCGGTGATGGAGACGCACCTGTCGCTGCTCGACGGCCTCAGCGCGGAGCTTCCCGAGGACCCGGTTCTCGACGGCAAGATCGCGTTCCTGACGGCGCCCAGGTCGGCAGCCCGGCGCAACAACGGCCCGAGCGCCGGCGCGCTGGCCGGTCCGACGCTCGAGAGGGTCGATGCAGCGCCGGTTGCGGTCCGCCCCGCGAGTCAAGAAGCCGAGGGCGCTTGACGGATCCCGGCGCTGGCCCGAGCTTCCGCCGGTCCTCGGATGGGGTTTCGTTCTGGATCCACGTCTCGCCGCGCGCTGCCAGGGAGCGCGTCGGCGGCCTGCACGGCGATGCGCTGCGAGTCGCGGTGAAGGAAGCTCCGGTCGAGGGCGCGGCCAACGCCGCCTGTGTGCGCGCGATCGCGCGGGCACTCGGCGTCGGGCGCGATGCCGTAACGATCGACCCCGCCTCGAAAGGTCGCCGCAAACTGGTGCGGGTGCGCGTTCCCGAAAAGCGGGCAGCAGCCGCCCTGCAGGCGCTCGTCGAGCAGGCGAACGAACGGCACTGAACGAACCCGACGAGGAGAGCGCACGGATGCCGATCTACGAGTACGCCTGCGAGAAGTGCGGGCACGAGTTCGAGCGCGAGCAGCGCATCACCGAAGATCCGGTCAAGACCTGCCCGGTGTGCAAGGCCAAGAAAGTGCGCCGCCTGATCTCCCGAACGGCGTTCGTCTTGAAGGGCGGCGGCTGGTACTCGGATCTCTACTCGAGCGCCAAGCCGGGCGCCGATTCGGGGTCGTCGAGTGACGCCGGCGCGCCGCCGGCGTCCGCCTCCAGCAGCGACGCGAGTTCCGAGTCGAAGCCCGACGCGAAACCGGAAGCGAAGTCCGAGACGAAGCCGGACACGAGTCCGAAGCCGAGCGGCACGGGTAAGGGAAAGAGCAAGGGAAAGTCTGCGAAAGCCGCGTAGCGGCCGCTATGTTGCGCCCTCCCGGAGGGTTGCCGTTTCATGACCGGCTCTGCGACAGCCACCGTCGTCGTCGATGGCAAGGCGCTCGCCCGGATACTGCGCAATGAACTCGCCGCGGAGATCACGGCGCTCGTGGCGGCCGGCCACCGGCCGCCGTGTCTCGCCGTCGTGTTGGTCGGCGACAACCCCGCGAGCCTTTCGTACATCAAGGGCAAGCGCCGCGCCTGCGAACGCGCCGGGATGGCGTCACGCGAACACAACCTGTCCGCGAGTGCGACGCAGGAAGACGTCGTCGATCTGGTGCAGTCGCTGAATCGTGACCCGCACGTCGACGGGATCCTCGTGCAACTCCCGTTGCCGAAGCCGCTGGAAGCGGCGCCGGTGATCCAGGCGATCGACCCCGCCAAGGACGTCGACGGGCTGCACCCGGAAAACGCCGGGCGCCTGCTCGCGGGACTCCCGGGTCTGCGTCCCTGCACGCCGCTCGGCATTCTCGAAGTGCTCGACCGCCACGGCGTCGCGCTCGCCGGCGCAAACGCGGTCGTGATCGGGCGCAGCGTGCTGGTCGGCAAGCCGATCGCGCTGTTGCTGCTCGAGCGAAACGCGACGGTGACGATCTGCCACTCGCGCACACGCGACCTGGCTGCCGTCCTCCGTGAGGCGGACATCGTGGTTGCGGCGGCCGGAACGCCGCTGCTGGTGAAGGGCGACTGGATCCGCCCCGGCGCCGCGGTGATCGATCTCGGCGTGAACATCGTGGATGGCGTGCAGGTCGGCGACGTCGACTTCGACGCCGCGCTGGGCGTCGCGAGCCTGCTGACGCCGTCGCGTGGCGGCGTCGGACCCATGACGATCACGATGCTGCTGCGCAATACGCTCGAGGCCTATCGCGCCCGAACCGGCATCGCGAAATCGCAATGAGTGTGGGCAAGCGCACGCCGCTCTACGAAGCCCACCGCGCGCTCGGTGCGCGCATCGTGCCGTTCGCCGGCTTCGAGATGCCGGTGCAGTACACGTCGATCCTCGAAGAACACGCGGCCGTGCGCAACGCCGCCGGACTCTTCGACGTCTCGCACATGGGCGAGATCCATCTGTCGGGGCCGGGTGCGGTGGCGAGCGTCGAGCGACTCGTCAGCTGCCCCGTCGCGTCGATGCAAACCGGTCGCGTGCGCTACGGCCTGCTCTGCAACGAGGAAGGCGGCGTCGTGGACGACGTCACCGTCTACCGCCTCGCGGGCGACGCGCTGTTCCTGTGCGTGAATGCCTCGAACATCGAGAAGGACTATCGCTGGATCGTGCGATACGCGCAGCGCGACGCACGCGTCGAAGACCGCAGCGACCGCTTCGGCCTGCTCGCGCTGCAAGGTCCGGCCAGCAGGGAGATTCTGTCGCGGATCGCGATAATGCCTCCCGCGATGAAGCGCTTCCGCTTCCTCGAAGGGAGTGTCGCGGGCGCGCGCGCGTTGATCTCGCACACCGGCTACACCGGATCGGACGGCTTCGAGCTGTACGTCGAGGCGCAAGACACCGTCCGCGTCTGGAACGCAGTACTCGATGCAGGCAAGCCGCTCGGCCTGCTTCCCTGCGGCCTCGGCGCGCGCGACACGCTGCGCCTCGAAGCGGCGCTGCCGCTCTACGGACACGAACTCGACGACACCACCTCCCCGCTCGAGGCGGGACTCGCGCGTTTCGTGAAGCGCGAGACCGGCGGATTCCTCGGCGCCGAGGCGATCGAGCGCCGCGCGAAGGAGCCCGCGACGCGCGCGCTCGCGGGTTTCGTCGTCGAAGATCGCGGCATCGCGCGTGCCGCGTATCCGATCCTGCACAGTGGCGAACGCGTCGGGGTCGTGACCTCCGGAGCGCCCTCGCCCACCCTCGGAAAGTCGATCGGGCTCGGCTACGTTCCGCCGGCCCTTGCGGTCCCCGGCACGCCGATCGAGATCGGGATCCGCGAGCGAGCGGTGGCGGCGCGCATCGTCGCTACGCCTTTTCTGTGAACCGTTCGCGGTGAACTGGTTTCTTTGACCTGGTTCGTTAGAACTGAACTCGACCAAGGAGACCCCGTGGCAGACTACGAGATCCCGACGGAGCTGCATTACACACGAGAAGACGAATGGTGTCGGGTCGAGGGCAACCGCGTCGTGATCGGCGTGACCGACTACGCGCAGCAACAGCTCGGCGACATCGTATTCGTGGAGCTGCCGGCCGTCGGCACCCCGATCGAACGCGGCGAACCGTTCGGCGTGATCGAGTCGGTGAAAGCCGTGTCCGATCTCTACGCGCCGGTAACGGGCGAAGTGGTGGAGATCAACGCCGATCTAGGCGACCGCCCCGAGCAGGTGAACGAAGACTGCTACGGCGATGGCTGGCTGATCGCCGTCGCAGTCAGCGACGACGAGGATCTCTCGGAGCATCTCGACGCAGCGACCTACCGCCGTCACGTCGAGGAGCGCGGCCAAGAGTGAGCAGGCCCTCTCCCCGCTACATCCCCCACACCGAGGACGACGTCCGTCAGATGCTCGCAACGATCGGGGTTGCCAACCTCGATGCGCTGTTCGCGAGCGTTCCGGAGAAGCTGCGGCTGGCCCGCAGCCTGGCGGTGCCGCAGGTCGCGAGCGAACAGGAAGTGGCGGCCGAACTCGCCGCGCTTGCCGCACGCAATGCGAATGCCGGCACCCACGAATGGTTCCTCGGCGCCGGCACCTACTCCCATTACGCGCCGACTGCGGTCGACGCGCTGATCTCGCGCGCCGAGTTCACCACCGCCTACACACCGTATCAGCCCGAGATCAGCCAGGGCACGCTGCAGACGATCTTCGAGTGGCAGACGATGGTCTGCGGGCTCACCGGTCTCGAGGTCTCGAATGCGTCGCTCTACGACGGCGCCTCGGCCACCGCCGAAGCCGTGCTGATGGCGATGCGGCTCACGCGGCGGCGCAAGGTCGTCGTCGCGCACGGTCTGCATCCGCACTACGGCGAAGTGCTCGAAACCTATGTGCGTGCGCTCGACGTCACGATCGTCGCGGCGCCGCGCGCCGTCGACGGCCGCAGCGCGGCCGTAGGCGAACTGGTCGATGACGAGACCGCCTGCGTCGTCGTGCAGCAACCGAGCTTCCTCGGTTCCGTGCAAGACCTCGCCGCAATCGGCGCCGCGGCGCGCGCGCGCGGCGCGCTCTTCATCGTGGTCGTGAACGAAGCGCTGTCGATGGGCCTGCTGCGCGCGCCGGGTGACCTCGGGGCGGACATCGTCTGCGGCGAGGCGCAGAGCTTCGGCGTGCCAATGAGCCTCGGCGGCCCCGCGCTCGGCTTCCTCGCGACGCGCGAGCGCCACGTGCGCCAGATGCCCGGGCGCCTGTGCGGCCAGACCGTCGATTCGCGTGGTAGGCGCGGCTTCGTGCTGACGCTCTCGACCCGCGAGCAGCACATCCGCCGCGAGAAGGCGACGTCGAACATTTGTACCAACCAGGGACTGTGTCTCCTCATCGCGACGGTCTACCTGTCGC
>CAYGWM010000068.1:0-22357 GCA_964353555.1 uncultured Spirochaetales bacterium
GCACGTCGTACTGGCGCAGGAACCAGACCTCGAGTGCGCGCAACACGCGCAGGCAGTCGCGGCTGCTCTGGCGGCGCAGCATTGGCGTCATGTGCGCAACGCGGTACAGCCGCCGCTGCGGGTCGATGCTCACTACCGCGAGCACTTCGTCCTCGCGACTCGCGAACGGCGACCCCTCGCTCTCGAACGCCTCGTTGTCGTCGTCCAGGCAGGTGTCTTCGAGCCAGCGATGGAAGGCGCGCTCGGCGAGCGCGAGCACCAGCGGGGCGGCTTCGGCGTCATCGTCGCCGCCGAGAGCCTGCATCAACTCGCGCTCGGTGAACGCGGGCGGTGAGCGCCGCGCGCCGGCCGCGGGCGACGCGAGCCACTCCTCGAGTCGCTCGTCACCGACCCGCTCTCGCACCAGCGCCCACGAGGCGCGCCACACCAGTTTACGTAGATGGAAGCGGGTGAAGCGCGTCTCGGGATGCGATTCCAGTTCCTTCTCGCGCAGGAAGCGCGCGACGACGCGCGCCAGCACCACCGCGTCGGCGTGGACGCGGACGCTTGCGGCGCCGCTCAGCCGACCGCCCTGCGCCAGCTGATCGAGGACCGCCTCGACGTAGCCCGGCGCGCCGGCCAGCATGCGTCGCACGAGATCCTGCGAATCACGACGCGTCGCAGCGGCGTCGAGCCTTCGCGGGTCCGACCAGAGATCCTCGAACTGAAGCTGCAACTCGAACGGATCATGGCGATCGAGATGAAACGAAAACGTTTCGGGAAAGAGCGGGACGAAGCCTTCGGGCGTCTCGCGCTCGAAGCGAAGTTCGCGCGCGTGGAAGGCCCACGTGAAGCGCACGCGCAGCCCGAGCCGGTCGACCGCGAGCAGCAGCTGCGGCAACGCGCGCGGCGGCGTCTCAGAGGACGGGCTGGCCAGGATTCTCGCCCGTCTGGTAGTAGGACTCGACGCGCTGGGCCAACGCACGCACGCGCTCCGGAAGGTCTTCGGGCATGGGCCACCGCGACAAACCGATGCGCATGCGCTCGCGCAGCAGCTGCGCGTCCGGATAGCCGTCGCGTACCAGCGCGTCGTCGACGGCGAGCCAATGCTCGATCGCGGTGCGGGTCCGCGAGATGCGCTCGCCCAGCTCCGCCATACCCGGCGACTCGACACCGCACGCCTTCACCTGCGCTGCGCACTCGCCGAGCTCCTGCTGTGCCTTCTCGAGAGGCGCGCGCAGCCCACCGGACGCCGATTTGATGTCCTGCAACAACTCTTCGAAGCGACGTCGCAGCGGTTCGTGGGAAATCTCGCGCAGCAGGATCACGCGCCCGATCGGCTGTTCGGCCTGCCGGATCGTGCGCACGGCAATGCGCAGGCGGAGCGAAACGCCGCCGAGCGAAAGCTCCAGCTCCTCGTAGGGCGTCCCTTCCGCTTCGCCGAGACGCGCCGCGGTGTCACGCAACTCGCGAAGCGTCGCGGCACCGAGGACTTCAGCGAGCGCCTTGCCGCGCGGGTCGGCGCGGAGGCCCAGGTATTCGCGACCCGAGCGATTGACGGCGCGCACGACTCCCGCCGCGTCCGCCACCAACGCGCCGACGGGAATCTCGTCGATCGCGGCTCCGAGGAAGCGGTTCGCCTGCTTCAGATCGTCGAGAAGTCGCTCGTTCTGCAAGCGCAGCCGGTGCAGCTCGACCGCGCGATGGACCAGCTGCTTCAGCGCGTCCGGCTCCCACGGCTTGGTGACGTAGGCGTAGACGTGGCCTTCGTTGATGGCGCGCACCATCGCGTCGCCGTCGGCGTAGCCGGTGAGGATGATGCGTGTCGTGTTCGGGTGGCGCTCGCAGACGCGCGCCAGGAACTCGACGCCGGTCATCTCGGGCATGCGCTGATCGGTGATCACCACGGCGATCGGCGCATGGGCGTCCAGCACGTCGAGCGCTTCGGGCGCGCTCGGTGCGGTGAGGACGTCGTAGTCGTCCGCGAAGGTGAACGTCATCGTCTCGAGGATCGCTTCCTCGTCGTCGACGATGAGGATGCGCGCGCGGGCGCTCATCTCCCTCTCGTGGGATACCGCCCCACTACCACCAACTGGTGCGGCGCTCGCGCTTCCGGCGATCCACGTCCGCACGGATCTTCTTGCGCTGCTCGATGAGCCGCTCGGGCAGTCGCGTCTTGGCGACCGTTGTCCACGGTCGCACTTCGGCTCCCGAGCGGAATTTCACGAAGCTCCGATAGCCCCAGAGCTCGTGCCGGAACTCCTCTTCGGCGATCTTGATCATGATCGCATCGTCGAGGAAGCCGAGGCCTGGCACGGTGTCGGGAATCAGGTCTTCGGGATCCGCGAAGTAGGCGAGCGCGGCGAGCACTTCGGCGCGAGGCGCCTTGGGAAGCTCGTAGTCCTCGTCCTGAATCATCTTGACCAGGTCTTCGAGGACCGAGACGGTTTCGGACACGAACGTTGGAATCTTCTTCGCCTCCCGAACCCGGTGGATCAGGTCCTGGACCGCCTTGATGATCTCGTCCGGATCCTGTCCAGCGGCAGTCTTGCGCGCATCACGGAATAGCTTGCGGAAATAGGCGACGTCGCTCTCTTCGAGCGAGAAGCTGATCTTGAAGTTCTGCGCCATGGAGCCCTCCCTGCCGCCGCGCGCGGGGCGGGGCGGCGGCACTCTATCAGTACCGCGTGGAATCGATCAAGCGATCTGGTGCGCCTGCCCAGTCTCCTTGCCAGCGTTCGAGCACGATCTCGCCGGGGCTCTTTCCCCTCTCGAGCAGGTCGTCGAGCGGATCGAGCAGATCGACTGCGGCGGCCGTCGCCGGACCCTGGTTCGAGAGTCCGCGTCGAGCGATGCCCGCGAGTGCACGTGCCAGCTCGCGCATCGAACCACTCGGCGTCTCGGCGGCGAGTCCCCGTCGTGCCACATCGAGCTGTACAGCGTCGCGCTGCTCCGGGCTCCACGCGGCGAGTGCGGCCGCCGCGCTGCGCGCGTCGCGGTCGTAGAGGATCCCCTGCCACAACGCCGGAACGGCCCCGAGCAGCGCTGCGGGCACCGCGTCGGCGCAGCGCACCTCGAGGATGCGCTTCACGCGCACTTCCGGGAACAGCGTCGTCAGATGGCGATCCCAATCGGTGAGTGTGGCTCGCTCGCCCTCGTGGCCTTCGTTCCAGAAGCGGCGGAAGGTCTTGCCTTGCATCGCGCGGTAGTGACCGTCGCGCACGAGGAAGAACATCGGCACGTCGAGCGCCCACTCCGCGTAGCGCGCGTAGCCGAATCCGGGTTCGAACACGAAGGGCAGCAGGCCGCTTCGATCCGGATCCGTGTGGCGCCAGATCCAGGCGCGCCGCGACACGAAGCCACTCGGGCGCCCGAGTTGCAAGCTCGAGTTGGCAAAGCAGGCTGTGACGATCGGCGTCACCGCCAGCGACGCGCGCAGCGCCGCGACCATGTCGGCTTCGTCCGACCAGTCGAAGCTCACCTGAACCGATGCGGTGGCGTGCATCATGTCGAGTGCCAGCTCGCCGCGCGTGGGCAGATAGCTGCGCATGATCCGATAGCGCTCACGCGGGATCTGGGTCAGTTCCTTGGTCGGATGGAACGGATGCGCGCCGAGCCCGAAGAGCGCGATGCCGAGCGGTTCGGCGACGCGTCGCACCAGCGCGAGATGTTCGTGGATCTCCGCGACGGCCGCGCGCAGTTCCGTATGCGGACTGCCATTCTGCTCGACTTGCCCACCGGGCTCGAGCGAGACGCCGGCGGGACCATCGAGACCCAGCACGCGACCGTCCTCGGTGATCGTCTCGAAGCCGGGCTGGTCGGCGATGCTTCGCAGCAGCGCCTCGATGCCGTTCGGTCCGTCGTAGGGAACCGGGTCGAAGGAGCCGAGTCGCAGCGCGAGCTTTTCGTGTTCGATGCCGAGGCGGAAGCGTTCGCGCGGCTTCTCGCCGACGCGGAAGTACGCGACCAGATCGCTGTGCGACTCGATCGGCCGCTCGAGCTCGGCCGACGCCTTACGATCGAGCGTCATGCGCTGCGCCTCACCGTTTCGGAACGCGCGGCCTTCAAGGAGTCGCGGCCTCTTCGAGAAAGCGCAACAGGAAGTCGCCGACTGCCTTGTCGATCTCCTTCTCAGCGTCCCACGGGAAGGTGCGACAGGGGCCTTCTGTCTTGCCGCTGCGGAACGGACCGACCAGCGTGACGTCGCCGCGCGACTTCACCGTCACCACGCCGGCGTGCCGGCCGCGGCGCACCTCGAACTCGACCGCGCGCACGTGCTTCTCGTCGAGGCGCAACGGCGTCACGTCGACGCGGAGGTGCGGAGCGCCGGCGTCGGCTGCAGCGCTGTGAAAGGCGTCGACGGCGTCGGCGACGACGGAACGGAGCGACTCGCAGCGCTTTCTCGCCTCGTCCAACCCAGCGCGGTGGGCCGACTCGCGTGCGCCAAGCAGGCTGCCCGCGGCGGCCAGACGGCTGCGCAGATCAGCTTCGGGCGGGGGGGCGCCGTCTCGCATGGCGGCATCCTCGCACAGCAGGACCAACGCGGGTAGACCGATAGGAGGCGGCCTCGAGGGGCCGGCCGATGCGCGGCGTGGACGTCCGCGCGCAGGGAGGCGGCTACATCGCCTCGTCGGTGGCGATGATCGGTGCGGGGCCGAGTTCGGCGAGTCGGCGATCGCGCGTGGCCTTGAATGCCGCCCACTGGCTCTTCGGAATCCGCTCGACGGAGGACGCGATGCGCACCCGCGACGGATCGACGTATTCGCCGCTCTTGGTCACACGGAAACAGACGTGCGGACCCGTCGAGAGGCCGCTCGATCCGACGTAGCCGATCACCTGCTTCTGACGAATCGGCTGGCCGACGCGCAGGCCCGGCACATAGCGCGACATGTGCGCGTAATAAGACTCGTAGCCGTCGGCGTGCATGACTTTGACGAGCCGCCCGTAGCCGCTCATCCAGCCGGCGTAGCTGACGACACCATTCGCGACCGACCAGATCGGCGTACCTGCAGGTGCCGCATAGTCGATGCCCGGGTGCGGTCGGACCTTACGTAGGATCGGATGGAAGCGCGCGTGCGTGAACTCGGAGGTGATGCGGCTGAAGTTGAGCGGCGCGGCCAGGAACTGGCCCCGCACCGAAGTGCCGTCGGGGCGGTAGTAGCCACCGCGGCCCGCCTCGGTCTCGTAGTAGATCGCCTGGAGTTCGCCGCCGCCGCCGTGGTAACGGGCGGCCAGGATGCGGCCCGGACCGAGATTGCGTTCACGCCCCTTGCCCTGTGGCGCGAAAGCTCGCTCGTAGAGAATTCGGAACTGGTCGCCCTGCTGGATGCCGCGGGAGAAGTCGAGGTCCCAGGCGAAAATTCCGGCGTAGTCGTTCGCGAGGCGGCTGTTCTCCGCTCCGCCGAGGTCTTCGATCGCATCGTGCAGACTCGTCGTCACGATACCGGCGATCTTCTTCTGCTCGCGACGAACGTCGGCCTCTTCGCGCCAGGCGTTCCAGGACTTGCCGTCGTTCTCGAGCCAGTAGTGCTCGGTCTTCGAGACGGTGTAGTGGAATGAGACGAGTGCGCCCCTCGTGTCGAGCGTGACGCGATAGCCGTGACCGGCCTTCGCGCGCCGGAAATCGTACTTGTCCTTCAACTCTCGCTGAATCTGCGACACCGCCCCCTTCGAGAGACCCTGGCGGGAGAGCGACTTCGCGAGGGTGTCGCCACGCGCGATCTGCCCTTCGACGACGCGTTCGCTCGGCGAAGCGAGCGCGGCCAGCAGCGTGGTCTGCGGCGACGCTACGGCTTCGGACTTCGACTTCGGGTTGGTAGCCAGCGCAAGCGCCAGGCTGGTCGATGCGGAAGCGGCGAGGGCGCCGCCAGCGAGACCTGCGACCGCTGCGCCCTGACCGGCGATTGCGGGTAAGACGAAGAGCGAGTTGACGGTGACTAAGATCGT
The DNA here is from genome assembly GCA_964353555.1 of uncultured Spirochaetales bacterium. Classification (GTDB taxonomy): domain Bacteria; phylum Myxococcota_A; class UBA9160; order UBA9160; family PR03; genus PR03. The sequence goes on from CAYGWM010000068.1 coordinate 5,926, forward strand.
GGCGACGCCGACGAGAGTGGTAACGGCACCGGCGACCTTTGCGCGCAATCCGCCGCGTGCGGTACACGCTGCCCTGCGATCTCGCCGGTTGTCTCCAGCTGTCCTCAAATGGTCCCCTCCTGCCCCTGCGCGGCGGGCGCTACGGTTAGCGCATCGGCAAAGGCCTGATCCAACTGTAAGTTACAGTTCGTAATCGGGTTTTCGTTGCGTGGCTCGTTCGGGAGAGCAGTTGCAGAGGAGCTGCCCATCATCGAACCCACTCCGAGCCGCAGGCGCGCCGCCAAGCTTCGGAAGCGAAAGATTCTGGCGGCCCTGGCTGCGGGCATCTGGGCCCTGCCAGGCTGCGCGTTCCCGCTGCCCGGCCGCGCCCTGCCGAATCCCGATAAGGACCTCGCAGGAGCCGCCAGCCAGCTGCTATCCGAGGCGATCCAGATCAACACAGTGAACCCGCCCGGCGACGAGCGCCCGCTGGCTGAGCTGCTCGTCTCGGTCGCGCGCCGGGAAGGCCTCGAGGCACGCGTGATCGAGACCCCGTCCGAGGAGTCCAAGACCGGTCGCGCCGCGGTCTGGGCGCGGCTGCCTGGCACCGGCAAGCGTCCGCCGGTGGTGCTGCTGTCCCATCTCGACGTCGTCCCCGCCGAGCCAAATGGCTGGGCGGTCGATCCGTTCGGCGGACTGATCGCGGGCGGCTACGTGGTCGGGCGCGGCGCACTCGATGCGAAGGGCCTCGCAGTCATGCACCTGCTCGCGATGGCGAAACTCGCGCGCCGCAACGTCGAGCTGTCGCGCGACGTGATCCTGCTCGCCACGCCCGACGAGGAAACCGGCGGTCGCGATGGCGCCGGCTTCATCGCACAACGCCACAAGGATCTGCTGCGCGGCGCCGAGTTCCTGCTCACCGAAGGTGGCGGAATCCTGCTCGGCACCGAGGGAGCGCCGAACGTCTGGGGCGTCGCGGTCGCGGAAAAGGCGCCCTGTTGGACGCGCCTGACCGCAAAGGGAACGGCGGGACACGCGTCGACCGGAGGACTCCACGGTCCGGTGCCGCGCCTGGTCGCGGCGCTCGAACGGCTGCGACGCATGCAGACCGAAGTGCGCGTCGTTCCGGAGGTGGATCACATGTTCCGCGAACTCGCGCCGCTCGCCGAACCCGAGGATCGCGCCGGACTCGCCAACCTCGGGGACGCGCTCGCGAACGACGCCGAGTTCCGGCGCCGCTTCCTCGCGGACGACTCGCGCGCAGCGCTGGTGCGCGACACGATCGCGGTGACGGTGCTGAGAGCGGGATCGTCGCCGAACGTCGTTCCCGAGGAAGCGCGCGCCGACTTGGACGTGCGCCTGCTGCCTGACGAACGCTGCGACGAGTTCCTCGAACAACTACGCGACGTCGTAGCCGACCCGAGTATCCGCATCGACCCGATCCTCGCGTTCGAGACGCGCAGCTCTCCGGCAGACACCGAACTCTTCCGCGCGATCGAAAGCGTCGCGCGCGAGATCGACCCAGGCGCGCTCGTGCTGCCACGCGTGATCGCCGGCTTCACCGACGCGCACTACTTCCGCGAACTCGGCATCGTCTCGTACGGCTTCGTGCCGCGTTGGCTCCCGCCGAGCGAAACCCGCGGCATCCACGGCCCCAACGAGCGCGTCTCGATCGAAAACATGGAACGCGGCATCAATGCCACCGCCAAAATCCTCGAAGCCCTCGGCCGGTAGAGGTGCCGGGCGTCAGGTTATTTTTTGTCAGGTTATTGAGTTACCCGGTGCCGATGCGTCGGCTCCGCGAATAACCTGACAAAAAATAACCTGACGCCCGGCACCTCTCAGCGGGCACCTCTCAGCGAAGCTCCTCGATCGCGTTGTGCAGGGTCTCGAAGAGCGGCTCGATCTGGTCGAGTTCGAGGCAGGAGAAGGCGACGCGGATGTCGGTGGGGCTGGTCGCGATCAGGCCGATTTGGTGTTTGTCGAGCAGGTGTACGCGCAGTTTCTCGGCGTCGACGCCTTTTACCTTCACGCACATGAAGTAGCCGCTGTTGAAGGGGTAGGGGTCGAAGGTCGCGCGGAACTCCGAGCGATTCACGACTTCGTAGACCTTCGTCGCGCGGGCACGCAGCGTCTCGGCTTTGTCTTTGCGTTCGGCGGCGATCGACGACGACTCGAGCGCCCGCTCGACCAGCGTTTGCGACAGCATCGGGCTGTTCGAGAGCGCGCCGCGGATCGCGCCGCGCGCCTTGGCGTCGAGCACTTCGCACACGACCTCGGCGCTCGCGGGATCGCCCGGACCGAAGGTGATGAAGCCACAGCGCAGGCCCCACGCGAACAGTTCTTTTGTAGCGCCGTCGAGCTTCACCGCGAACAGGTTCGGGTGGCGACCCGTGAGCAGACCGAAGAGCGACTCGGTCATCGACGGCGCGCCCAGGTGGTAGAAGAGCCCGAAGTACGCGTCGTCGGTGATGACGACGACCTTCGTGCCAGCCGCCGCCTGCGCGACCAGCGCGTCGCTGATCGCGCGACCTTCGGCGGGCGTCGGCATGTAGCCGGTCGGGTTGTTGGGGAAGTTCAGCAACACGATCAGCTTGTCGCGCCCCGACGCGTTCTCCGCGAGAGCCCTCGCGAACGCTTGGGTGTGGAAGCCGCCGCCGGTGTAGAACGGGAACGTCACGATCTCCGCGCCGAGCCGCACTTCGTAGGTGAGCCGGTAGTTCCCCCAGAGCTGATCGGGGAGCAGGATGCGATCGCCTTCGCCGACGAAGAGATCGCCGGCAACGGCGAGACCGTGCGTCAGCGCGCTGGTCGTGATCGGCATCCCGAACGACTTGCCCCGTAGCGACGGGTTCTCCGCGACGATCTTCTCGCGCCAGCGTTCGCGCAGCGTCTGGCGACCGGCCGGCGGCGCGTAGTTGTAGGCGTCGTTCGGCGCGATCTCGAGGAGATGGCGCTGTATCGACGGCAAGTACATCGGGCCACCCTTTTCGGTGGCGATCCCGATCGTCGCGTTGAAGCGCTTGGCCTTCTGCTTGGCCTCGGCCGACTGCGAGAGGATTCCCTTCGGAAAGTAGAGTCGGCGGCCGAGCGGAGAGAGCATCGCCAAGACGGCCGGCGCCGCTTCAGCGAGGCGCTCGTTCAATTGCTGGGCGAGGGGATTGGTCTTGAAGGCCACGGGTCGACTCCTGGGATTTTGGGGAACGACGAGGAAACTACAGGCGGCGGTCGAGCACGTCCACGAAGGCGCCGAAGCCGATCCTGCGCCAGAACGCCTGCCCCGCGTCGTTGCGCGCGGCGACGCGCACTTCCACCCGCTCGGCGCCGCGAAGGCGAGCCCAGGCGAGCGCGGCGTCCGCGAGAGCACGTCCGACCCCGTGCCGCCGCGCAGCGGATTCGACCACGAGTTCGGTGATCTCCGCCCGACGAGATTCGCGCGCGAGTGCCGGACTGCGCTCGAGGCGTGCGGCGCAGAAGCCGACGATTCGCCCGCCGGCATCGGCGACGAACAGCGCCGTGTCGCTGCCTTCGAATGCCCGGGCGACTTCGCTTTTGAGCGCCGCCGACGCACCCGCCCGCAACTCGAAGACGGGATCGAGAGCGGCGTGGCTCTCGAGCAGCGCCGCCCAGAGCGCCGCGACAGCCGGCAGGTCGGCGCGCTGCGCGGCTCGAACTGGGGTCGGCGTCACGGGCCGATCTCGCCTCGCGAGATCAACTGCTGCACTTCTTCGACGCTCTTGCCCTGGTCGAAGAGCGCGCTCTCGATCTTGCCGGTGATGCGTTCGATCTGCGACGACACGGCCGACGGGTCGTTGCCGTTGGCTTTGACCGCGTCCTCGACCGCCTTGTGGATCGCCGCGCGCGACTGCGCGCGATCCGCTCCCTTGGCCACATCCGGCAGCTTCACCTGGCCGCCCATCATCGCGGCGACCTCCTCGGGCGTCACGAGACCCGATTCGACCGCGCGCTTCATCAGCCCCTTGCGCTGGCGATCCTCGAGCGAGTCGGTTCCGGCGTGCCCGACCTCACCTGAGCGGATCATCCGGAAGCGGCCCGTTCGGGAGCCGTCGCGATCGAAGCTGCCGGTCAATTCTGCGCCGCCGTCGCGCACCGCTTCGGTGCGGTACTCGGTGCGACCCTCCATGCTCTCGCTGCTCGCTGATCCCATCGAGTCTTCGCGCGTGAAGACGGGCGCGTCGGGCGATCCGCCGATCGACCACGTCTCGCTGTACGTGATCACCATCGCCGAAGCGCCGCCCGCTGCGTCACCCGATTCCCAACCCGATCCAGTGACGCGCAAGGTCTTGGACTTCTCGCCGCGCGAGTTGGCGACGAGGCCGTCCTTGATGTCGGTGAGTTGCTCGGCGTTCGGCTCCCAGGCGCCGATGACGCGCGCCGAGCGATTGCCGGACAGACTTTCGAAGCGACCCGTCTCGTCTTGCAGCGACACGATCGGCCATTCGGTCCATTCGAGCAGGTCGCCATTCTTGTGGAAGCGCCAGACGCGATCTTCCCAGCGCCACGCCTCGGGTTTGTTCGTCTCCTTGTCCTGGTAGTGCACGAGCACGTACCAGTAGCCGTCGAGATCGAAGGCCTGCGCGATCGCGGGCAACCCCAGCGCGACCAGCACCACGAACCCGAGCGTTCTGCCACGCATTTTCAGATCCTCCGCTCGACCTCGGGGAAGCTGCGCCACACCGGCACGCCGCAGAAGTGACTGCCCTCGGTGCAGCGCGGCCGTGCGAGGCCGTCGCGGACGAAACACGGCGGCCCGACGTGGTGCATCAGCTCGGGGTGCACGGCGCGCACCTGTTCGATCTCGTCCATCGACGCCTGCCAGATCTCGCGCTGCGCGTTCAAACAAGTCCGCATCGTCCACTTGTGGATCAGGTGCAGCAGCGAACCCGACTCTTCGAAACGTACCGACAGCGCGTTGGGCAGCACATAGAGCGCTAGATGCGGCGCGACGCCGAGCGCCAGTAGATCCGCACGCGCCCGCCACGCGTCCGCGACGGCTTCCTCGAAGAGCGTATGGCAGGCCGGGTCCTCGCGGATCAGCTCGGGCTCCACCACGTCGACGTGCGCGGGCACGGTGCGCGAGAGCAGCGGCCGCGAGCCAGGCACCATGCGGTGTCGCTGGTCCTGCGAATCGGCGCTGTGCGAGAGCTTCTTGCGGAAGGTGTAGTGGGCGTGTTCGAGTGCACGCATCAGCGGCGCGTGGGTCGCGACGTTCAGCGTCTCGAGCCGGTACGGATTGCGCGCCGGATCGAGCGCAATCGCCAGCGCCTCGGTGTCGTCGAGATCGGAGCGACCGAGCACGTGACGCACCGCATCGGCCACCACCGCGGGCGAACGCGTGCCCCAGTCGACCAGTCGCGAACGCAGCCCGCCGAGCGACTTGTCGAAAGCCTCGAGCGCGGCCGCGTCACCGACGCCGGCCGGCGCGAGCGTGTTCTCGGCGATCGCCGCGTCGCCGAGCGCCGGATCGCCCACCTCGCGAAAGAACGCCGGATCGAGATGCTCGACTGCGGCGACCATCCGGCCGACCACGTCGCGCGCTTCGTCGGGCACATCACAAGCGCCGGCCATCCTTCGGAGCCGGTGCAGCACGAGTCCCGAAACGGTGTAGACCATCGCCGTGTGACAGGCGATCGGCAGCACATAGCGCGCGGTCTCGATCGCCTTCTTTTCGGCTTCCTTCGCGACGTTCTTCCCGAACGCCTGGTTCTTGCGCCGGTCGAGATGCCAGAGATCGTGCAGGATGTCGTTCGTCACGGGTTCGAGACGCGCAGTCAGCGCGCGGTACGACTCCCACGAGCGGGCGACACTCGCCTCGAACACCGCGCGCGCCTCGGGACCGAGCGCTCGAGGCACGTGCGCGCGCGCCTCGTCGAGACGCACATAGCGCTGGCTCTGCTGCTCGGTGTTGTAGAACGGGAACGCATGCAAGAAACACCAGACGAGCTGGCGCGAGATGCCCGACAGCGCGAACTCGAAGGTCGCGTGCTGGTAGACGGTGTGATGACCACCCTTGAACGTCAGCGGGCCGATGTTGCGGCGCTGGCGATCGGTGATCTCGTCGACTTCGATGACGCGCGGCGAATAGCAGGTGCGCGCGGCGGCGATCGCGTCGTCGTAGGGACGCTCGAACCAATTTCGCAGCCGGACCTCGGGTCCGCCGTCGATGACGCCGCCTCGCGTTGCGGGACGAGCAGCGCTTGGAGCTACGGGATCGACGCTCGCCAAGCATGACTCCGACTGGGTCAGACCAGACTGGGTCAGACCAAACTGGGTCGGGCCATACTGGCAGAGCCACTGTTCACGGGCAACGCCGGCGAGCGAGAGGCAATGGTCTTCCCAATTTGGCGAGCGCATTGGCCCCGCGCTCCGCGAGGTCACGCAGCATCGGCGACCCCAAACCCCGGTTTGTTCTACTCCATTCGCGTGTGCCGCGGCGTGCTTGGACGCTGGCCGTGCTGCCTGCTTGCGCAGCCATCGATCGTCGCCTCGGCGCTTGGCACACGGATTGCGCGCTGAATGCTGCGGATGGGTGTGCCCCGCGCCGGGGGCCCTACCGGAGTCGAACGCGAAGACGCCATGGCCAAACTCTGGATCGTGCATCGCGACCCGCGCTGGCGGGAGGCGCTCGTCGCGATGGCGAGCCCGCAGGACGTGCTCGCCGGCGACCCGAGCGACGCGGCGCGCTTCGACGCGGCGCAGCCGCCGCGCGCGGTATTGCTCGGCGTCGCGGGCGACTTCGAAGCCGAGTTGGAGTTCGCCCACCGCTTCGCGCCGCGACTCGGCGGAACCGCGTGGGTGCTGCTCGCGCGTCCGCTCGACGCACCCGAGGTCGCGCGGCTGTTCGACGCGCTGCCGGCGACGCTGGTGCCGATCGCGAGCGACGTCGCGTTGCTGCGTCGTCGCCTGCGCGCAGCACTCGCGCGGCGTCCCGCTGCGGCGCTCACCGCGCGGCATCGGCGCGACGCGATCGCGGCGCGCTTCGCCCGCTGGCTCGGCGATCTCGAATTGCCCGCACTGCTCGCCGCGACCGATCCCGCGCGCGCCACGCTGCCGCTGCTCGTGCGCGGTGAGCCCGGCACCGGCCGCGCGCTGCTCGCCCGTTATCTGCACGCGATGACGGCAGCCGACGCGACGGCGCCATTCGCGGCGGTCGTGTGCGCGAGCGGTGCGGATCCACTCGCGCTGCTGGCAAACCTTGCGCCCGAGACGGGTGAGGTTCCGAGCGCGGGTGCGCTGACCGTGTGCCTCGAAGACGTCGACCGGCTCGATCCCGCGGCGCAACGCGCGCTGCGCACGGTGATCGAAGATGGCGCCCCGACCGGCTGGCTGCGCGCGGCTCGGGTGCGCTGGATCGCCACCGCCGGCGATCCCGACGGCGACGACGAAGATCACCTCGACCCCGACCTCGCCCGCGCGCTGGCCGGCTTCGTGCTGCGCATCCCGCCGCTGCGCGAGCGAAGCGCCGCGATCGAGTCGATCGCGACCGGCATGACGCGCGGGTTCACTGCGTCACGCGGCGAACCCGAGCGACGCTTCGATGCGGCCGCGCTAGCGCGGCTGCGCGCCCACCCGTGGCCCGGCAACCAACGCGAACTCGAGGCCGTGATCGTTCGCACGCTCACCGCGACGCGCGCCGATCCGGTCACGGCCGCCGACCTCTGCTTCGAGCATCTTCAGCTGCCGCTGCTCGAAGCCCAGCCGCTCGACGTTCCGGAACACGCGGAGTCCGAGACGCAACAACGCAAGGCGGCTCCGCTCCGTGCGCCGCTGCCGGATCCCAGCCCGGCTCCGGAACGCACAGAGGCCCCGAGCGGTGACGCGATCCGCCGTCTCTCGGCGGCGGTCGCCCACGAAGTCGGTAATCCGCTCGTCGGCATCCGGACCTACGCGTCGATGCTGCCGAGCCGTTTCGACGACCCCGAATTTCGCAGCCAGTTCGCCGAGCGCGTCGAGACCGACACGCGCCGCATCGAAGCGGTGATCGATACGCTTGCGCAACTCGGCCAGCTGGCGCCGCCGGCTCGCGAGCCGGTGGACGTCTCGTCGATGCTCGCGCGACTGCTCGAACGCGAGCGACCGCGCATCCGCGAGCGACGCCTCGTCGTTCTCGAAGAACTCGACCGCGCGGAGCCCCACGTGCTCGGCGACGCGGACCAGCTCCGCTTTGCGTTCGGCTTGCTGCTCGAGCAAGCACTCGGCTGGATGCCGGAACGCGGTGACCTCTACGTCGCAACCCGGCACCAGGGCGGTCGCGAAGACGGCGGACGAGGCCTGCTGCGCGCGCCGCGCCTGCGCATCCTGCTTCGCTTCCGCGCGCCCGCCGGCGATGGCCTCGGCTTCGGCGATAACGCGCTCGCGGTGGCGGCCGTCGAAGCCGTGGTGCGCGCCCACGGCGGTACATTGGCACTCGAGCCCAGCGCCAGCGGCGAAGCGACCGTGTTGATCGAGCTGCCGGCCCCTTCGGAAGCCGCAGCCAAGCGGTAATCTCCGCCGCGCCGATGCCGCACATTCTCGTCGTAGATGATGAACCCGGCGTCCGCGAGTCGCTGCGGATGCTGCTGAAGGACGAGTTCGACGTGACGCCTGTCGGCGACGTCGGCGCGGCTCTCGCACTGCTCGATGAGCGTGCCGTCGACGCCGTACTGCTCGACCTCGTGATGCCCGGCCGCACCGGCATCGACTTCCTGCGCGAGCTCGCCGAGCGTGATGACGCGCCGCCGGTGATCGTGCTCTCGGCCACGCGCACCGTCGCGACGGCCGTCGAAGCGATGAAGCTCGGCGCAGCCGACTTCGTGACGAAGCCCTTCGAAGTGGACGCGCTGCGCATCAAGGTGCGCAAACTCTTCGAGCACCGCGCGCTCGAGCAGGAAGTCGTGCGGCTGCGCGACGCGGTGGCCGGACGCGCGCGGCTCGGGCGATTGATCGGGCAGAGCGAGGCGATGCGCGCCGTCTATCGGACGATCGAGCGCGTCGCCGCCTCGCGCGCGAACGTGCTGATCACCGGCGAGAGCGGCACCGGCAAGGAACTGGTAGCGCGCGCGATCCACGATCTCGGTCCGCGTCATGACGAGCGCTTCGTCGTGGTGAACTGCGCCGCGATTCCGGCCACGCTGATGGAGAGCGAACTGTTCGGCCACGAGAAGGGCGCCTTCACCGACGCGAGCGCGCGGCACATCGGCAAGTTCGAGGCTGCGAGCGGCGGAACGCTGTTCCTCGACGAGATCGGCGAGATGGCGCCGGCAATGCAAGCGAAACTGCTGCGCGCGCTGCAGGAGCGCACGATCGAGCGACTCGGCGGGGCACAGTCGATCGCCATCGACGTTCGCGTCGTGGCCGCCACCAACCGCGACCTCGAAAAGGAGGTCGCGCAGGGCCGTTTCCGCGCAGATCTCTTCTACCGCATCCACGTCGTGCCGATCGAGCTGCCGCCGCTGCGCGAGCGTCGCGAAGACGTTCGGCTGCTGGCCGAATCGTTCCTCACGCGTTCGCGCGACGACGCCGGGCGCGGTCCGCGGCGCTTCGAGCCCGAGACGCTGATCGCGCTCGAGCGCTACGCCTGGCCCGGCAACGTGCGCGAGTTGGAAAATGCGATCGAGCGCGCGGTCGCGCTCACCGACGGCGACTCGATCGCGCCGGCCGATCTGCCCGACGAAGTGCAGATCGCGAGCCGCACCGAATCGCTGCGTGACGAGGTCCGCGCCGGTCGCGTCGATCTCGAGAGCGCCGTGCTGCGCTTCGAGAATGAGCTGATTCGCGAGGCCCTCGAGCGCTCTGAGGGCAACCAGACGCGCGCCTCCGAGCAGCTCGGGATTACCCGCCGGCTGCTCAAACTGAAGATGGACCGCTGCGGCATCAAAGCGGCGGCCGGCGACGAGGCGTCTCCGGTCGAACCGGACTGAACCCCAGCCGAACATGGCGTTCCATCCGGAACACCACGTGAAACGCTCGCCAGAACTGGGACTTGCAGCACAGCGACCGGATCGCGCGTTCCGAACGGAACGACCGCGCTGCTTCGAACCGCCCCGGCCCTTGCTTCGTTCTCCCTTTCTTTTCGAACAGTTGGGCTGCGGCCTGCGGCCCGGCGGCACTTGGCATCAGTGTTGCGATGCAGGCGATGCGCGACTGCGAGACGCGACCAGGGAGACCCGTGTGATCGACCGCAGCCCCATCCGCGCCAACGTGCTCGTCGTCGACGACGAGCGCGGCCCGCGTGAGTCGCTCCGGATGATTCTGGCACCGACCTACGCCGTCACGCCCGTTTCGAGCGGCGCCGAAGCGCTCGAGATCCTGCGCACGATGCCCATCGACGTCGTGACGCTCGATCTGTCGATGCCCGGCCTGCGCGGCCAGGAATTGATGCGAGCGATCCGGCTCGACTTCCCGGACGTCGAGGTGATCATCATCACCGGGCACGGCAGCCTCGACTCAGCGACCGACGCGATCCGCCATGGGATCTGCGACTACCTCCAGAAGCCCTTCGACGTGGTGCAGGTGACGGCGGCGGTCTACCGCGCGCTGTCGCGACGACGCGGTCGACGGCGGCTGGTGACGTTCCTCGAAGAACTCGCCGACGTGGTCGGCCGTAACGTGCACGTCGCCGACATCCTCGACCAGGTCGGGGCTGATTCGGGATTGCGCGATCGACTCGGCGAGATCCTCGCGCGTTCGGCGGCCGACTTCGCGCCGTCGCCGGCGGCCGAGCCCGAGCGCACGCTGCCGTTCTTCGAGGTGCTCGCGGACGCGATCGAGTCGCAGGATCCGTTCATGCGCGGCCATGCCCGGCGCTCGGCGTTCTACGCGACGCTGCTCGCCGACCGGCTCTGCCTATCCGTCACCGAAAAGCGTCACGTGCGCCTCGCCACCTTCCTGCACGACATCGGCAAGATTGGCGTCCCCTACAAGCTGCTCACCCACGAAGGGCCGCTCGGACCGGAGGAGCGCAGCCTGATCGAGCGACATCCGGAGGTCGGCGCGCGACTGATCGCACCGCTCGGCGTATCGCCGGCACTCGTCGCGGCCGTGCGCCACCACCACGAGCGCTGGGACGGCACGGGCTATCCCGATCAGCTCGCCGGCGACACGATCCCGCTCACGGCACGCATCGTTCAGATCGCCGACTCGTTCGACGCGATGACCGGCGGCATGCGACCCGATCGCCCGGGCTGCACGCGCGCCGAAGCGCTCGCCGAACTCGAGCGCTGCGCGGGGACGCAGTTCGATCCGGCGTTGGTGAAAGAGTTCGCGGTCGTTGCGGAAGGGGCCAGCGGGGAGGTCGAACTCGATCTCGTCGCCGACCTGGTCGCATCGACGCGTTCGAGTTCGGAGTCGGCCGTGCCGTTGGCGCGGCAAAGCGACCAGAGGGGGGCACCCTAGGATGCGCGATGCAAGGAGCCAGCTCTCACTCGACTTCGAGGGAGGCGGGAGCGTCACGACGCTGCGTTCCGTTCGCAAGGCGCGACGGATCGCGACGGTACGGTTGGTGGAGTTCGCACCCTTCCCGCGCGCTCGCCGCGAAGAGCGGTGGCACGTGGGCTTCACCCTCGACCTCTCGTCCAAGGGCGCTTGCCTACGGGCGAAGGAGACCGAACCGGTCGGATCCTTGCTTCACGTGATCGTCCGCGGTGTCGACGGTCGGCCGACTCTCGATTCGATCGCCCGCATCGTCTGGAGCGCCAACGGCCGCTTCGGCGAAGTGCGCATGGGCCTCTCGATGCTCGCCACCCGATCCCGCAATCCGCGGCGCACCCCGTCCCGAAAAAACGCCATCGCCGCCTGAAGGCAACAACGCCTCTCGAAGCCCCCTGACCCGTGTTGGCGCGCCGGCGTCCGCCGGCGGCGCGGAAATCATCAAGACGCGCCCGCAAATCTCGGGGCCCCCTGACCCGTGTTGGCGCGCGGCCGTCCGGCCGTGGTGCGGAAATCACCAGTTGGAGATCATGAGTTAGGATTGCGCCATGTTCGGCATCGGCATGACTGAGCTGATGGTGATTCTGGTCGTCGCGCTGGTCATATTCGGCCCGGCGCGCCTGCCCGAATTGGCGCGCTCGCTCGGTCGCGCGATGGCCGAGTTCCGCCGCGCTTCGACCGATCTCCGCCAGACCTTCAACGAGGCGGTCGAGGACCCGAAGCCGCAACCGGCTCCGCCGCAGCCCGCAACCGCCATCGCGCCGCCGGCAGTGCAGGCGCGCGCCGATGCCGCCGCGCGCACAGACGCCGTGAAAGCGCCCAATCGCGATCCGAGCGGCTCGACCTCTTGATCTCCCCCTCGATGGACGAGAATCGCCTTCCGCTGACCCAACATCTCGCCGAGCTGCGCACGCGCCTCGTGAAGTCGATCCTGGCGTGGATCGTCGCGTCGGGCGTCGCGTGGGCGTGGAAGGAACAGATCTTCGCGGCGCTGCTCGCACCCGCCGTGCATGCTCTCGGCGGCGGGAAGGGCCATCTCCAGGCGATTGCACCGGGCGAGATCTTCTTCACCTACATGAAGGGCGCTCTGCTCGCGGGCTTCGTGATCGCGCTGCCGGTCGTGCTGTGGCAAGCGTGGTCGTTCATTGCGCCCGGTCTGTACCACACCGAGAAGAAGTTCGCGGTGCCGTTCGTGCTGGTCTCGACGCTGCTCTTCGTGACCGGCGCGCTCTTTGGACACCAATTCGTGTTTCCGATCATGTTCGCGTTCCTGGCGAACTTCGAGAACGAGTTCGTGCAATCGGCATGGTCGATGAGCGAAGTCTTCGGCATGACCACGACGATGTTTCTCGCATTCGGTGCGTCGTTCGAAATGCCCGTAGTCGTATTCTTCCTGGCGACCGCAGGGATCTTGTCGGTCGGCCAATTGTTGCGCGGCTTTCCGTACGCGATCCTGGTCTGCTTCATCCTCGGTGCCGTGCTGACGCCCTCGACCGACTGGGTGAGCCAGACGCTGCTCGCGGTACCGATGATGATTCTCTACCTGCTCGGCGTGCTCGCGGGCTGGCTGTTCGGCGGTCAGCGCGCTCGCAAGGCAGCGACCTCGAGCGCACTCACCATCACGAACCCGCCGGCGTAGCCGCGGCGCTTTCGCGGGCGGCCATCCGCACGCGGCGCAGATCGAGACGCTGGCCAGTGTTCTCGTCGACGACCACGGGATGGATCTCTCGACCGGTCTCGCGGTCGACGAGCCGGACCGGCGGGGACTTGCCGGGCTCCCACATCCAGTCCTCGCCGAAGCGCCAGAGCGCGGCGAGCACGTCCCAGAACGCGCGGCCCTTGTCGGTGAGCAGGTACTGGTAGCGGGGCGGTCGCTCTGCGTAGCGCTCCTTGCGCAGCAGGCCCTCGTCGACGAGGCGGTTCAGCCGTCGCGAGAGGATCGCCCGCGGCACGCCGAGCGATTGCTGGAACTGATCGAAGCGCCGCTGACCCGCACACGCGTTGCGCAGGATGATCGGGGTCCACCAGTCGCCGACGAGATCCGTCGCGCGTGCGATCGGGCACGGCCAGCGGTCGAAGCGCGTGCGCCGCATCAGCCGAAGCTCGCCTCGACGCGCGCAGCGACGTGCTTGTGCCACGGTGTGCCGGCCAGCCAGTCGCGATCCTCGGACGCGGTCAGCTCGTTCGGTGCGACGCCGCGGACCGTTTCGTTGCCGTTCTCGTCGGGGTACGCGAGGCCGAGTCCGTTCGGCAGCGTGACGTGCCCGGGCCGCAGCGTGTCGGTGATCTCGACCGTCGCGACGACGCTGCCTCGCTTGGTCGTTATGCGCGCCCGGCCGCCGTCGGCGATGCCGAGCGCCGCCGCATCCTCGGGGCAGATGCGCAGCGCGCCGTCGACGTCCTTCTTGCGCCACGCCGGATCGCGGAAGATCGTGTTGGCCGTGCTGGTGCGGCGCTCACCCGCGGCGAGCACGAAGGGGAACGCGGGATCGCGCTGCGACGGATCCTCGTCGCGCAGCGTGCGCAGCTCGGCGATCAGCTCGGGGATTGCGAGTCGCACGCGCCCGTCGTCGGTTTCGAGCCGCTGCCAGGTCTCTTCGTACTCGTCGATGCTGAAGACCACGCCCGAGCGACTTGCGAGGATCGCGTCGAAGAGCGCCTCGCCCTGCGCGATCGGGTCGCCGTCGAAACCCGCGCGGCGCAGCGACTCTGGGTATGCGCGCGCGCAGTTGTGCGCGAGTCCCCAGATCACCGCGGCCGTGGCGGCGCCGTCGGGCAGCGTGTTGCCGAGCGTCTCGTAGAGCACCACCGGCGCCATGCTCGCGAGCTTCGGATTCGCGCCGAGCGCCGCGAAGAATGCGCCGGCGTAGGCCGCGCGACCCTGCTTCGCGGCGTCGCGCAGCGGTGCCAGGTCGGCTTCGGTGAGCGCGCCCATCGCCTGCAACAGGCGCGAGTGGATCTCGGCTTCCGGCAGCGTGCCCGGCAGCGCATCGAGCAGCGGCGCGCGCAGATGGAAGACGTTCTTCGGAAACTCGAGGTTGAAGAAGGTCGCCTCCCACTTCTCGAGCTGCGACGACGCGGGCAGCACGTAGTCCGCGAGGCGTCCCGTTTCAGTGAGCGCGACGTCGATCACGACGACGAGATCGAGCGCTTCGAGCGCCTGTCGCATGCGCTGGCTGTCGGCGAGCGAATGCACGGGATTGCCGCTCTCGACGAGCAGCGCGCGGAAGCGCTTCGGGTCGTCGGTGAGGATCTCCTCGGGGATCGCGTTGCACGGGATCAATCCCCCGATGATGCGGTGACCGCCGACGGGCGTGCGCCGATCGCTGCGACTTCCGCCGAACAGCTTGCCGATCTGCGTGTGAAGATTCGACGTGCCGCGTTTCCCGAAGTTGCCCGTGAGCAGGAAGAGGAGCTTCTCGAGATACGAGTTGAGCGTGCTGTGGCGTGATTGCTGGATGCCGAGGTCTTCGAGGATCGAGACGCTCGCGGCGCCCGCGATGCGCCGCGCGATCTCGCGCAGCATCGGCTCGTCGACGCCCGCACGTTTGCAGTAGGCGGCGACGTCGACCTCGCGCAGCGCCGCGAGGACATCCTCGACGCCGTTGGTGTGTTCGCGTACGAAAGCGTGATCGATCGCATCGGCCTGGATCAGCGCCGCGAGCAGCGCCGCGAGCACGAAGGCGTCGGTTCCCGGCTTCACCTGCAGATGGAAATCGGCGAGGTCGGCGGTCTCGGTCCGGCGCGGGTCGATCACGATCAGCGTGCGATTTGGGTCCTTCGCGATCTCGCGCAGCACCGCGCGCGCGCGCGGGAAACCGTGCGACTGCCACGGGTTCTTGCCGACGAAGATCGCCACTTCGGCGTGTTCGAAGTCGGGTGCGGTGTGGCACGAGGGGCGACCGAAGAGCTGGCCGTCGACCCAGAATTCGCCGGTCTTCTCCTGCGACAACGCGTTCGCCGCGTAGACGGAGCCGAGTGCGGCACGCGTCGCGCGGGCGTACGCGCCGGGCAGGTGATTTCCCTGCCCGCCGCCGCCGTAGTAGAGGATCTTGTCGCCGCCGTGCTCGTCGCGAACGCGGACGAACGCCGCGGCGACCTCGCGGATCGCGGTGTCCCAGTCGATCGCCTCGAAGCTTCCGTCGGGCCTTCGGCGCAGTGGTGTCGTCAGCCGGTGACGGCCGTTCTGGTAGTGATCGAGCCGGGCCGGCTTCTCGCAGGTGTAGCCCTCGGAGCCAGGGTGATCCTTGTCGCCGCGGATACGGGCGAGGCGCCGGCCGTCGAGCTGCACCTCGATGCCGCAGTTGAGACTGCAGAGGATGCAGGCGGTCTTCCGCCATGCGGAGCGGAGTTCGGGCGAAGGCTGGGGCGAGGCGGTCATGGCTTCTCCAATGCGGCGCTAGTCAGTTCAACTAGAGAATCCACCGGAACTGGGGGCCGCGTCAAGCGCCGCGACTGATTTCGACCCGCTCTCACGCCGCGCGACAGCGTGGCTCAGAGCGACGCGAGGCGACCCACGACGGCTTCGCGTGCAGCGATCGCGTCGACGCCCGTCGCAACCCGCATCTCGGAGCCGAACGCCGCGCCCGCGGGCGCTTCGAGCGTGCGCAGCATGCCGCGCTCGATGCTCGGGACGATGCGCAGCGTTTCGAAGCGCAGCGGCGCGGGATCGATCAGCGCTTGCACGGTGAGCGGGTCGTGCAGGAACGCGACGAAGTCGCTGGGCTCGGGACCGCCCCAACTCGAGAACAACTTCTTCTGCACGCCGGTCCACTGCCGCAGCATCGCGCCGATCGCGCGTGCGAGTGGGCCGCCCGCTTCGATGCGCACGAGATCGGCGGGGCCCATCCAGGTTTGCAGCGTGACGTCGGCGGTTACCAGCGTCGCCCTGAAGCCGGCGCCGAGCACCGCGACGGTGGCTTCTGGATCGGAGCACAGGTTGTAGTCGATGCCGTGCGGGAGTTCCTTCGTGCCGAGGCGGACGCTGCGCACGTGGCCGCCCATCACCGTGAGACCCGCGACGCGC